>JBDUEM010000211.1:0-13651 GCA_040002435.1 Bryobacteraceae bacterium
AAGAGCTTCTTCATGCTGGGCGACTTCAAGAAGGCGGCACAGTACTTCCACAAACTCGTCCGGATCAACCCGCTGAGCAGTATGGATTTCCAGTGGCTCGGGAAGACGTTCGCGCGGCGCGCCGATACTTCGAATCCGCTGAGCGCTCCAGGGTATGCAGTGCAAGCGCAGCGGTCATTCGAGCGCTCCGTGGAGTTGGCCCCGCAAAGCTTGCCTGCGTTGAAAGACCTCCTGGAAATCTATCTGGACCGGCAAGGTATTGAAAAAGCAAAAGCAGTGGCGGACCGCATCAGCCAGGTGAATGCGCACGAAGGAATGCTCGCCCAGAACAAAGTTCTGATCCGCACCCAGGAATTGAAGACCCCGGAAGAGCGGGTGCGCCTGGCGATCGACCAGATTCCCCAGAAGATTGGCCGCGCCGCGGCGAGCGTCTCCGCCCGTTAAAGAAGGATCAATCCAAGCCGCACGCCGAGAGTGACTGCTTCGGTACGCGTGGACACGTTTAGCTTCGAGAAAATGGACGCGACGTGGAATTTGACGGTGTGCTCGGAAATGTTCATCTTCCAGGCAATGGTCTTATTACCGTGCCCGTCTGACAGCATCCGGAGCACTTCCATTTCCCGCGGTGTCAGAGGTTGCTCGGGATGCGGCGGCAGTTCCCGGGTTTCATTCGTGCTCCCGGGCACCGCCAGCAGAATGTAGTCGCGGTGAAGAACTACCAGCCCCGCCGCAACCGACTCCACGGCGGCGATGATCTCGGCTCCACTGGCGGTGCGCGGCAGGATGGCTCGCACGCCGTCACGCAGCGCTTGCGAGATCCAGGCCGGATCGGCAGTGTCTGTCAGGACCAGTGAACCTGGGGGCGCATCCTCTGTGCCATCCAGATCCAGCAGCAGGATGGAGGTGCCCGATTCTTCTCCCACCTCGCTCAGGGCGGAATAGCTTCTCACCACAACGACCGAAGGGCTGGCCCGCAGGAGCGATTCCAGGCCCGCCCTGACAATGTTTGACGCAGCGATGACGGAAACGCGAATCACTACCGGGCGAACCTCTCGACGTCGGCCAGCGGAACCGCGAGTCCCAGGCCCCTGGCGATCATGCTGTTGATTCCCACAACGCGACCCTGGGAATCGGCCAGCGGGCCGCCGGAATTGCCGGGCGCAAGCCGGATATCGGCCTGAATCCAGGCGGCCGTTCCCAAGCCCTCCACAGGCCCAACCTGATGAACTACGCCCGTCGCAAGCGCACCCGTCAAGCCAAAGGGGTTGCCCAGCGCGAACACCAGCTCCCCCGGACGCGGGAAGCCGGCCCTGGTTGCCGCCGAGGGAAGGCCGGGCGGTTCGATGACAAGAGCCGCGAGGTCGCGGCCAGAGTCCTTGACTTTGACGTGCGCGCTAAACAACCGTCCGTCCGGCGTTTCCACCGTGACCCGGCGACCGCTCACTACGTGAGCATTGGTGATTACGAGGCCGCTTCCGTTCCAAATCACACCGGTCCCGATGCCGCTGCGGCCTTCGCGAATTTTCACCGTCGAGAGCGCCAGCCGGCTGGCCGCCACCGCGAGGTCCGCGGTTATGGAAGCCGTCACGGGCGCTCTCCTACGGTGACGGTCACTTCGGCTGGTTTGCCGCCGCGCACGATGTTCAGTACCACCGGCTTGTCAATCAATTCGGCCGCCAGCGCCGTTTGCAAATCACCGGTATCATGCAGCGGCGTGTTCCCGATCGCAATCAGAATGTCACCGACCAGCAGGCCCGCTTTGTGGGCAGGGCCGTCCTGCTCGACGCTCAATACGATCAGCCCCGAACTTGTGGGGGAGAGGCGAACCGGCTGCATTCCGATCCCCAGGTAGCCGCGAGCGATCCGCCCGCGCTTGGAGAGCTCATCACAGACGCGGCTGACGGTGGAGGCGGGCAGCGTCAAACCTCCGCCGCGCGAGAGGCCCGAAGTGTTCATGCCGATCACCTTTCCCGCCGCGTCAATCAGGGCGCCGCCGGAAAAGCCGGTGTAAATGTTTACATCGGGGCGGATAAAGGAATCGATTGAACCTCCGCGCCATGTCCGCCAAGCACCGGACTTCGAACTGATTGTGCCGAGACTGGCCGTAATCCCCCGTCCGAGTGCCAATACGATGTGCCCTACCTTGACTGATGCGGTTTCCGCCAGTTCCGACACAGGTATCTCCAGCCCGGGGACTTTCAGGACCGCGATGTCGGTGCCGGGATCCCTTCCAGCAACGGTTGCGGGCAGCGTATCCCCCTTCGACGTGGTGACCGTGATGTCATCGTCCTGTTGCAGTGTGTGATTGGTGGTGACGACAATGCCCGCGCGCCAGTGGATGCCGCTGGAGGGCGTCTTTGGACGGCCGTTGACTGCTAGCAGCGACTGACCGGCGGCTTCCACCGCAGCGGCGAGATCGTTTGAGAATGTTTCAAGAGTGCTTGCCATGTCTCCAGCATGCGGCTAAAAGGCAAGGGAGACATCGGGAAAACGGGTGGGAGCCGGCCCGGATGATCGGCTAGCTCCCACGCACCGGCTACGATTAAACTTTGTTGGTGATCACGTAGGGTGCGCGATACTCGCGGGTCAGCATTTTGTTCGCTTCCGCGTCGTTTGCAAATTTTCCGCTAGCCGGGTCAAAAGCGAGTTTGCGACCCGTCCGGTAGCTGATGTTCGCCAAATGGCAGAGATCGGCGGACGTAACTCCAATTTGAACGTCGGCGTTGAGATCCTGATGGTTCCGGCTCTTGACGGCCTTTAAGAAGTTGGCCATATGCGGACCGGTATCCGCCATCTCCTTCTTCTGTTCCATAACCATTTCCCGCTTCTCGCCTTTGTACACCTGGAACCCATCGCCATCGACGGCCATGTAGCCGTCACTGCCGTAGAAGAGATTGCCGATCGTGTTGTTCCCGCGAACCTTCAGGCCGCCTTCGTCTCCGGTGATCAAGCCCCGGACCTCGAAGATCAACTCGCTGTCGCCATAATCGAAGGTGGCGATCTGTGTGTTTGGCGTTTCCTGGTCATCTGTGTAGGCATATTTTCCGCCGTTCGACACCACGGAATTGGGCATCTCCTTGCCCAGGCCCCAGCGGGCGACATCCATTTCGTGGACGCCCTGATTGCCGATATCGCCGTTGCCGGTGTCCCAAAACCAGTGCCAATTGTATTTAAACCGCAGTTCGTTGAAGGCGCGCATGGGGGCAGGTCCCAGGAACATGTCCCAATTGACTCCCGGAGGCGTCGGGCTGTCTTCCTTGTGACCGATGGATACCCGCCGTTTGTAGCAAAGACCCTTGGCGAGGTAAACCTTGCCAATGACACCCTGGTGAAGCAGCTCAATCGCTTTCTGCTTGTGCGGCATGCTGCGGCTCTGTGAACCGATCTGCACCATGCGTTTGTACTTGCGCGCCGCCTCCACCATCATCTTCCCCTCGAAGACGTTATGGCAGGCCGGCTTCTCCACGTAGACATCCTTCCCTGCCTGGCAGGCCCAGATGGTGGCCAGCGAATGCCAGTGGTTGGGAATCGGCATGGAGACGGCATCAATGGATTTGTCGGCGAAAACCTGGCGCATGTCGGAGTAGCCTTTCGGCTTATTACCGGTGGCCTTTTCGACGAACGCGATTCCCCGCTCCAGCGCCGCCTGATCCACATCGCAAAGCGCTCCGATGTTGGCTTCCGGTAATTTCGCGTATTCGGTCATGTGGTTGCGGCCGCGGCCACCCAGTCCGATGACTGCAACGTTCACCTTGTCGTTCGCTCCGATGGCGCGAAGGGACGCTACGGCGCCAAGAGTCGCCGTTTGCAGGAAGGTCCGCCGGTCAGGATTCATGCTCATCAAAATTTTCTCCTCACTAGGATTCTCTCTCAATTTGCCGCGCAAGCGTAACTTTGCAGGGCGCACGAGGTCTAAAGAATGCGGTCCCTTAGGTTTTAACGTCAAATTTTCTCCGCAGTAAAGGATGAACTTGCACACACAACACCTCAAATTATCAACACTTTGCATGGGATTGCTAGTATTCGCGGGAGCGGCTGCCAGGCTTCCGGCGCAAAACAGTACGCTCTCCGTTAATCCCACGCAATTCATCTTTAACGCGCAAAACGGCGCAGCCCCATCGCAAACGTTAAACGTGTCCTCCACTTCCGGGAGTCAAACCATCACGACTTCCGTTTTCTCCAGCGGCTGGCTGAGTGTCAGCGCGGCTTCTGGAACCACACCTCTCGCTTTAACCCTCTCGGCCAATGCTGGTGGCCTGGATATCGGAACCTACGGCGGCTTTGTCACGGTGGGTAACGCGAACGGCATCATTACGGTCCCGGTTACCCTCAATGTCATCAGCACTGGACCTGGACCCGGATCCTCGGCACTTTCCGCGGTTCCCGCGTCCTTGATCTTCAACTTGCCTGCAGGTGCGACGCTACCCGTCAACCAGCAGTTATCGGTACTGAATTCTGGAGCGTCGTCGTTAACGGTCTCAGCCGTTGCGACCACCGGTAACGGCGGCAACTGGCTCTCAGTGAATCCCAGTTCCGTGAGCATTGTTCCCTCTGGAAATTCGTCACTGAATGTAAGCGTGACTCCCTCCGGCTTGGCTTCCGGCGTGTATAACGCGGTCATCGCGCTATCGCCTCCCGGAACGAACGGAATCACGGTTCCCGTTACGGTGAATATCGGCACCTCACAGGGGCTCTCCGTAGCTCCGTCCCAGTTGAGTTTCGCCTATCAGACAGGTACCGTTAACCCGGCGCAGCAGAATCTGGTGATCACCACCGGCGGAACTTCCCCGATAAATTTCACTGCCGCCGCCAACACATCCAGCTGCGGTTCCAACTGGCTGATTCTGACACAGCAATCGGCATCCACGCCCGCAACAATCGGAGTTCAGATCAATCCAGTCGGTCTGCAACCCGGAAATTGTATGGGGCAGATTCAGTTAAGCGCTCCAGGAAGTTCGACACCGAGCGTGACGATTCCGGTGAATCTGTTGGTCAGCAACAATCCGCTGATCCTTGTTCCGAGCACGGGCGCCAACTTCATGTTCCAGACCGGCGGTGGTACACCGACCGCTCAGAGCGTCCAGATCACCAGTTCCAGCACCCCGCTGCCGTTTACGGCCGCAGCGACACCTATTACCGGCGGCGTGAATTTCCTTTCCGTCTCGCCCGCCACTGGGACCACTCCCCAGGCGCTTTCGCTGTCACTGAATAGCGCGGTAGTTTCCGGTCTGGCTCCAGGCACCTATATGGAGAATGTGACTATCACCGCTCCGGGTTCCGGAAATACGCCACAAACATTCCCCGTGACTCTTGTCGTCAGCAATGTTCCACTGCTGAAGCCTTCACAATCCACCGTGAATTTCAACTTCCAGATCGGGCAAGCTTCGCCTCAGAGCCAGATCCTTACGTTGACCAGCACGGGCGTTCCGCTGAATTATGCGGTCGCCGCTTCGTCCACCAACTGCTCCGGCTTCCTCTCGGCGTCACCCACTACTGGACTGACTCCGGCACAACCCGGCCAATTGGCGCAGGTGGTGATTTCCGTCAATACCACCGGAATCACAACTCCCACGAGTTGCAACGGAACTGTCACGCTGACAGTACCCGGCAGCACCAACACGCCGGTGACCATTCCGGTCACACTGACCGCGAGCACCACGCCCCTGTTGAACATCAGCCAGGGCGCGATAAACGTCATCGCCGTAGCCGGCTCGACTACGCCGGTTCAGCAGTCCATTTCGCTGACCAGCACCGACGGTACAACGGCCTTGAATTTCAGTGCGGCCGCAACAACGAATCCCGCCGGGCTGACTTGGCTTTCGGTCACTCCGAATACAGGGTCCACTCCGAATAACCTCAACCTCACCATCAATCCAACCGGTCTCGCAGCGGGTGTGTATCAGGGAACGATCGCGCTTTCCAGCACATCGGCAAACGTTCCGGCACAGATGATTCCCGTAACGCTGACAGTTGCTTCGGCCAGCGTGACGGCAGCTCCTGTCTCGCTTTCCTTCGTACAGGCTCTGAACGGATCCGCTCCGGCTTCCCAATCCATCCAGTTGACCGGAGTGCCCGCAGGCGCAACGGTCGGTGCAACCGCAACGGTTCTCAACGGAACCGGGTGGTTGACCGCAACCTCCGGAACGGGCGGCACCATCACGGTCGCCGCTAATGGCGCGGGACTTTCACAGGGCGTCTACCAGGGCGTTGTTACAGTTCTGGTTCCCGGCACCACGCCGAGCCCGGTATATGTCCCGGTGACATTGACGGTGGGCAATCCGCAGGTGATCAGCCTGACGCCGTCCTCGTTGAACTTTAGCTTCCCCGCGGGATCGGCAACAGTGCCCCCATCCCAAACGCTACAACTGACCAGCACCGGAGGGAACGTGCCTTTCACGGCTGCGTTTACTGCAGTCTCCGGCGGCAGTTTTGTTACTGTCAGCCCGGCGAGCGGCAATACTCCGGGGACCATCACGGTCGCGCCGAGTTTGAGCGCGATATCCGCGCTGAACCAGGGTACATACACCGGTAACATCACCATTACTTCTTCCAGTCTGCCGAACGGCAGTCAAACGGTGCCAGTGACCCTCACGGTGACTGCGGCCGGACCGCCAACCATCACCGCTGTCGTGAATGCGGCCAACAATCAGCCGGGCGCGGTATCTCCGGGTGAACTGGTCACCATTTACGGAACCGCCATTGGACCTGCCACCGGCGTCGGCCTCCAGCTGACTTCGAATGGAATGGTCAGCACAAACCTGGGCAATACGGTCGTTACTTTCGATGGTATTCCCGCGCCGCTGACGTATGTCTCGGCGAACCAAATCAACGTGATCGTGCCGTATGAAGTGAACGGACGAACCACAACCAACATCGTGGTCCAGCGGGCTACGGTGAACTCGACGGCAACAAATGTCCGGGTCACCGATACCGCACCCGCGATCTTTACGGCAAGTCAGGGCGCCGCTGGTCAGGGCGCGATCCTGAACGCGAACAATACACCGAACAGTTCCGCCAATCCGGCAGCCAAGGGATCGGCCGTTGCGATCTTCGGAACGGGCGAAGGGCAGTTAATACCGGGTGGGGTTACTGGATCGGTTACGGCCAACAGCGGCCTCACATTCCCGAAGCCAGTGGGCAACGTCTCGGTTACCGTCGGCGGCGTTCCGGCAGCAGTGCAGTATGCCGGTTCCGCGCCAGGGTTGGTCGCGGGCGTGTTACAGGTGAATGTTGTGATACCGCAGTCCGTTGCTTCCGGGAACCAGCCGGTGGTAATTACTGTCGGGAACAACAGCAGCTCGGGTAACGTCACCGTCGCTGTGCAGTAAATACTGAAGTACAGGCGCAGCGGCTTTCGGGCCGCTGCGCCTTTTTTTATTGATTTACCCCAGAACTCAGAAATCCGCCATCCACCGCAATGCATTGGCCGGTGATGTAACTGGCGGCGTCGGATGCCAGAAGCAGTGCGGCTCCCACCAGTTCCGAAGTCTGCCCGAAACGTTTCATGGGCGTCCGCAACAGGAACTCCTTTCCCCGCTCCGTTCCGTCCAGCAGCTTGGCGTTCAGATCCGTGCGAAACACCCCAGGCGCTATCGCATTTACATTTACGCCTTCACGGGCCCATTCCACAGCCAGGCTCTTGGTGAAAGAGAGTACCGCCGCCTTGGATGCGGCATATGCGGCCACTTCGTAAAGGGCGACAAAAGAACTCAGCGAAGCGATGTTGATGACACGGCCATGGCGGCTGTCGACAAGCGCTGCGTGGAAGGCCTGGCAACTGCGCAGCATCCCTGTCAGGTTCGTGTTCATCAGATCGTCCCATTCCGGTTCTGAGACGTCCTTGGTTGGTTTGCGGAACGTCTTACCCGCCGCATTCAGCAGGATATCCACGTGACCGAACTTCGCCAGGACCTCGTCCCGAAACGCATCGATAGATGGCCGGTTCAGAATGTCTACCGACTTCCGCAGCGTTTTGCGGCCCAGTCCTTCAATCTCGGTGCAGACCTCGTTCACCTTATCGTCCCGGCGACCGGTGGGAATCACATCCGCTCCCGCTTCTGCAAATCCAAGGCTAATTGCACGTCCGATGCCCGACGTCCCACCAATGACCACGGCGACGCGGCCAGTTAAGTCCATAAAGTTTTTGATCATGATTATTTGTGTTTAAGGCTTCAGCCGCATGACGCGAATATTCCGGAAGTCGACTTTGGTCCCATGGCCCAGGAAACCGATTCTACCGGATGTTCTGGCTAAACCTGGATGCTTTTTCAAGACCGCGGGATCGGTAATCGTATCCAGGTCGGCATCCACAATGGTGACGCCGTTCAAGACGACCTTGATCTTCCGTCCCGATGCTGTGATTTCTTCCTGGTTCCATTCTCCGGTTTCCTTCAGGAAGCCGGTCTTAGCCGGAACCACATCGTAAATGGAGCCGTGATATTGGGCGGGCCGCAGTTTGCCCTGGTAAACAGGAGCGTCGTGATCGAGTATCTGAATTTCCATGCCGCTGTAGGCTATGTCACCGGCAAGGGGGGCGCGGATTCCAACGCCATTGTTTCCGCCCTCTGTCAGCCGGAACTCGAAACGGAAGACGAAGTCTGAAAACTCCTCCTCCGTCAAAAGGTTCCCGCCGCCGTCGGCCGGGCACACCAGAATTCCGTCCTGGGCGACGTAGCCGGGGCCCTTCCCGCCGACCAGCGTCCAGCCGTCGAGATTCTTACCGTTGAAAAGAGATTGGAAGCCCTTTTCCACAGCGCCCGCAGGGAGCGCCAGCAGGGCTAGTAGAGGAAGATAGAGTAGTTTCATTAGACCTTTCGCAGTTTTGTTACGCGGCCGACGTCCACCCATTCCACCACAAAGATGTTCCCTTTGTGGTCCCAACAGGCGCCGTGCGGGCACACGAATTTCCCCGCTATAAATTCTTCGCGCGGCCTCGTCCGGCGGGCCCGCGCTTCTTTTGGATCGTCTGCACCCAAGTGCGCAATCACCTTGTTTTCTTTGTCCAGCAGCGTCACGCGCGCATCCAGATCGGAAATTACAAAAATTCCCTTGCGCTCGCTGAAATGGCATGGCGAACTGACGCCATTCACAAAATCAATATGTTTTCCGTCCAGCGTGAAGTTCTGAATGCGCTTGTTGGAACGGTCGGCCACCGTCAGCACCGGCCGCGGTCCCCGCATATCCACGGTAATTCCGTGCGGACAGGAAAGTTGTCCGGGCGCAGACCCTGGCCCGCCAAAGGTCCGAATGTATTCAGCCTTCGCAGTGTATTGGTTGATATAGCTGGAGCCGTATCCATCCGCTACGTAGATGTCGCCGTTCGGCGCCACGGCGAGATTCGTGGGGCTGTACTTCTTTCTGTTGCCCTCCGCGTCAGGTCGATACTGCTCCGACACGGTTGGATATCCAATAGTGAAGACCTCTTCGCCGTTCGTGGTCGTCTTCACCACCAAACCGCGTTTCGTGTCGCACAAGTACAGAAATTCCTGTTTCCCTTCCCTCTGAATGTGCAAGCCGTGCGCGCCGCCCTGGAACTCCTTGCCCCAGGACTTCACGAACTTGCCAGTGGCATCAAAGACCACCATGCTGTCGTGGCTTTCGCTCGCCGCGTTCACCGTGTGATGGACGTAGATATGTCCCTGTGAGTCCTCGCAGACGCCGTGGGTATTCCCGTAAGTAATCGCCGAAGGCAGTTTGCCCCAGTCGTGAATTACCTCGTACTTATGGTCCCCTTCTCCAATGACCGGCAGTTTGCTTCCTGCCTTGTTCGTAGCAGCCAAAATCATAGGAGTTCCAATTGCGGCAAGGAGGCCCCTGCGAGATGTCTTGCCTGCCATACGTAGCAGTATATTGCGAATCCGGCGGGAATCCTAATGTTCCACACGATACTTTGCGGCGAGCCTGGCGATGGTCTTCGTACTGCGGAATGTCACCGCGCCCTTAATGGCTTTTTCGAATGGCTTACTGACAAATTTGGAATCACTTTGCCTGGCCCGGCAAAGCCAATAGATTTCACGGCCATGTACATGGAAGTCGTCTAATTCCGTGCGGAAACGCATAGCCGCTTCCGTGGCGGCTGGGCTGAGATGATCGTGGAGAAAGCCGATATTTAAGGCTTGCGCGGTGCTGAGTATCTCGTCGCTGAAGGGTTTATAAACGCTGATGGTCCGTATTTCGTCCTCGGTCCTAATGAACGTACTCACTGCGTACCCGAACGAGGATTCCAGCAATTTTTCGATTCGCATTTCCAGGACCCTGTCCGCGGCAGCCTTGGCTTCAAAAATCACGTTTCCGCTGGCGATGAAAGTCTCTACGTTCGAAAAGCGCAGTGAGGAGAACAATTCGCGCAGGACTTCCATTTTGACCGTGTGGCCGCCGACATTGATGGCACGCAGCAGGGCAATGTATCGAGCCATCCCTTACGCAACCTTCACCAGCATCTTGCCGATGTTCGCTCCCTGCAGCATTCCGATGAAAGCCTTCGGCGCGTTCTCAATTCCCGTCACGATCTCTTCGCGGAATTTCACTTTGCCTTCCCTGATCCACTGTGCGATCACAGGGAGTGCCTCCTTGAAGCGGTCCGCGAACTGCGGCACGAGAAATCCTTCCGCTTTCGCCTGTTTGATGATGAGCCGTGCAAAGGGCCGCGGGCCAACTTCGGGCTTCTCTGCGTTGTACTGCGATATCTGACCGCTCAGCGCGATGCGCGCTTTCTTGTTGATGAGAGTCAACACCGCGTCTGTAATGGCGCCGCCGACGTTGTCAAAGTAAACGTCAATGCCTTCCGGACACAGTTCCGCGAGACGGGCGACGTAGTCCTTCTCGGTCTTGTAATTAAGCCCTCCATCGAAGCCGAGGTCTTGCGTGATGTAGCGGATCTTTTCGTCCCCGCCGGCGATTCCGATCGAGCGGCATCCTTTGATTCTTGCAATCTGGCCGGCCAAGGACCCGACAGCGCCCGCGGCGCCAGACACCACCACCGTTTCTCCAGGTTGAGGATTGCAAATCTCCAGCAGCCCAAAGTACGCCGTCATTCCGGGCATTCCCAGCACGCCCAGGGCAGTGCTGATGGGAGCGATGGACGGATCTACAATCCTGACGCCTTTGCCGTTTGAGACAGCGAACTCCTGCCACCCGAAGCCGCCGGTGACGGCCGCTCCGGCGGGGAATTTCGGGTTGTGCGAGACATCCACATACCCTACAGCCCCGGATTCAATTACGGCGTCGATCTGAAACGGGGCTACATAAGATTTTGAATCATTCATGCGGCCGCGCATGTAAGGGTCGACCGAAACAAAGCTGTTACGAACGCGGAATTCCCCTTCCCCAGGTTCAGGGACTGGCGCTTCCGCCAGCCGGAAATCGGATTCCTTTGGGAGGCCCTTCGGACGTGCGGCAAACAGCACCTGTCGATTCATCATGAGGGGAGAGTAGCATAGTGCGTATGAAGCCGAAGCCGGTAGATGGCGGAACACGTATCGGGCACGTGCACCTGAAGGTTGCCGATCTTTCGCGAGCGATTGCGTTCTATCACGGCGTGCTCGGTTTCGACGTGATACAGCAACTGGGGGATTCGGCTGCGTTCCTTTCGGCCGGCGGCTATCACCATCACATCGCCTTGAACACCTGGGAGAGCGCCGGAGGCTCGCCGCCTCCTACCGGGTCGACCGGTCTCTACCATGTGGCGATTGTCTATCCCTCACGCGCCGCCTTGGCGGACGCCCTGCGGCGGCTGATTGCCGCGGGGATTCCACTCGAGGGAGCCAGCGACCACGGAGTGAGCGAGTCGCTCTACCTGAGGGATCCGGATGAGAATGGTGTGGAGCTTTATTGCGACCGGCGTGCGGAATTGTGGCCCCGGGATGCAAACGGAGAACTGGCCATGACAACGCGGAGGCTCGACTTGGAGAGGCTGCTGGGCGAGGGTTAAGCCGGAATGTTGTTCTCCCCAGCCAACGAAACAATGGCAATTCATTTGCATCTACAAATTAGAGGGCATTTTGGATGGAACAGATGGATGGCAAGCGCCGGTTGTACATGCGTAGATGGCTGATAGCCGGCGTAGCAGTTTTACTGCTCGTCCCAATTGCCGCGCTGTTCATCATTGCACCGAGGCTGGGGCCTATCGCCCGCGCACAGGTGCTCAAAGTCCTCCGTGAAAAGTATCAGAGCGACGTGGAGTTGAAGGATCTGAAGATTTCCTTATTCCCGCGCGTAGAGGCCCGCGGCGAAGGGCTGGTGATGCACTATCACGGGCGAACCGATCTTCCTCCGTTCATCAGCATCAAGGCATTTCAAGCAAATGCCGACTTCAAGTCGTTGTTGCAGGACGTCAAACATGTGAACGCGCTGCGCCTGGAAGGGCTTGAGATCCATATTCCACCGAAGTCCGAACGGGAGCAATGGCCGAAGAAAGATTCCGAGAGCGGGAAGGGAAAGCCAATCGAAATCGTAGTGGACCGTGTTGTTGCCGATGGATCGAAGCTGGTGATTCTACCGAAGGAAGAGGGGAAAGACCCATTGGAATGGGATATCCATAAACTTACCCTGCATTCCGTCGGGGCTGGCCTTCCCATGCAGTTTGTGGCCACCCTGGCGAATGCCAAGCCCCCCGGCGATATTCAGAGCACGGGTCAGTTCGGGCCGTTTGATGGCGATGATCCGGGCTCTACCCCGGTCTCTGGAAAATATACGTTTGCGAATGCGGACCTTTCCGTATTCAATGGCATCTCGGGCACTCTCGCATCGACTGGTGAATATCAAGGAACGCTGAACCGGATCGAAGTAGACGGCGAAACAGATGTGCCGGACTTCATGGTGAAAGTTGCAGGCAATCCGATCCATCTGAATACAAAATTTCATTCTGTCGTAGATGGAACCAGCGGTGATACCCTTCTGGAGCCTGTCACGGCAAGCTTCCTGCGTTCTGCCCTTACAGCCAATGGCGGAGTGACCGGCACGAAGGGCGTCCCAGGCAAAACGGTTGACTTGGATGTCGTGGTGAATCAGGCGCGGCTGCAGGACATCCTCAAGCTTGCCATCAAGTCAAGCAGCACTCCGATGACCGGGATCATCAGTTTCAAGACTAAAATGATCATCCCGCCGGGCGACAAGGACATTGCGGAAAAGCTGCGGCTGAATGGACAATTCGGAATCGGAGCGGCGAAGTTCACCAGCCTCGACGTCCAGAATAAAGTGAACAAGCTGAGCGGGCGGGCGCGCGGCGACACCGACGATAGCGATGCAGAAAGCGTGCTCTCAAACCTGCAGGGCCGCTTTGTGCTGGACAACGGCAAAGTGACGTTTACGAAGCTCTCCTTCTCCGTACCAGGGGCGCTAATTCAAATGGCTGGCTCCTACAACCTGCGAGGCGGGGAGCTCGACTTCCACGGGACAGCGCGCATGGACGCCAAGGTTTCACAGATGACCACCGGGTTCAAGTCACTTCTGTTGAAGGCAGCTGACCCGTTTTTCAAGAAGCAGGGCGCTGGCGCGGTGATCCCGATCAAGATTACCGGCACCCGCGAAAATCCATCGTTCGGACTCGAACTGCGGCGAAAGAAATCGTAGCGACCTACTTCACAGCAGCCGTCACTCCCCCCGGGCTCGTTACTCCGTTGACGGTCACCGCCAGCGCAACTGCGTCGCCGGA
>JBDUEM010000212.1:0-13646 GCA_040002435.1 Bryobacteraceae bacterium
CCATACGGCCATTGCAGTGGCATCGAAGAATCCGTTCGCCGTGCTCGTGCTGCAAAGCATTTTGGGGCCGTTGACCGAACAACGCATGAAGACCAGCGGCATTCCCAATTCCGCCGAAGACGGCCTTCGCGATCACAAGCGCATTCTCGCCGCCATCAGAGCCAGGAATCCGCACCAGGCCCGGGACGTCATGCGCGCCCACATCCAGACCGCGGAGCGCTATTCTGCCTTGGCTAAAGAACTCGATCAGCCCTCCCAACTCTACTCGTAATTTACCCCTTGTTGCCTCTCCAGATTTGTAATATGATATGCCCTAAATCAATCTGACTATGTGCTCGTTAACATAACCGGCACTTAGAAGAGAGGCTCGACCATGAAGGTTTCGATGAAAAGATCGACCAGGTTCCTGTCAATGCTGGTTCTCGCCGCAGTTACCCAACTGTTAGCCCAGACAGATCGCGGAATTATCACCGGCACAGTGAAGGACGCCTCCGGCGCCGTTGTCTCCGGAGCCCAAGTCACTGTGGTTCATCAAAGCACCCAGGCCAGTTTCAGGACCACCACCACCGCCTCTGGTGACTTCACCATTCCGTCCCTCGCAGTCGGCGTCTACCAGTTGAGAATCGAAATGGAAGGTTTCAAGAGCCAGGTCCAGGACAACGTCGTCTTGGCCGGCGGCGCCACGCGCAGGGTCGACGCCGAACTGCAACTCGGCACCACCCAGCAGACCGTTGAGGTCACCGCCAACGTCCAGATGCTCCAGAGCGAGAGCGCCCAGGTCTCCACACAGGTGGTCAGCAAACTGGTGGATGAACTGCCGCTGGTAGTGGGCGGGACCATGCGCAGTCCGTTCGATCTGGCCAACATAACGGGCGACGTCGGCGGCACGGCCACGGGCACCGATGGAAACTTCCGCATTGGCGGAGGCCGGCCCGGAAGGTTCGGCATGTCGCTCGACGGCATATCGTCCTTGACAGGCTTTGACACCCAGAATGCCGACATCGACATGGTCAATCAGCCATCAGTAGACGCCATCACAGAATTCGCCGTCACATCGGGCGGCTTCAAGGCTGAATTTTCGCACGCCTCCGGCGGCAACGTATCCTTTGTCTCGAAGTCCGGCACCAATGCCTATCATGGAAACGCCTATGAGTTTCTGCGCAACGACGATCTGGATGCACGCCCCTTCTTCGCCGCGGCCAGACCCGTCTACCGCCAGCATGACTTCGGAGCCACGATAGGCGGCCCCTTCTGGATTCCGAAAGTCTACAACGGCAAGAATAAGACGTTCTTCTTCTTTTCCTACGAAGGCTTCCGCAATCGTGTGGGCGCCACGCCGACCCCCTACAGTGTCCCGCCCCCGGAATTCTACACAGGCGATCTGCATAACTGGGTGGATCAGAACAATCGCATGATCCCCATCTACGACCCGGCCACGCAAACGCAGGTCAACGGCGTAGTCACGCGCCAACCGTTCCCAAATAACCAGATTCCGCAAAACCGCTTTGATTCATTCTCAAACGTCGTCATGCCCTATCTGCAGGCCGCCAAACCGAATGTCGTCACAGCCATCCCCGGCACTTCCGGATACGTCCGCAACAACTATGTCTCGTACGGTACGTCGCAGACGCCGTTCAATAAAGAAAGCATTAAGATGGATCACTACCTCACCTCCAAGCAGCGGCTGGCATTCTATTTCGGGCGCACCGAAAAGACGGATCTCGCCGGTCCATCGGGCGCTCCGGGCCTCCCCGGCCTCTTGAACAATTTCGCCGCGGGCTTCCGCAATTCCGACGTCTACCGCCTGAGTTACGACTACACGTTGACGCCCCGCTTGCTGAACCGCTTCAACGCTGGAGGCAACAACTGGCGCGAGAACCACCAGAACTTCGCGCAGGGACTCGGCTGGAAAGATAAGGTCTGCATGAAGAATGTCTCCGACTGTGATGTGGACTTGACACTGGTAGACTTCGGCGGAGAATTCAGCCTGATGAGCGGCTATGCATCCAACGGGTCGGACAACATCGTCGTCGAATTTAATGACGACCTGACCTACATCGTCGGCAAGCACACCATGAAGGTCGGCTATGCCTACAACAACACCCACTACAACGGCAAGGGCGAGCAGAACGTTTCGGGCTACACCAACTTCAACCGCTTGAGCACCTCCGTGCCGCTGGTAACCAATCAGGCGACGGGCGGCGGCAGCGCCTTTGCCTCATTCCTGCTGGGCCACGCCTACAACGCCAACGTCGATACTCCGCGGTTCATCCCAACGCAGTTCCGCTACCACGGCTGGTATTTTCAGGACGACTGGCGCGTAAGCACTCGTCTCACATTGAACCTGGGCATTCGCTATGAATTTCACTTGCCGCCACTCACAGCCGGCGACATGTATAGTGAATTCGATCCAACCCTGCCCAACCCCGGAGCCGGCGGACTGCCGGGCGCCATGCGGTTTGCCGGCTTCGGTCCCGGCCGCGAGAACAAGCGGGTCCTCGTGCCGGGTTGGTGGGGCGGTATCGGGCCGCGGCTTGGTCTCTCCTACAGCTTGGACAACAAGACCGTACTCCGCGCCTCCTTTTCGCGAGGCTTCGGGGCGGTGAGAAGCGGAGACCGGCATACGCAGGGATTCCTGCAGCAATGGAGCATTACGAATCTGACCCAGGGCCTGACGCCGACCTTCCAGTACTCAGACGGCATGCCGCCGTGGCCCCGTCCGCCGTTCATCGACCCAACCGTCGCGAACGGCCAGGGACCGTCCTACAATCAGGGAGCCCAGGCAAGCCGCCTGCCGGAGGAACTCAATTATGTCGCAAACATCCAGCGGCAATTCTCCTCCAATATGGTGGTGGAGCTTGGCTACAACGGCGTCATGGGCTCCCATATCCAGGGAAACGCGCTCGGCTACAACCAGCTCAATCCCGACACGCTGCCGTCGTATCTGAGCCCGTTTACAGCCGATGGCCGCAGCCTGTTGAATTCCAGCGTCACCTCCCCGGCCGCCATAGCCGCCGGTATCAGGCTGCCCTACTCCACCTTCACGGGATCCGTGGCGCAATCCCTGCGCCAGTTCCCCCAATACCAGACCATCGCCGCCGAAGCGCGCGGCGGCCATTCCACGTACCACTCCATGATGTTGAAGCTCGAAAAGCGCTATTCGCAGGGACTCACTTTCCAAGGCTCCTACGTCTTCTCGAAAACCCTGACGGATGCCGACGTGGGTGGTCTGCCTCTGAATAATTTCAATCGCAAGCTCGAGAAATCCATCGCGCCATACGATCAAACACACCAGGTGAAGTTCAGCTACGTATACGAACTGCCATTCGGGCGCGGCAAGAAATTCCTGGCCGACGGCTTACCCGCTCAAATCGCGGGTGGATGGCACCTGGGTGTCGTGCAGTGGTACTTGAGCGGCACGCCGCTGCCGTTAGGCACAACCATCGGTTTCCCCATCTTCAACGGCAGTAATCGTCCCACCGTCTCCACCTATGACGGTTGGCGCGCGCCTGTGAAGGGCAGTAAATTCGATCCTAACGTCGACACCTTTTATCAGCCGGCTTCCTTCTTCGGAGCGCAGCCCACCACGCAGTTCGGGAACGCGACGCGGTACAACCCAAAGCTGCGCAATTTCGCGGACCTGAATGAAAACATCTCGCTCTCCAAGAGCATCTATGTATTCCATGAACGGGCACACATCGACCTGCGCGGGGAGGCGTTCAACGTCTTCAACCGCACCAGGTTCGGTGCGCTCGGCGGCGCCACCACGCTGCAGGATCCGAATTTCGGCCTCTGGCGCACCCAGATCAATACGCCAAGGCGGCTGCAGTTGGCCCTGAAGCTTTACTGGTAGACTGCGGGCACACCCTTGACCACGTACAGTAAATGTACTAGAACTGTACCCATGCTCAGACTAGGGTGTATTCTCGCAAGCCTCGTTTTGCTTGTCCTTTTGGTTGCCCCTCAACCCCTAAGCGCACAAGCCGTTTATGGGAGTATCGTTGGAACCGTCCTCGATCCTTCCGGCTCCGCCGTCGTCGGGGCCAAGGTGACCATTACCGATATTGGCCGTGATGTCTCCAACACCACCTCCACCAATGAATCCGGTAACTTCACGCAGCGGTACCTCATCGCGGGAACGTACCGCGTCCATATCGAAGCTCCCGGTTTTCAGGGCTTCCTGCAGGACAAAGTCAGCGTCTCGGTCGATTCCGAGACCCGCCTCGAAGCCCGCCTGCAGGTCGGCGATGTCACGCAGACTGTAGAAGTGAGCGCCGAGGCATCGCTGCTGAAAACCGAACGGAGCGACGTCGCCTCCACCTGGAGTGCCAAAACCGTTACCAGCTTGCCCATCCTGGGCCGGCGCTTCACCACATTTCAATTGCTGACTCCCGGCATCGTGCCGCAGCCCACCAGCCTCACCGCGGCTTCCGCTGAGAATCCGCAGGGCTCCTACCGCATGCTGGTAAATGGCCAGAGCTTCGCGGGCACCTCGCATCTTTTGGACGGCACAGACAATCACGACGCCGTGCTCGGCTGGATCGTCATCAATCCAACCCTGGAGTCCGTGACGGAAGCCAAGGTGACCACCGCGAATTACGACGCCGAGTTCGGCACCGCCTCCGCGGGCGTAGTCAGCGCGCAGACCAAGTCCGGCACCAACCAGTTCCATGGCAGCGGCTTCGAATATCTCCGCAACGATCATATTCAGGCGCGCAATCCATTCACGCAGGCCCGTCCGATCTTTGGCACGAATGGCCGGCTCATCCCCATCACGCAATGGAATCAGTTCGGCGGCTCGTTCGGTGGACCCATCAAACACAACAAGACCTTTGTGTTTGGAGATTATCAGGGAACGCGGCGCAACATTGGCGGTAGCGTACTGCTTCGCGTGCCCACCGCAGCCGAGCGCAGCGGCGATCTCAGTGCGCTGAATGTCAATATCTTTGACCCGCAGAGCAGCGCCACCCTGGCGGGCCGCACACAATTCCCAGGCAATGTGATTCCACCCAGCAGGCTCGCCCCCCAATCCCAGAAACTGTTGGCTTTGGTTCCGCTGCCGAATTCCACCGCTGCTCTTGATCAGCCCAACTACGCGGGCTCGGGCAGCGTGAAGTCAAACGAAGATCAGGTCAACGTGCGCGCGGATCATTATCTGAACGAAAAAATTCACGTCTTCGGCCGCTACAGTCTGGCCCAATTCAAGACGACGGCGCCTGGCGCCTTCGGATTGGCGGTTGGCCCCGGCTTTGAGCCCGGCGGCGGCACCAGCGCCTTTGCGGGCGTTTCCGACTCGCGAAACCACAGCATTGCGGCCGGCTTCGACTACACCGTGCGTCCGAACCTGCTCACCGATTTCCGCTTCGGCTATTTCCGCTACAAAGTCTTCGTAACCCCAGACACACTCGGTACGAATCCAGCAAAAGGATTGGGAATCCCAGGTCTGAATAACGATGACTTCACTTCCGACATGCCCGCGTTCTTTGTCAATGGATACGGCAACGCACTGTTCCGCGCCGGTTCAGCGCTCGGCGTGAATGGCTGCAATTGCCCTCTCGATCAGAACGAAAACCAGTATCAGTTCGTCAATAACTGGACGAATATCCACGGCAACCACACCTTCAAGTTCGGCGCTGATATCCGGCAAGCCCACAATCTTCGTGTGCCAAGCGATCAGCACCGATCCGGACAGTTGACGTTCAACGCAGAACGCACGCAGGGAGCAAGTGGCGGCGGCTCCGGCATGGCTGGCCTGCTGCTTGGCGATGTCAGCTTCTTCCAGCGTTACGTCAGTGATGTTACGGATGCCAAAGAAACCCAGAATCGCTGGTTTTTCTTCGCTCAGGATACCTGGCGCGTCAGCTCGAAGCTGACCGTCAACTACGGCGTCCGTTGGGAAATTTACCGGCCGCAGACAGTGAACGGCGCCGGCAAGGGCGGCTTTGTCAGCCTCAGTACCGGCGAAGTGCTCGTGGCCGGATCGCAGGGAGTGGGGCTCGATCTAAACGTCCAGGGCAGTCTGACCAACATAGCGCCTCGGCTCGGCATCGCCTATCAGGTAACGCCAAAGACGGTGGTGAGGGCCGGCTACGGCCGCGGCTACGATCTAGGGGTGTTTGGTTCGGTATTCGGACATAACGTCACCCAAAATCTTCCCGTGCTCGGAATTCAGACCTTGAATCCGACGAACAATTACGATGCCGTGTTCACGCTGGCCAACGGTCCGCCGGCCCTCAGCGCGAAGGATATTTTGAACTCCCAACCGAAAGGCCCCAACGGCCGCCCGCTGCTTCCCAACGGGGTCACTCCATTCGCGCTGCCGCCCAAGCTTCGGCTGCCCACGGTGGACGCCTGGAACCTCTCGGTGCAGCGCCAGATCTCCGACAGCATGTCACTGGAGGTCGCCTACGTGGGAACGAAGGGAACACACGTATTCGCCGGTGACGGCGGAGACTACGATCCCAACCAGCCCACCATACAGGGCTTCGGGACTCTGACAACCAATCAGCGCCGGCCGTTCTTCCAGAAATTCGGCTGGTCGCAGAGCCTCCGCTACTACGGCAGCGATGCCAGCAACAATTACAACGGTCTGCAAACGAAGATAGAGAGGCGCTTCGGCAACGGGTTCTCCTTCATGTCCCACTACACATGGTCGAAGACGTTGAACTACACCAACACCTACTTCAACCAGGACGCGCGCCTCGCCTACGGAATCTCCAATAATTCACGGGCCCACGTGTTTCTCTTTACGTCGCTCTATGAACTGCCGTTTGGAAAAGGCAAGAAGTATATGAGCAGCGCGAACCGTGTCATGGATGCTGCATTGGGCGGTTGGCAGATCAACGGACTGTTCTCGT
Source organism: Bryobacteraceae bacterium (assembly GCA_040002435.1). GTDB lineage: Bacteria > Acidobacteriota > Terriglobia > Bryobacterales > Bryobacteraceae > JANXXV01. The sequence continues at coordinate 6,858 of JBDUEM010000212.1, forward strand.
GGATGAGCGGCCTGACGCTCACCCCGACCTACCGCGACTGCAACGCGGACCGCGATACAGGCTGGTGCCGCCCCGACCTGCTGGGCAGTCCTTCCGTCTCCTCTCCGGATCAATACGGATGGTTTGCCACCACAGGTGCCAACAATCCGCTAACGGCCAACGGCCAGGTGATCGGCGTCTGGGGCAGGCCCCAAAAAGGACAATTTGGATCAGTCGGCCGCAATCGCATCACCGGGCCTAACTTCTCGCAGCTCGATACGTCGTTCTTCAAGACGTTCCGCGTCACAGAAAGACTGAACGCGCAGTTCCGGGCCGAGGTGTTCAATATGCCGAACCACACCAACCTCGGCCAGCCGAATACCTGCGTGGATTGCCCTGGCGTGGCCGGGCGTATCTTCGCCACCTTCCAGCAGTATCTGCCGCGCCAGGCGCAGTTGGCGCTTCGCTTCGAATTCTAAACTGGCGAAACCCGCCTCGGGCACAGGGGCGGGTTTACTTTAGAAAGATGACCAAGACCCGCTGCAGGTGGGCTTCCAACGAACTATCTATCCCGTATCACGACCAAGAATGGGGCGTACCGCAACACGACGACCGCGTGCTCTTTGAGTTCCTCATCCTCGAAGGCGCCCAAGCCGGGCTCAGTTGGGACACCATCCTCAAAAAACGAGAAAACTACCGCGCCGCCTTTCATAGCTTCGACCCTCAGCGCGTCTCCAAGTATTCGGACCGCGATGTCACGCGCCTGCTCAACGATTCCGGCATCGTCCGCAATCGCCTGAAGATCGCCTCTGCCATCGGCAACGCGAAGCTATTCCTCGAGGTCCAAAAAGAATTCGGCAGCTTCGATAAATACATCTGGGGATTCGTCGGCGGCAAGCCGCGCATCAACGGCTGGAAGAGCCACGATCATTTGCCCGCTTCCACTCCCGAATCCGACGCCATGAGCCGCGACCTGAAGAAGCGTGGATTCCGCTTCGTCGGCACCACCATCTGTTACGCCTTCATGCAAGCCACCGGCATGGTGAACGACCACACCACGGACTGCTTCCGTTTCAAGGCTAAGCCCTGATATCGTCCAGCGTTTTGTAGAATTCCGGGTACGACACCGAAGCCGCGCCGGCATTCTCAATCACGCAATCGCCGTCCGCGGCCAAAGCGGCCACAGCGCAAGCCATGGCAATGCGGTGGTCGCCGAACGAATCCACTTCGGCTGCGTGAAATTTCTGCCCGCCGGGAACGTGGAAGCCGTCTTCCAGCACCTCCATCTTCACGCCCATCCGCGAGAAGTTCTCGGCCATGGTCGCAATCCGGTCGGTCTCCTTGATCCGCAGTTCGGAAGCATCGCGCACGGTGAGCCCGGATTCACTGAGTGCGCCCAGCACCGCCAGCACCGGTATCTCGTCAATCACGGCCGCGGTCATGGCCTTCTCAATCAACCCGCCGGTGATCTTCCCGCCGCGCACTTTGAGGTTGCCAATCAGTTCGCCGCCCATCTCATGCAGCATCGGCACCTTGATATCGGCGCCCATCGAAATCAAAAAGTCGATCAGCGAGGACCGTGTTGGATTCAGTCCCACCGCTTGCAGCGTCAACTCGGAACCGGGCAGTATCATCGCCGCCACCAGAAAGAAGGCGGCCGACGAGAGATCCCCAGGAACCACCAGTTCGCGGCCTTGCAGCGTGGGCTTGCCTTCAATCGAGATGGCACCGCCGGCACGCGTGATGTCCGCGCCGAATTCGCGCAGCGCCAGTTCGCTATGGTCGCGCGTACGGATGGATTCGCGCACAGTCGTGGTCCCATCGGCGTAAAGGCCTGCAAAAAGAACGCACGTTTTCACCTGCGCACTGGCCACCGGGAGCGTATAGTCGATCGCCTTCACCGCGCCGCCCTGAATTTCGAGCGGTGGAAACTTCCCGTCATGTGCCGTGATCGTCGCGCCCATTTCCGCCAGCGGCTTCATGATGCGCGCCATCGGACGCCGCGACAGCGATTCATCCCCCGCAATCCGGCTTCGGAAAGGCTGCGCGGCCAGAATGCCGGAGAGCATCCGGATCGTCGAGCCGGAATTCCCGGCATCCAGCGTATCCGCCGGCTCCGTCAGCCCATGCAATCCCTTGCCGTGCACCTGTACTTCGTTGTCCGTCTTATCGATCGAAATCCCCAGTGCTCGCATGCAGCCCAGCGTGGATTGGCAGTCCGCGCCCGTGGAGTAGTTCTGAATCTTGCTCGTTCCCTCGGCAATCGAGGCCAGCATCGCATAGCGGTGGGAGACGGACTTGTCGCCCGGAATGAGGACAGTGCCGCTGACACTACGGGCAGGGGAGATAGTGATTTTCATGTGGAAACCGCTATTCTATCAAGCGGCCGTCAGTCGATCGGGAAAGGCCCCGTATTCATGCCGCGCAAGTACTTGTCGCCGCCGTCTTCGAAGTTGATCCGGAACTCGGTCGCGCGCGAAGGGTCTTCAATCCGCGCGTGGAAATCAGCCTCCTCCCCCGGTTCCAGCACCTCAGCTTCAATCGCGCCGCGCTTGGTGGTGATCACCTGCTTGTGATCCGGTGCGACGAAATCAATGATAATCTGCAGCGACTTGATCGGCTTCTCGCCGCAGTTCTTTACCCGCGCGTCGATAGAGATAATCCCCTCCTGGCGGTGCGCTGCGGCTTCGAGCAACTCCACTTCCGGCTGCTTGCCTGCCTTGCCTTTCTTCTGGCCAAAAGCCGCAACGGGCAGGGCGAGAAAAATGGTCCAGGAAGCACGGCGGGTCATCATGATCATACGCGTCTATGCCCACTATACCCGGTTAAACAGAAATTAATCAAAAAGCGATTGACGGCACCACTCGCAGGTGGTAACATCCTCAGAGAAGGAGTCATCATGCGTCAATTAATCTCGAATTTATCGACGGCAATCGCGACGGATTCGGCGCGGCGCAAGACGACTCATTTCCTGTCTCCCTCGCCCGCGTCTGACTAGTTCACCCCAACAAGAAGACTAAGGAGTATATGACGACCACAGAGTATCTGTGTCGGCATTTCTCCCGCATGGGCGCACGCCTGAAAGTGCAGGCTCCAGATGCGCGGCAGGGAGAAAAAGTCCGAATTGATGTGGGCAGGGATCGTGATGGCGAATTTTTTGATGTTCGCTGTCAGGACGGGATGGTTCCCGAGATTCTTGATGTGCGGCCGGCTTCGCGCCATCTTGTGTTGATGCTTCGGGACGGCGGCGACAAGAATAAATTTCTGCTCGGCCGTGATGAGCGTCACTGGTTCGCCGCTGCGGTGCCCGGTGATGGCGTTCACGATGTGCGGACCGCGATCGCGAGTCTTCGACCCACCGAGGTCGAAGGCCGCCAAGCGATCCGGCAAGGAGAGTGGTTCTTTCTTCCGGCGCCCGGAAAGCGTGAAAACGCTCGCCTGACTTACCGGAATGAGCCGCTCAGCCGTGGCGGTGGCAGCAAGCCTCATATCTGCGAAGAGCTGATGAGGTCTTCTGGCACAGCCGTCATGGTTTCCTCGGCGTATCCAACCGGAATCGCGGAGCCCGAATACAACAGGCTCATCGATACTGATCCCAACGCCCGGCGTATGTCCTGGCGTCGCATGGTTCGGGACGCTCAGGTGTATGCGCGGGGTGATGTACGCCATCGTGACCACAAAACCATTCACCTGAATGGTTGGCATCACGTTTACATGAACCGGGAGCGATTTGCAAAGCACGCCAGGCAGATCGCGTTCCTCGATTAAACAACAAGACTGGCGCGTCGGGTCATACCGGCGCGCTTGCTTCATTCTGGAAAGAAAGGGACCGATTTGAAAGAAACAGCAGAAGTGTGCCTGATCGCATCATCAAAAAACTGGATCGAAGGCGCGGCCGTTCAGCAGTTGGAGAAGACTGCCTCGTTGCCAGGCATGCGGCTCGCCGTGGGATTGCCCGATCTCCATCCCGGCAAGGGCAGTCCCATTGGAACTGCGTTCGCAGTCGAAGGCTATCTATATCCGGCGCTGGTCGGCAACGATATCGGCTGCGGAATCGGATTGTGGAGAACAGAGCTCAGCGCCAGGAAGCTCAAACGTGAGGCGTGGGCGGATCGTCTGCGTAATCTCGACAACGCCTGGGATGGGGACGCTCGAAAGTTCCTCGGCGCTCACGAAATTGAGCCATCAGGATACGAACACTCGCTCGGCACACTCGGCGGTGGGAATCATTTTGCTGAGTTACAGGCCGTTGAGAGCATCGCGAATCCTGATATCTGCGCGCAACTCACCATTGCCGGCGATGCGGTTTATCTGTGCGTCCACAGCGGATCGCGCGGATTCGGCGAAGCGATCCTGCGCGAACATGTAGCTCAATTTGGATCCGCTGGTCTCGCGATGGAAACTGGCGAAGCGAAGCAATATCTCGCGCGTCACGATCACGCCAGGCGGTGGGCGTCGGCAAATCGCGAATTGATCGCGGCGCGTGTGTTTGAGCGCCTGCGAACCGCGGGTACCCGGCTGATCGACATTTGCCACAACTGGGTGGAGCCGGTCAATCTCGATACGCGCCTTTGCTGGCTTCATCGGAAAGGCGCCGCGCCTTCTACCGAAGGACCCGTGATCATTCCCGGATCTCGCGGCGCCTTCACGTACATAGTCTCTCCAAAAGAGCCCAGCCAGAAGAGTGCGTTTTCCCTGGCCCACGGCGCCGGCCGAAAGTGGTCGCGCTCTGATAGCCGCGCGCGGCTCGAGAACCGGTTCTCCGCCAAGGACCTGGCCCGCACCGAACTCGGCAGCCACGTGATTTGCGAAGACAGGGAACTGCTCTACGAAGAGGCCCCACAGGCGTACAAAAACATCAACATCGTGATTGACGACCTCATAAAAGCCGGACTCGCGGACGTCCTGGCTGTCATGAAGCCTCTGGTGACTTACAAGGTGAGACGATGACCGGTCAAAAACAGGAAGTGTGGTTACAAGTCACTGCCGGGCAGGGCCCCTCGGAATGCGCCTGGGCTGTTTTGCGAGTGTTGGAGCAAATCCACCAGGCCGCGAAAGCTTCGTCTGTGCAATGCAGGACTATCGAGATCGAACCTGGACCCGAGCCAGGCACCGCCCAGTCAGCATTAGTTTCGCTCTCTGGCGGTGCGGAGTTAAAAGGCTTCGCGAACTCCTGGCGAGGGACCGTGCAGTGGATTGCGCGCAGTCCCTTTCGCCCCGCGCACAAGCGGAGGAATTGGTTCGTTGGGGTCGACATTATAGAGCCGGTCGACGAGACCCGCTTCGACTTGAGAGAGGTCCGATGGGAAACCATGCGCGCCAGCGGACCCGGCGGCCAGCACGTCAATCGGACCGAATCCGCCGTGCGCGTGACGCACCTTCCGACGGGAGTGCAGGTAACGGCCATGGAAGAACGGTCCCAACACCGTAACCGCAAGCTGGCGCTGGCGCGGCTCACGAAGAAGCTCAATGAGATCAACTCGAAGCGATACGGCGACGCCAGAGAAGAACGCTGGCGCGCCCATCAGGAATTGGAGCGTGGGAATCCGGTCCGGGTATTTCGCAAGGAGGGGGAATGACGGAGTTCGAAGAGTGGCTTCAAAAAGGGCTCGGCCGCGCGGCAATTTTTCTCAAGACGCATCCACCAGAGCATTGTCGCGCCCCGCTCCTGTATGCATGCACTCACGATTTAACGTACGATTCCCAAGTTGAAGAGAGCCGCGGCCCTTACCTGGTGAATCTCATCGAGGCTTCAGGCGACGCAGAGTTCTACAGGGATCGCATCCTGACTGCGCTGGCCGCCGATGAGGGACAAACAGATCTGGGCCAACTGTTTGAAATTGCAGCGAGCTTTGTTGCGAACGGTGATCATGAATTGAAACAAGCGATGTACACCGCATTCGACCGACGCGGTTTCTCCAGTGCAGGAATCGGTTGTGCCGAAGAACTGGTTAGGCTGGACGGCTTGGAGGGCCTGCTCTTCGTCGCCAAGAGCTTCGCTGAGGTAGAAGCAGATGAAAGGCCATGGCAGTTTGGGAATTTGGTCGAAGCCCTAGAAAAGCGGGACGGCAAACAGCTCCTTCCGCCGGAACTCAACCCGTACTTCCAGGAGTGGCGCAATCAGGAAGAATACTGGGAACGAGCGAGACAGAAACCCGTCAAGCCTCGCCAGAACTACGAAACCCTTAAGCTGTCACTCACACGAGCGGCGGCCATGGCGTGGGCACAGACCGCGACCCCCGACGAGCTTGCATTGGCTGCAGAGGATCTTCGCTTCGAGACCGATGAAGATCGACTCTTGGCATATCTTCGCATGTTCCGGCGTCACGTCTTTCCCCAACCAATTGATCGTTTGCTCGACCTTGCGCGTGCCGAAAATAATGATATTGCGCGAGCTGCCCTGGTGGCGCTCTCTAACGTCGTTGACACCCGGGTAAGGGCGCTGGGGTTGGATCTCATTACGGGACTTAAAGGGCGTAGTTTTGCCGTCGGCCTGCTGACGCGCAACGCCGAGCTTGGCGATTACCGCGTTTTGGAAGGTCTCTTGAGTGAGACCATCGATCCCGATATTTATCACAATATAGGCATCGATGTTCGCCGCTTTATCAAGGCGCACCGATCGCAGGAAGCCGAACGTTCCCTGTTACTTCTGTACGAGAACGGCCCCTGTTCGGTCTGCCGGCATGGGGCCGTCGAAGAGCTCATCGCTATAGATCGGCTTCCTGATTGGATTCGCGAGGAATGCCATTACGATGCCTACTCTGAGACGCGCAAGCTTGTCGCATCGAAGGGGTAGTCATACCGGGCAAT
>JBDUEM010000213.1:0-13637 GCA_040002435.1 Bryobacteraceae bacterium
CGCACAACACCCTGCACATCTGGACTGGCGGATTGAAGCCCGCGCCGGCGCCTCCTCCCGGGTTGGCCCAGTTGGTGATGACCGACCGGAACAAGGCGACCCAGATCGCCGGACGCAAATTCCACACAAGGGAAGATCTCTACTCCCAGCCGGATCAAGGGGACATGCTGAGTAATCTGACTGCCTCCAACGATCCAATCTTTTGGCCCGTGCATTCGAACGTGGACCGGTTGTGGTTTGAGTGGCAGCAGTCGCATCCGGACTCATTTCCGGCCGACTTGGATGCGGTCTTGACGCCTTGGGGTTACACAATTCGGGAAACGCTCGATATCCACCGCTTCGGTTACGAGTACGTAAAAAGCTCCTACGTCATTCCGGTCGGGGCGGAAGCGCCCGTCGGCCGTTTTGTGTCGGAACTGCTGGATCTGCCGCAGGGTGTTCGCGCCGGATTCCGGCAGGCCGAAGTGCGGCTGCATCGTGTTCCGCAACTGCCTCGGTCTTGTTTCATTCGAGTCTTCCTCAATCTGCCGGATGCCAACGCAAGCGTTCCGCTCACGCACGAGAACTATGCCGGCTACCTGGCGGTCTTTGGTCACGGCGATTGTTATGGCGGTCCCGGACACTGCGAAGTTCCGGCGCGGCAGCAATTCGATCTGCGACCGCGTAATCACAACACGCCGCGGAATCACCGTGTAATGGTGACCCAGTGCGCGAGGCGGCTGATCGATGCCGGAGCGACGTCCCTGCAGATCACGCTCGTAGTCATCGGCGCGGACTATATCGAGGAAAATGAGCTGCTGCGACTCGAAGGCGTTTCCCTGAATTTCCTGGATTGAGGATAGTATGAGCCTACCGGCTTACCGCATCCATCCTGGCATCGGCATTGCCCGGATAGGAGATAGTCCCGACGAGTTCTACATCTCTCCTGAGAGGCCTGGAGCGATGCCAACGGCTTGTGACAGCCAGGGCAATCCGCTGTTGTCGCCCGATGGAACCTCGGAATTACCGGTTTCAAAATTCAAGGATGCCGAAGGCCGCCTCAAGCGCGCCGCCGCGCGTTTTCAGATTTACGCATATGACGACGCAAGCCCCGGCGGCCGGCCTCTTTCGCTCGGCGATCCGGTATTCGGCGGCGGAAATCACGGAACGCTGATCGACATTCAGTGGCGCGTGTACCTGGCAAACAAGAAGGCAGTGTGGTTTGAGTTCTCGCAGTTGGAAGGCGAGCATGGATACGCGGATGGCCATAAACGCCGGAACGCGGGCATTACCGATTCGGAAGGGCGTCAGCGGCTAATCATCGATCCTGGTCCGCGCGTGGTGAACTCCTCGGATTTGCGCCGCGCCTCTTTCAGCATGGCCAGCGCGAAATACTACGCTCCAACCTTTCCGCCGCATTTACGCCCCCGATCTATAGAGACGCTCGGCGATATCCTCACCGACTCGCAAGGACGATTGCTGGTTCTGGGTGGACATGGCCATTCGGGGAGCTACCTCGATGGATTCGGACAGCCGCGCATCGAGACCTATGCCAATAACGACGGCTGGTTCGACGATACATCGGATGGTCCGGTAATGGCGCGGCTGGTGATGTTCTCCACCGAGGTGGGCGCTATCCGTTATGTCGATGTTGAGTATCCGTCCTGGGTGATGGCTGCCTATCCGCGATATGCGCCGGAAATCCTCGATATGGTGACCATTGAAGACGTCGTCATGAATACGGCGATTCGCGAAATGGCATATCGGACGGATCTCTTCGGCACCGCCGGCACCTTTGACAATCCGCAGAAGATCGATTCTTCCGATCTGAACGCCCTGATGCATTGGAAAGCCGGACCGCTGGAATGGAACCCCGGTTATACGCCGTGGTTCTATCGGGACATCTGGCCCATCCTGTTCCGTGCCGATGAGATGAGCTATCTCAGCACCGTTCTTGGCCAGTCGAACTTTCCACACAATCAAAGTTCGCGCGGCAATTTCGATCCGTTCAAACTGGGCGTTCCGCCGGTGGTAGTGCCCCTGGTACTGACGCGTTTGAAATCGGGGAGCGCCGCAAGAAACCACTCCGGCCGGCTTTTCGTAGAAGCCTTGGAGCCGTTGTTGATCGTGTTGGACGATCAGCTCAAACAGATGTCCCTGTCGCAGGCCGAGGGCTTCTCCCGTGCGATGGAAGCGGGTGATTCATCGAATATTCAGGAGGAATTGATGGATGCGCTTTCGGAATTTGCAAATGCGGTGCACGGCCCGTTTCCTGGCGGCGATCCCGATGCGTATCTTATTTCCTGGCAGCAAATCTACCAACGTGAGCAGAGCGAAGCGAATTATCGCGCGGCCAAAAGGGCAATGGAAGATCGTGTGGGACGGTCCATTGCGCGGCTTTACGAGCGTGCTCTACCCGACGGTACCGCGGTGCGGCTGATGGCGGCACGGCGGCCTTCGGACGATGGCGAGACGCGGGTCGACCGGCAATCACTCGATTTGAGAGACGCAGCGAACCGGTATCTGAACGAATTCCTCACCGGCCGGTTGCTGCAGTCCCAGTTTCAAAAAGACGTCTCGGCCAGCACTCATGATGCCTACCGCCAGAACCGGCTGTACCTTGAAGAACTGCTCCGGCAGCCCGGTGAAGAAAACGAGTTCCGGTTGGCTGGCCGACCGAATAGCCGCCTGTTCCGCCTGCCGTTGATGCCTTTGCTCGCTGGCGATAACCCCATCAGTAATACTCTTCCGAGCAAATTCCTGCGCCTTACCGATTACCAGCTTTTTATCCTGCGCCAATGGGCTGCGGGTGATTTCGTGAATGAAGTATCCGCGGGCTGGGTGAAGAAAGAGGATGTGAACCTGTTCGCTCCCTATGAGCATTGGGTGAATCGGACCGCCGAAGATCTGGATCGCGGTGTCTTGATGAATCTGCTGGGAGGGGCCTTCTGCCCCGGCGGAGAATTGAATTGGATCATTCGCAATCCCGCGGTGTATCGGGCGCCCTTCCGGCTCAAAGCCGCTCCGGACTTTTCAGAATTCCGTCAGACAGCGGCCCAGTCCAACGCCAATGCGAGCAAGATTCCCGTATCGGAGAACAACTACATCGCATCGACGGAAGACGATCTCAGTCAGGACAGCGATTTCGAAACCGGCCTCGAACCGGGCGACCTGACAAAGTACATGGCTTTGCCATGGCAGGCCGATTTCAACGAATGCACGACGCAAATGATTGATGTCACCTACGAACTATGGAACCAGATCAACCCCGGCAGCGAGCACGATGAGTGGGCAAAGCTGGAACAAAAGCTTTGGGAGACGTTGTGGTGGCCCGCGCACCGCCCCGTGCAGGTTTTTGAAGTAGTGGGAATGCAAAATGGACAGCCCGTCTATAAGATGCTCGACTGGTCAATGGGAGTGCCCGGCACCAATGCCGGTGATTTGAAAATGGTCACCGAATGGTCGAAGCTTGGATTCCTCGTGCGCAATTTCTATTTGCCCAAACAGGATCAGGAGCAGCCGACCACGAATCCACCGGCCTTCAAGTACATCAGCGTCGAGCGAAATCAGGAGGAGGAATGAGCACCGACAATCCTTTTGTGGGGAAGTGGACCTACCGCAGTTTGTTGAACGACCCCAACGTCGACACAGGGTTCGACAAGCTGGAATTCGGCCGCGGGACTATCGAGATTGAGAACGGCCCGGCGCAACTGCTCACGGGCAGCATCGGCGGCCCCGGCTGGTCCCTGTTGCTGCACGGTTCCCGCGCCTACGGATCGCCCATGCAAGTCCGCTTCCAGGGCAAGGGTATCGTCTCGGGTTCGGAATGGATCTACGATTACATCGGCTGGTTGGTTCCAGTGTGGCCTAATAGCGATTCCACTAAGCAGACTACTGCCATGGTTGGTTCGGTCACCCGTACCATTCCGCACCCTTCGAACGGCGGCACAGCGCCCGCAGGTGTGGTCGCTTCGTTCTACGCGGTGCGGCAGAGTTGAGGAAACGCTGCTGCCATCCTGGGACGTTGCGATTATCGGCGGAGGGCCTGCGGGAAGCGCCGCTGCGCTAACCCTTCGCGATAGATACCCTGAACTATCGGTCGGCATTCTCGAGGCCTCCCTCTTCGACCAACCTCGTGCCGGCGAAGTGCTTTCACCCGCGGCGACGCCTATACTCCGACAACTCCGAATATTGGAAGCTGTCCAGCGCGTATGCTCACGGCCGGTCCACGCCGCCGCTGTGTCCTGGGGCAGGAACGCACTTGCGGAAAGCCCTCATCTCTTTTCACCGCATGGTCCGGGCTGGCACCTCGACCGGGCACGCTTCGATGCTCTCCTTGTAGAGCAGGCAGAGAAAAGGGGAGTGACGGTTTGGCGAGGCTGCCGCGCGTCGCCCGGTAAGAAAGCACCTGGCGGATGGCTATTTCACATGGCAAGCGGTGATACGGCCACCTCGCGGTTCGCGATTGACGCCAGCGGCCGAAACGCCTCCGTCGCGCGGAATGCAGGCGCACGCCTGATCGCTATCGATCGCTTGATAGGCTTTCTATGTTTCTTCGAAGCTTGCGAGGACGAAGATCCGCGGACGCTGATCGAATCGGTCAAGTACGGCTGGTGGTATACCGCTGCTTTAAGGGACGGCGTGCGGATTGCCGTCTGTATGACTGATGCCGATATCGGCCGTGAACTGCGTCTTGCGGCACGTGAGGTGTGGCTTGATCGTCTCCACGCCACCGTCCATGTAGCCGGCGCACTCTCCCGGAATTCCATCCCAACCCGGGGGCCTCTCGCGCGATCGGCTGCTTCACAATTCCTCACTGCAGTTTGCGGGCCGGATTGGATTGCAGCAGGCGACGCAGCATTAGCACTGGATCCGCTCTCAGGCCAAGGCATCCTGGCCGCGCTGCGTTCGGGAATCTTCGCCGCTTACGCTGTCGGAGATAGTCTTACGCGCGGAGACGATTCCGGCTTATGCCGATACGCTGATTTTATAAGTTTTGTCCGGACGGGTTACGTTAGAGCGCGGGAACAAAATTACAATCAGGAACAGCGCTGGCCGCAGTCTAAGTTCTGGCTGCGAAGACGAACAACCACTGCTGTCACGCATGTTGCCGAGGGTTTACTCAGCGGCGGCTAAAAATTACACTTCTGCTCCCTCCCGCTTCGGAGCATTCGAAGTTGCCCGTGACTTGACTGCAGCGGGTTTGCCATGCGGCTACATTTGACTTTAAGCAGAATCATGCCTTGACGGCTCCCTGACCACGTCAGACGATCTTCTCCTTTTCCGGCGGCGGTGGTGCGAATCTGATTCCTTTTACGGCGAGCATGGGGGCAAAACGGGTAATGATGGAGAACATGCCCATGGCACTTGACCGACCGCAGATGTTGGAAGAATACACGACGTTGCTCGAAAAAGGGATTATTCCGTTCTGGTTGCAGCGGGGTCTGGATTCGCAGTACGGCGGCGTCTTCTCGTGTATGCAGGAGGACGGCACACTCATCAGTCCGGACAAGTACATTTGGTCGCAGGCTCGTTTTGTTTGGACGCTTTCGGCGCTCTACAACCGCTACCGGCACCGTCCCGAATTTCTCTCTCAAGCTCGCCGGACCATTGATTTTCTGCTGTCACGCGCTTGCGATGAACAAGGCCGGTTTGTGTTCCACACTACTCGCGACGGCCGGCCGCTGGAGGGCGCCACCAGCATCTTCGCGGACTTATTTGTTGTCTACGGAATTAGCGAATACTGCCGTGCGGTGCCGGACAGCCATCTTCTGGAGCAGGCCGTGGAAATCTTCCAGCGCATCTGCCGCCGCGTCGAAGAGCCGGACTTTCACGAAACTGCCCCTTACAGGCTGCCGCCCGGACGCCGTCCTCATTCGATTCCGATGATGCTGACGGAAGTCGCCGGTGAACTGGCGCAGACGACAGGGGACTCAGCGATTGGACAGATCGCCGATAAATCTGCGGCCATTGTGATGAATCACTTCGTGCGCCCGGACCGAAAACTACTGGTGGAGTATCTTACGTCGGATTACCAGGAACTCCCGGGCACCGAGGGCACCTTCGTGATGCCTGGACATGCCATTGAGAGCATGTGGTTCATCATGCATTGGGCCCGCAAACGCGGCAACCAGGAAATTGTGAAGCGGGCCTCGGAAGTGATCAGGTGGCATCTCGCAGCCGGTTGGGATCAGGAGTTTGGAGGACTGTTTCTCGGCATAGACGCGGACGGGAAGCAGCCGTTTCTGCCCAACTGGGACAAGAAGCTGTGGTGGCCCCACACCGAGGCCCTGTATGCGCTTCTGTTGGCGCATGACCTAACCGGTGAACCTTGGTGCGCGGAATGGTATGAGCGTGTCCACAGTTGGAGCGTGAAGCATTTCGCCATGCCGGAAGTGGGCGAGTGGCGCCAGCGTTTGAATCGCGCGGGAGAACCTGTGACGAACCTTGTGGCACTCCCAGTGAACGATCCTTTTCACCTTCCCCGAGCGGTCATTTTGATCTTGCAGGCACTGGGTCACCGTCCGATCTAAGGCACGCAACAATCAGAAGTGCAGTCTCAAATTGTCGCAGCCAGCGCGCCGTATCCATGTCCCTGTCCGATCTGTTCTCGCGGAAATCGTAATAAAGATCATTCCGCTGGGCACTGACTCAAACGGACCGTGCAGAGTTTCGGGGTATGCAGGACGTTGCTTGGCGGCTGATTAAGAGCAGTTCGTCACTAACGCGGCCCCGCGCGTACGTAGGAGCCCGGCGGCGGGTGCAGACGAGGGAGCCCAAGAGTTTCCGCTCATTATCGAGCTTGTCGGGTAATGAAGTATTGCATTATACTTTCTGAAACTGGGATCAACCCAGTCGAAAATGGCAAAGGAGATTCATGGAAGCGAAACCTCGATCGACATCTAACACCGCATCGGCAGCGTTCTCCCGCCGTGGTTTCTTGAAAGCTTCAACGACCTTGGCCGCTGTCGCGGCCCAGGTGCCGTCGTTTGGACAGAGTGGCAGCGGACAGGTTCTTGCTTATATCGGCGCTTACACCGGCAAGGGCAAGGGCATCAATATTTTCAATGTGAATACGACAGACGGAGCGCTCACTCCAACTAAAATTTTCACAGCGGTCCAGGATCCGTCATCTATCGCACTTCACCCCAATAAAAAGTTTCTATACGCCGTCAGTGAAATCTCGAACTACAACGGAACTACCACCGGCTCCGTCACCTCGATGTCCATTGACAGCGGAACCGGCGATCTCAGGGTCATGAACGTGGTCAGTTCGGGCGGAGGTGGTCCCGCGTACGTGAGTGTCGATCCCTCGGGAAAATGGGCATTCGCGGCGAACTACGGTGGAGGAAGCGCCGCAGTGTTTCCTATTATGGCGGACGGCTCGCTGGGCGCGGCCTCCGATGTAAAGAAGATCACTGGTCCGCTGGGCGCTTCGAATCCAGCCATGGAGGCCCCCCCCGGAAGTTTCGCGGATAGTGGTCATGACGCACCTCACGCCCACCAGGTTGAATCGGACCCAAAGAGCAATTACGTGTTTGTGAGTGACCTCGGGACAGATCGCATCTATGTATACGCTCTCGACAAACAGAACGGGATGCTCACGCCGGCCAATCCCGCATTTGTGCAGGGCTCTTTTGGGTCAGGGCCGCGTCACTTCGTATTTCATCCGAACGGCCGCCTGGTTTACGCCATCACCGAGGAGTCCTCCACGATGTTAGTGATGGATTACGACTCCGCGTCCGGCAAGTTGACATATAAAGGTCAGACGGCTTCTACTCTCCCTCCAGGTTTTACAGGAACCAGCTTCGCGTCCGGCATTCACATCAGTCCGGACGGTAAGTTCCTTTACGGACTAAATAGGCTTTTTGATAGCGTAGTGATCTTCGATATCAACCCGGATGGCTGGCTTCTGAATCCAAGATGGGAATGGACTCGGGGCAGCTACCCCCGTGAGTTGGGAGTGGAACCGAATGGGAACTTCATGTACGTTGCGCACTCGCGAAGTGACAATGTCACCGTCTTCCGAATCAATAGCACAACCGGAAACCTGACCTTCACCAATCGATGGGTCCCTGTCGGAAATCCATCCTCGATTGTTTTTCTGACGTTGTAACACCGTTAACCGGGGCGGCAAAGAAGGGGCGGCCAATGAGATCCGATGATGTCACGAAGCTCAGCAAGCAGCTTAGTGAACGCGTCGGGTGGCAGCCTCCAATTTGCCCTCCGGTTCCCTCGCTCGAACCCGTTTTCTGATTCCTGCTCGCCCACTAGCGCGACACTGTGAGCTGCTTGGCGACCGTCGCGGTCTTGATGGCGGCGAGAAATCGGCCAGCCCCCCGCCCGCGTTGCATCCTCGCCAGTGGACGACACATTCGGTTGGTGCCGTTTGGTAACGCGGTCAACCCGCCGGTGTGATATTATCCCCTGCCAGGATATGTCTGCCGATCTCGACAGAAGAGCGGGGGCCACTAGCGCGGAAGGCGGCTCCGATCAGCCCTCCACTAACACCCCTCTTGGGCACGGTCGCGGTCGCCCTACGTATGTCCGGTACCGCGTGCTGATGCTCACGTTCCTGCTGGCTTTCGTGATGTATATGGACCGCACTTGCATAGGCGTAGCTGCGCCAACCCTGATGCGTGAGTTTGCAATCAACAAGATTCAATGGGGTTGGGCCGCGTCTGCCTTCAATGCAGGTTACACTCTCTTTCAGGTCCCCGCCGGATGGATGGCCGACCGGTACGGTCCGCGCATGATCCTGGGTGCAGCCGTAGCTTGGTGGTCTGTCTTCACGGGCGCAACGGGCCTTGCACATGGTTTAGTCTCGTTTAGCCTCACCCGATTTCTTTTCGGCGTGGGTGAAGCCGCAGCGTTCCCTGCCGCCTCGCGCGCCATCCTGCCTTGGTTGCCCGCCAAGCGCCGCGCGTTCGGCCAAGGCTTCCAGCATGCTGGTTCGCGCCTTGGAGCTGCCGCTACCCCTCCTATCTTTGTTTTGCTCATCACGCACTATGGGTGGAGACCCGCATTCTTCACCTTGGGCATACTTGGCGTCGTACTTGCAGCCGTTTGGGTCTTTTACTTTCGGAACACTCCGGAACAACATTCTCAGGTGAATACAGAAGAGCTCGCCATCTTGCGATCGTCCGGCCAACGGTCCGCCTCCGCGAGTCAGAAAGTATCCGTCCCCTGGCGGCAAATTCTAGGAAGCCGTGATCTGTGGTTTCTCAGCTCAATGTATTTTTGCTACGGCTGGGTGCTGTGGCTCTATCTCTCTTGGATACCTACGTACTTGGTTGAAGTCCGAAAATTCACGAATATGGAAATGGGACTGGCCGCCAGCGTGCCCCTCCTGGCCGCCGCCGTAACCAACATTGCAGGGGGCACGCTGTCCGATCGGCTGGTTCATGCCTGGGGTAATCTGCGATGGGGTCGGGTCGTGGTGTCTGTCTGTGGGTTCGCCGTCGCGGGAGCCGGGCTGCTTCTCGCTGCTTACGCTTCTAGCGCGGGATCGGTTCTGGTGTTCCTGACGGTTGCCCTTGCCGGGCTGGAACTCACGGTGGCTGGATCTTGGGCGATGGCATTAGATATCGGTGGCATCCACAGCGGCTCGGTTTCGGCTGTAATGAACACGCTCGGCAATCTCGGAGGCACGCTGTCCGGCATCTGCATCGGTTACCTGTCCATGCTCTATGGTTGGACTTGGGTCTTCGGCATCGCCAGTGCGACCTGCCTTCTGGCCGCGCTGCTTGCCACGCAAGTCGATCCAAGGCGATCGATCACCGGAAGCCAGCAAAGTTTATAGCTGCCGCGCCCGCCGATACCCTGCATTAGTTGCAGAGCGAAGCCGTGCGAAGGCTTCTTCAAAGAGGTTCGAACCGGTCGACAGGAAACGACCTTGTCACCATGCGGCGCGCCGCCATCACATCCGGGATTACTCCGGCTCCAATTGCCTGGACCAACACATTGCCAATTGCCGTAGCCTCGGCAGGTCCTGCAATCACCGGGCGTCCCGTCGCGTTCGCGACTAGCTGGTTCAGCAGCTTGTTTCTTGACCCTCCGCCGACGATGTGGATGACGTTCAACGGGCGTCCGATCAGCGACTCCAGATTTTCGAGCACTTCCCGGTAACGCCGCGCCAAGCCTTCGAGAATCGCACGGGCCATCGCCCCATGGCTCCCGGGCACCGGCTGCCCGGTGGATATGCAGTAGTCCGCAATCTTCGCGGGCATGTGCCCGGGTTCCAGAAATGCATCAGGATGAATGTAGCCGGAATAGGGTTCCGCCTGCGCGGCTGCCTCCACCAATTCCTCATAAGAGTATTCGATTCCTTGCAGCGCCCAATCCCGCCTGCATTCTTGCAACAACCACAGCCCAGCGATGTTCTTGAGCAGCCTGGTAGTTCCCGCCACGCCCGCCTCATTTGTGAAGTTCAGCGCCATCGACTGGCTATTGATCAAGGGCGCGCTCAGCTCCACGCCCATCAATGACCACGTGCCCGAACTGATGTAGCAAAAATCACTGCCTTCCGCAGGAACCGCCGCAACTGCCGCTGCCGTGTCATGGCCGGCCGAGGCGTATACCGTGGCTGGACCCAATCCCGTGAAGTCTCCCACGCCGTCCAGCAGGGGGCCGAGTTCCTCTCCGGGCGCAACAATCTCCGGAAGCATTCGAGTTGGAATGGAGAGCTTTTTCAGTATTCCCGCCGCCCAAGTCTTTGTGGAGGGGTCATAAAACTGGGACGTGCTGGCGATGGTGACCTCGGCCTTCTTCTCGCCGGTGAGCCAGTAGTTCAGCAGGTCCGGAATGAACAGTAGCGTCGCGGCCCGCTCCAGGGCGCTGCTCTTTTCCAGCGCCATCGCATGCAGTTGATACAAGGAGTTGATCTGCATGAACTGTATACCGGTTTCCGCAAAGATCTGCGCGCGCGGCACCACTCCAAACGTCTTCTCCATCATGCCATTGTTGCGCGAATCGCGATAATGCCGCGGATTGTCTACCAGCGCGCCGTCGGGTCCAAGCAACCCGAAGTCCACGCCCCAGGTATCGATGCCGATTCCGTCCACAGGGAGCCTGAGCGTTCTGCCTGCCACCCGCAGGCCGGTCAGGATCTCATGAAACAACCGCAGCATATCCCAATAGAGACCTGTTGGCAGAGGCACCGGTTCATTCCGAAAACGGTGTAATTCTTCCAGCGTCAGGGCATTGTCCGCGATGGTTCCGAGCATCACACGTCCGCTCTCGGCGCCCAGGTCGCAGGCCAGAAATCGTTTTGGGCTCACGAGGAGTGAGTATAACGCGATACACTCATTCGCATGTTGAATTTGACCCGCCGCGAGCTATCGCTCGGGCTACTGGGCGCTGTAGGATTGCGGGCCGCGCAGTCAGCGTTGGTTGACACCCACGTCCACCTTTTCGCCGACGATCAAAAAGCGTTCCCCTATCACGCCAACGCGGCTTACCGTCCGAAACCGCAACCGCTGGCGCCGTATCTGAACTTCGTGCGTGAAGCCAAGATAGACCATGTGGTTATAGTTCATCCCGAGCCGTACCAGGATGACCACAGTTATCTTAAGTACTGCATCGCGCATGAACCGTCGAAGGGCTTCTTCAAGGGCACTTGCCTGTTTGATCCGATCCTGCCGGACACGGCGGCCAGGATGAAGCAACTGACGAGCGAACTGCCAGGCCGAATCGTGGCGCTGCGAATTCACGCCACTGCGGATCCAAAGAAATACCCCACGAAATCCGGCCCGATTCGTGACCGTGACCTATCCGCTCCCGAGATGACAAAGACGTGGAAGGCCGCCCACGATCTCGGCCTCGGCATCCAGATGCATTTCATCCCGTATTATGCGCCGCAGATTCGCAAACTCGCCGAACAGTTCCGCGAGATGCCGGTGATTCTGGATCACCTGGGCCGCGTGGGGCAGGGAACAGCCGCGGAGTTTGAGAATGTCCTGCGGCTCTCCGAACTGCCAAAGGTCTACATGAAGTACTCCGGCGAATATATGAACCGCAAGGACGCCACGCAGCAGGCCTTCCAGGCCTTTGGAGCGGAGCGCATGCTCTGGGGCGGCCTCGGCATGAACGCGGAGCAGTACCGGAAGAACAGTGCCTTGTTCAATTCAACTTTCGACTTCACCACCGAAGCTGCGCGAGCGAAGATTCGAGGGGAGAACGCGATGAAGCTCTTCCGTTTCTGAAACCGCTATTCTGAACATATGCACGTTTTCCTCTCGGCCCTGTTGCTCTTCGCCTCCTCGCCTGCCTACCAGGAGGAGGTAGCCAAATGGCGTGAGAAGCGGGAAGCCGCGCTGAAAGCGGAAGATGGATGGCTGTCCGTGGCGGGGCTTTTCTGGCTCAAGGACGGCTACAATCGCATCGGCACTTCCCCCACTGCCAAGGTGAGGATTCCGCGAGGGCCGGCGAATGCAGCCGTGATTACGATGCATACCGACAAGGTTCTGCACATTGCCGTCAACCCGGGCGCCGAAGTTACGGTCAACGGCAAGGCGGTGACCTCCGCGGATCTGCGGTCCGATCAGAATGGAGCCAAGCCGGACGTCATCGGCATCGGTAAGCTGAAGCTGTTCGTGATTCACCGGGGGACGAAGAACGCGATTCGCATGAGGGATCCCGAGGCCCCGGCGCGCCGTGAGTTCGCCGGACTGCAGTGGTATCCAGTTCAGCCGGATTGGAAGGTGCAGGCGAAGTTCGTGACCTATCCGCAGCCCAAGAAGTTGATTTTCGACACGATGGTGGGCGAAAAGGAAGAAGACATGAGCCCTGGTTACGCGGAGTTTCACAAAGGCGGCCAGCTGATCCGGCTGGAGGCTACCGTCGAAGACGATTCGCTCTTCTTCGTTTTCCGCGACAAGACCTCCGGAAAAACCACGTATCCTGCAGCGCGCTTTTTGCACACCGATATGCCGAAGGATGGCAAGGTTACGCTCGATTTCAATCGCGCCTACAATCCCCCCTGTGTGTTCACGGCCTTCGCCACGTGCCCGCTGCCCACACCCCAGAACCGGTTGAGCATCGAGGTTCCGGCCGGCGAAAAGATGTATCACTCGAAAGGCCATCTGTAAGCGCGTCGTATAATGTAATTTGCGCCACACCATCCAGCGGTTTCGGATCGTAGCGTTGTTTGCGGCAACCTGTGGACTCTCGGAAGCAGCTATCTCCGGAGTACAGGTGCTGGGAGCGACTAATGTTCAGGCCGCCATCGCTTTTGAAGCCCCAGCGGGTGCGGCGTGCCGCGTAGAAGTCTCTGAAAATCCAAGCTACGCTCCTCTGGCTAATGACGTAAATCCGGCTCTATTCAATGGTGCCGACCTGGATAGCCGTTCCGGCAGTGTTACCGACGCGGGACGGCGCATCTTCATCGCCGGTAGCCGGTCTGTTGATCAGGCCGCTGACTCCAAGTGGTATTCGCGCGCGCTGCAAACCGATACTATCCATTACTTCCGCATCCGCTGCGATGCCGACACCGCGACAGGATCGTTTCGCACCGCCAATATTCCTGTGGGAGTGACCTACCCTTACCCGGTTCCTCAGGACCCCGTGACCGGCAATTTCCGCTGGCCCAGCACCGATAACAACAATGGCAACCAGACGATCATTGATCCGAATTACGGAACGCTGATCCGGCGTGTTTC
>JBDUEM010000214.1:0-13589 GCA_040002435.1 Bryobacteraceae bacterium
TCGAGCATTAGCTTATTCAAAGCCAAAAATGGTCTTGACAATGGGGTCCACTTTACCCAAGTGGAGGGATCTACTTCGCCGGACGAACAAATGCACCGACACTTTCAATCCCCGTAACGGCCGGCGCTTACGGCACTTCACCGCAGGCCGTGGGAGGTAGTGGTTTCGTTGGTCATCTGAGATCTGATGGTTCTGCTATTGATCGCTTCTCGTACCTTACAAATGGAAATCGCCTAAAGCGGAATATAGATAACTCCTTATATGTCGGCACAGGTTTGAGAATTCGTGGACAAGACTTCAGTTTGGTCGGTTTGCTTCCGTTTGAACTGTCCGATCTAATACCTGTCGACGGTCGGTCCGCTTGGCTAGTTGGAACAGCGGGCGTAAATTCGTCATTGGTAACCCCAAACGCGTTTCAATCGTTACCCAACGGGGAATCTGAGGCAATTCTCATTCGAGTAGCGGACGTTGAGCCAACTGTTTCTGCTATCACGAGTTCATCGGGTATCTCTGGCGCACAATTGGCTCCAGGTCAGTTAGTCTCTGTTTTTGGTAGTGAACTTGGTACGCCCACTGGTATGGGGCTTCATCTCGACACCTTCGGAAGAGTGGATTCGGTCCTTGGGGAAACTCGTGTGCTATTCGACGGCTTACCTGCTCCCTTGCTTTACGTGAGATCAGATCAGGTCAACACAATCGTTCCCTTTGCGACTAGTGAACACGCTTCAACAGAAGTCGTTGTTGAGTACAAGGGTGTCAAGTCAAACCCCGTCAACATTCCTATCGTGGAATCGGCCCCAGGAATTTTTACCGTGAACGGCAAGGGGTCGGGCCAAGCTGCTGTCTTGAATCAAGATGGTAATCTCAACAGTCGTCTGAACCCAGCTCGCCGTGGTTCGATCATTACGCTGTATGCGACCGGAGCCGGTCTGGTCAGTCCAGCCGTCGATGGGAGTCTGGCGGGAAGCGCACTACCAACTCTACTCTTGCCCGTTATCGTCGGCATGGACAACGCTGGAACTGAGATCTTATATGCGGGCGCGGCGCCCGGATTGGTGGCTGGAATCATACAAGTAAACTTTCGAATCCCGAATGACACGCGAATTGGGGATTCGATTCCGGTCGTTCTGAGGGTCGGAAGCGCTTATAGCCAGCCGGTCACGGTAGCCGTTAGAGATATACCTTGAGGGACCATATGACTGGTGCCAGGATCAGAGAGGAATTCGTCAGCGATTGTGAGTGCGCTTCGAGCCACACTTCGCCGCAGCGTCAAGGCGCTATGTGGTTGATTGATCGTGGTCCGCAACCTGCCCGTTTTTTGACGTAGAACCTTTAGAGCCAACAAACATTTGGCGTCCCCAGCGGGTTTCGAACCCGCGTTACCGCCGTGAAAGGGCGATGTCCTAGGCCACTAGACGATGGGGACGGCTGGGCAGGAAGAAGCTACCTTTATACTGTAGCTTCCCAGTCAGGAACGAGTCAACTTTTGACGCAAGAAATCCCGTACAAACGGTTGGTGCAGAAGGGGAAACAGGCCACCCCTAAACCCGAAGCGGCCCATAACAGCTACAGCGTTTTCAGATAGGCCAGCAAGTTGGCCTTTTCATCATCGGCCAGCATATCCGCGTAGGCCGGCATGCCGTTTCCACCGGCATTGATAATGGCCCGCACGTTCGCCTCGGTCGGCTTCTTGCCGTTCTTCAGCTTGTCCTTCTTGAACAAACCTTTCAGTCCCGGGCCCATCTTCTTCTCATCGGAATCCGCGTTGTGGCAGACGCCGCATTGATCGAAAACCTCTTTGCCTTTCTCGGCGTCGCCTTCGGCGGCCTTGCTCACCACCGGATTCGCGACCAGCGCGAGTGCCAGAACGCCGGCTCCAAAAAGTCCTGAAATTGTTTGTCTCATCGTCCGCTCCCTATCAGATAGTTTACAATCTTCGATTGCAGCCCGTCATTATTCTGTTTGCCAAAGCGCCGATTCCCGGGCGAGTCAAGACCCGCCTGCAGCCGCCGCTCTCCCCGGGCGAAGCCGCCTCGCTTCATGAAGGATTCGTACATGATCTGATCCTTCGCCTGCAATCATTTACCCGTGCCAGCCTGGAACTGCACACCGACATACCCACGGATGCATGGGCCCGTACGGGAGTTGCACAAAGACTGCAATCGGAAGGCGATTTGCCATTAAAAATGTTTCACGCCCTGCAGCAGGCACTCTTGCGGGGGCATGAGCGCGCCATGATCGTCGGTACCGACGCGCCCACACTTCCCGTGGAGCACCTGGAGCAGTTGCTTGCATCCGAATCCGATGTAGCGCTCGGCCCGACAGATGACGGGGGTTACTACGCGATTGCCTGCCGGCACACGCATCCCGCCATGTTCGACCACGTGATCTGGAGCGGCCCTCAAACGCTGGAACATACCGTACACGCGATCGAGCGGGCCGGCCTCAGTGTCGCCTTAGGTCCGCGCTGGTTCGACGTGGACGAGCCTGCAGACCTGGAACGTCTGGCGTTGTCGGCCGATCTGCCTCCGCACACCGCGCGCTGGTTTGCCGCTCGCAAGAAATAACCGCAAAATGCCGCCGTACGGCATCCTACATACTGAACGTATGCGAATTCTCCTTTTCAGTGGCAAGGGCGGCGTTGGCAAGACCAGCCTTGCGGCGGCAACCGGAGTGCGGCTCGCCGAACTAGGCAAGCGAACGCTGGTGATGAGCGTCGATGCCGCTCACAGTTTGGCGGACTCGTTCGAAATCGGCGAGGGCCTGTTTCACGGACAGACCGCGGACCCTTTCCGCATCAGCGGGAATCTCGATATCCAGGAAGTCAACATCCAGCGCGAAATCAAAAGGCACTGGACGGAAATATCCACTTACATCACTTCCATCCTGCGCACCAGCGGCATTAGCGACGTAGAAGCGGAAGAACTCGCCATCCTGCCCGGCATGGAAGAACTGAGCGCCATGATGTACGTGAATCAGTACAAGAACGCCGGCCGCTACGATGTGATGATTCTCGATTGCGCGCCGACGGCGGAGTCCATGCGGTTCATTAGCATGCCGACCACGCTCGATTGGTACATCAAGCACGTCTTCCCGTTCCAGCGCAAGATCATGAAGGCGGTGAGGCCGATTGCCAACCGCATCTCCCCCGTGGAGTTGCCGCCCGACACGTATTTTGGAAACATTCTCGACCTCTTCAACAAGCTGGAGGGCATTGATGTTCTGCTCGAAGATCCACAAGTCACCAGCGTCCGGTTAGTCACCAACCCGGAGCGAATGGTGCTCCGCGAAACTCAGCGCGCTTATGTCTATTTTTCCCTGCACGGACTGACAGTGGATGAAATTCTAGTGAACCGTGTGCTGCCCGCAGAGATCAGCGACACATTCTTCAAAGAATGGCGAACCTCGCAGCAGCAGTGCCTGCAGGAGATGGACGCCTACTTTGCCCCGCTGCGGCCGAGGCGTGTTCCGCTGTTCACGCACGAGGTTTCCGGGCTCCCGCGCCTGCAGGAACTGGCAAAGGTGCTGTATCCTGAGGGCGAGGACCCTTCGGCCGTCACCTGCGCGGAACGGCCGTACCGGTTCGAGAAAGTGGACGGCCGGTATGAAGTTCATCTGACAATGCCGTTTGCGCAGAAGGGCGAGATCGGGCTGTTCAAGAAGGCTGATGAACTGGTGGTCGAGGTGGGTACCCTGCGGCGCCATATTGGATTGCCGACGTCCATGGCGGGATTATCGCCGGGAAGGGCCCGATTGCTGGATAGAACGCTGATCATTGAAATGAAGGAGACGTCATGAACGAATCGGCTGCGAAGCACCATTGCATTTGCGAGGACATCGCCCATATTATGCGCAGTTTCGGACCCTCGGAATCGGTAGTGGAACATTTCCGCACCGCCCGCATTGAGGTGCTCAAAGGCATCCGGCAGATGATTGACGATCGAATTGAACGGGCGCAGGAAAAGAGCGCCAAGGGCACCAGTTTCGGGGTCGAGTAAACATGGCTGATCCCGTGAAAGAGGGCGCGAAGGCGCCGGCGATTGAACTGCAAACCGATACCGAGGAAGCCTTTGACTTGGCGAAACAGAAGGGCAGGAACGTGGTGCTGTACTTCTATCCGAAGGCGGACACTCCCGGCTGCACAATTGAGGCGCACGAATTCAACGATGCCTTGAAGAAGCTGGCAAAGTATGATGCCGACGTCTACGGAATCTCTCCGGACGCCCCCAAGGCGCAAGCGAAATTCAAAACCAAGTGCGATCTGAAATTCCCTTTGCTCTGCGATGTGGAACACGCGGTGGCCGAGGCCTACGGCGTGTGGGGCGAGAAGAGTATGTACGGCAAGAAGTATATGGGCATTGAGCGCACCACGTTCGTCATCGGCAAGGACGGAAAGATCGCCAAAGTATTTACGAAGGTGAAGCCGGCCGGACACGCGGCGGAAGTGCTGGACGCCCTTGCGGCCTTCTAAAGCATGATGCTGCGGTTGATTGCCTCAGCCTTGGCGGCGGTGCTGCTTGCCTCTTCGCAAACGCAGGTCAAACAAGGAGAAGTGCTGCGGGTAACCGCTGCCGGAGCCACCGCGCAGCTTCTCGATAAAACCATCCGGCTGTTCCCGCAGCCTGGCAGCCAGAGTCTGGGTCTGATGCCCATAGCCATCGCGCAAAAGCCTGGAAAGTACACCGTGATTGTGCGGGACGCGCATGGGACTAAGCTGGAGGACGTTCCCATCGAAGTGGTGGACGCGCATTATCCCAAGCAGAACATTGCCGCCACCAAAGCTATGAAGTCGCTGACGCCGCTGCCGGGCGAGATGGAGGCCGTGCGCGCGTTGAACAACACCGTTTCCGAGAAGCGAATGTGGGACGAGCCTTTTCTCACGCCCACCGCGGAATGCATGAATTCACTGTTCGGGGTAATGCGCTATCACAACGGGAAACCAACAGGCAATTTCCATCGCGGCGTCGATCTCCGCTCTCCCATGGGCCGTCCGGTACACGCCATTTCGCCTGGGGTGGTGAGGATCTCGCAAATGTTCCGGCTGCACGGAGGCACCATCGGGATCGATCACGGGCAGGGCGTGGTATCCACCTATCTCCATATGTCGAAGCTTGCGCTGCCGGAAGGTACGGCGGTGAAAAAAGGTGACGTTGTGGGATACGTTGGCTCTACCGGCTTTGCCACCGGACCACACCTGCACTGGGCTATTTACGTAAATGGCGTCCCCGTGAATCCCAGCCAGTGGATTCCCAACGTTCCGCGCTGTCAGTAGCCCTTCAACTCCACAACGGTCGCGCCCGCCCCGCCCTGTTCCTGGCTCGCGGGGTAATATTTCTCGACATGCTCGCTCTTGGATAGTAATGCAGAGATAGCGCGCTTCAGAATCCCCATGCCATGCCCGTGCACGATGCGCACGCGCTCCACGGAGGCCATGGCGGCCTGATCCAGGAATTTCTCCACGGCGTCGCATGCTTCCTCGGCGCGCTGGCCAATTACATTGATCTCCTGGTAGGACGCATCCCATCGCGGGCCAGGCTGATAGCTCACATTTTTCGGCAGCTTCGGGTCGTTGCCAGGCGGCAGAACCTCTTGGACGTCGGTGAGGGCCACTTGCATCTTCATGAATCCGGCATCTACCTCAATGAGGCCATGCCCCAGCATCCGGCGCACTCGCGCCGGTTGACGCACGCCCTTCAGGATGACCCGGCTGCCTTCTTCCACCTTGACTTGCTGGACCACCGGCGCGGCCTCGCTGGCAAGCACGTTGGTCTGCACCTGTTCGTGAAACTCACGCTTCGTCTTGGCCACCCGGCGCAGAGCCTGGTCAGCGCTTTTTCGCTGCGCACCCGTCTGCTCGATGCCCTCAATTGTCTGGCGGGCCTCGGCGTCAAACTTCGCCACGAGTTCCTCGAACTTCCGTTCCAGCTCCCGCAGCTTGGTGGATTCCCGCTTCTCCCATTGGCGTGCCAGCGATTGCTCCCGCGCTGTGGCGGCTTCAATCTTCTGCCGCAAATCGGTCTGCAGCGCGGCGGATTCTTCAATCCGCTGGTGCAGCTCATTCAGGAATCGGGCAATGTCCCGCTCGGTGTTGCTCATCGCCGCGCGGGCCCGTTCAATCAGCGCCGTGGGCAGCCCCAGCCGTGTTGCAATATCCAGCCCGGCCGATTTTCCCGGCGCACCAAGCCGCAGCACGTAGGTCGGCTCCAGCGTGGCATCGTCGAACCCCATGGAGCCGTTCAACACGGATGCCGTGTTGGCGCCATAAACTTTCAGCGCCAGTAGGTGCGTGGAAGCAAGCGTGACCGCGTTGATTGCCCGGAAATGCTCCAGGATCGCGACGCCCAGTGCGCCGCCTTCTTCCGGATCGGTAGCGCGGCCCAACTCATCCAGCAGGATCAAAGAATCCGGCGTTGCGTCCAACACCATCTCCCGAATGGATGCGATATGCGCCGAGAATGAACTCAGGCTCTGCTCGATAGACTGGGCGTCGCCAATGTCTGCGAGGATCTGGTCGAAGATGGGGAACTCGGCTTCGGTAGCAGGTACGGGGAGCGCAGACTGCGCCATCAGCGCCAGAAGCCCCACCGTCTTCATGCTCACCGTCTTGCCGCCGGTGTTAGGACCGCTGATCAACAGCGTGCGGGTTTCGCCGTCGAGCGTGAGCGATACGGGGACAATCGGCTTCTTCTGTTTGCGCAATACATCCTGCAACAACGGGTGCCTGGCCCCACGCAGGTGGACCCGCCCAGTGAACTTCGGAATCACGCAATCGAACTCACCGGCGAAGGTGGCCTTGGCGAACAGCAGATCCATCTCACTCATCACACGCATGGCTTCCCGGATGGCTGGGGCCTGTGCGCGAAGCTTCTCGGTCAAATCGCGCAGAATGCGATGGACTTCGCGCATCTCCTCTTCGGTCAGCCGCACCAGCTCGTTATTCAGGTCGATGGTTTCGAGCGGTTCCACGAACAGCGTCTGTCCGCTGCCGCTGGCGCCGTGAATCACTCCGTTCACCTTCTTGCGCTGGCCTGCGATCACGGGCACCACAAACCGGTCGTTACGAATGGCCACGTACTCTTCCTGCAGAACACCTTCTTCGCGATGGCTGCGCAGGAATTTTTCGAGAGACTCGTGAATCTGGCGCTGCTGTTTCTCTTTGTCGCGCCGCAGGCGGTTGAGCGCTACGCTCGCATGGTCGGCGACCGACCCGTTCGGAAGCACTTTCCCCGCAACGTCTCGTAACAGCGAGCGGAAGTCGGCCAGTCCATCTCCCCGTTCCGCCAGCTTGGGGAACCGTTTTGCTTCGCCCAACAAGAGGCCGCGGACTTCCGTTGTACGATCGAGAAACGCGGTCACATCCGCGATCTCCTTCCCTTCCAGCCCCGCGCCCTCGATGCGCAATTTCTGAACCGCCGCGGTCGTGTCGACGAGTCCGGTGAGCGGCGGCTTCGAGGCCAGCCGGAGAAACTCCACGGCCTCAGCTACCTCAGCCAGCGCGCCTTCCAGAACCGCCCTATCGGTGATGGGCTCGACACGTTCCAGTTCCAACCGCCCCAGCGGACCGGAAACAAAGCGCCCCACCAGGCGTTTCAGTTCTTCGAATTCCAAAATGTCGGCGCTGGTATGTTTCATGACTGATCCCGCATCGCAAACGCTCGTTCAATGACCGGCAGGGTTCCCTCCGTCAGGTGAATTCCATGCAAATCCTTCCTCAACACCCACTCCGTCCTGCTTACATCGTCGCCAGCCGCCAGTTCTCCACCCGCCACCACGCAAAGATAGTCAATCAGCACGTAATGGTATTCCGCCCGGCCCTCAGCGTCTCTCATGATGCGCTCGAAAACCTCAGCGATTCGCAAGGGCTGAATGAGCAGTCCCGTCTCCTCCAGGATCTCGCGCTTCACTCCTTCCTGCAGGGTCTCCCCGGTTTCCAGCACGCCGCCGGGCAGTGACCAATAGCCTTTCAATGGTTCCCGGCCGCGCTCCACCAGCAGAATTCGATCGCCATCGAGAATGATCGCGCCCACGCCCAGGATCGGCCGGTCCGGATACTGGCGGCTAATGGTGTACCGCTCCCTTCACATCCAGCCGGATCCGCAGCACGGATGTTCTGGCGGTAACGAACAGTGTTTGGAAATCCGCATCGCCGAAAGCGCAGTTGGAAGGAGTTTCGGCGAGGCTCAAGGTGCCTGTCAGTTTTCCTTCCGGTGAAAAAACATACAAGCCTTTGGCCATGACGTAGAGGTTGCCTTTCTCGTCCACCTTGAAGCCATCCGGAACGCCTTCGATCTCCGAAATCAGCACGCGCTCGTTCGATGTCGCCCCGTTCTTATCCACGTCGTAGGCTCGGATATTTCTCTCGTCCGAATTCGACACATAAAGCAGCTTGCCGTTCGGCGACAACGCAATTCCATTAGGGCGTCCCACGGGCTTTGCAATCAGACTCAACTCACCTTTCGGAGTGATCGAATAGACGCCGTAGAAATCGAGCTGGCGTCGGTCGGCCTGATCCCCAAAAGCCGGATCCGTGAAGTATACATGGCCATTCTTGCTGACGGCAATATCGTTCGGGGCATTCAGACGCTTGCCTTCCCACTTCTCCGCCAACACTTCCACTTTGCCTTTTTTGTCCGTGCGAATCACGCGGCCGGTGCGGCTTTCGCAACTGTAGAGCCGGCCCTTATCGTCAAAGGCATTTCCATTCGTGCCGTTGGTGTTCTCGCGGTAGACGGACACCCCCTCACCCGGAACGAATTTCATAAGGCGGTTATTTGGGATGTCGCTGAAGATGAGGAAGCCTTCTCGCGACCAAACGGGCCCTTCAGTGAACTTCATGGCCGTAGCCACTTTTTCCACCGTGACATTAGTGAGGTCCTGGCCGAAGGCTGCGTAACAAACAAGAGAAGCGGCAATGAGTGGACGAAGCATTACCGCTTCATTGTACCGGGATGGCGGTTAATTCTACTTTCCCTCCACGACCAGGTTATTCGTAACGCCAAACACACCGCTCACACCATTCGCCTTGATGTTCGCTAAATTCTTGTCACCCTCATTCGCCACTACTCCCTCGAGGATCACATTGCCATTTCTCACGATGATGTGAATTGGCGGAACCGCCTGCATTTCATAACGCTGAAAAGACGCCTGTCCATAAATTGCGCGGTACACAGCAACGCGAAGTCGATCGTCATTCGGCGATAGCGGCAGCACCTCGATTTGGTTGTCCACCGTGTCCACGCCCTCAACGCTCTTCACTACACGCCCGGCATCCGACTTCAAGGTGGGTCTCGTCACCTGGCCCAGCAGCGTCACTTTGGAGCCGTCCACTTTGTACGATAGATTGTCAAAGACGTTGTAGTACGGCAACATCACCAGCTCATGCCGTATTTCTTTTACCATCTTTTTATAAGCAACTGAACCCGGATCGGCCGCCATCAAAACACCAGCCGACACTAGGATCAAAGTCAAGAATTGTTTCACTGTCGTCCTCCTGCAAATTGGATGCAATTGTACAACCAACTGTTGCGCTATCAAGCGAATATAATCAAAACCAAATGGCAAATCTACCCAGGCGGGGATTCCTCAAGAACATCGCGGCAGGCGCGTCCTCAGCGGGCGTGCTGGCGGCTCAGCGGACGGTTTCGGCCCGGCGTCCAAATATCCTGTACATTCATTCGCACGACACGGGCCGTTATGTGCAGCCCTATGGCCATCCCGTGCCGGCTCCGAACCTGCAGAAACTGGCTGAAGGCGGCGTGCTGTTCCGCAAAGCATTCAACGCCGCCCCCACCTGCTCTCCCAGCCGGGCAAGCTTATTGACCGGAATTTGCCCCCACAACAACGGCATGTTCGGCCTGGCGCACCGGGGCTTTTCGCTCAACGATTACAGCCAGCACATCCTCCATACCCTGCGGACCGTGGAATACCGCTCCGCGCTGATCGGCATTCAACACATCGCCCGCGATCCTACGCTGATCGGTTATGACGA
The DNA here is from genome assembly GCA_040002435.1 of Bryobacteraceae bacterium. Taxonomy (GTDB): domain Bacteria; phylum Acidobacteriota; class Terriglobia; order Bryobacterales; family Bryobacteraceae; genus JANXXV01. Next base: position 9,989 of record JBDUEM010000214.1, read on the forward strand.
GATCGTGAAGACAGCCAGTACGCGCGCCGAGCATGTGGCTCCCGCAGCGGTTCAGTTTCTGAAAAACGGCCCAAAACAGCCATTTTTTCTGGATGTCGGTTTCTTCGAAACTCACCGGGAATTTCATCCCGCCAGTCCAAAGGAAGACGCGCGATACTGCCAGCCGCCGGCCCCGATTCCGGACACACCCGGCACCAGGAAAGATATTGCCGAGTTCAAAGCCAGCGCGCGCGTGCTCGATACTGCGATCGGCGATGTTCTCACCGCCCTGGAATCCAGTGGCCAGGCCGCCAACACGCTCGTGGTTTGCACAACCGACCACGGCATCGCGTTTCCGGCGATGAAGTGCAATCTGCAGGACCATGGCATGGGAGTGATGCTGATGATGCGCGGTCCGGGCGGCTTCACCGGTGGCAAAGTTTGCGACGCCATGGTCTCGCAGCTCGATCTGTTTCCCACCTTGTGCGAAATAGCTGAGGTCGAACCACCCTCCAGACTCCAGGGCCGTTCCTTCCTTCCAGTGTTACGAGGCGCCAAAGCCGAAAGCAACGACGAGATCTTCGCCGAAGTGAACTACCACGCGGCCTACGAGCCGAAACGTGCCGCGCGCACGCAGCGCTGGAAATACATTCGCCACTATGGAGACCGGCATCAGCCGGTACTTCCAAACTGCGATGACGGTCTGAGTAAAGACCTCTGGCTGGAAATGGGCTGGCGCAATCAGCAGGTGGCAGTAGAGCACCTCTACGACTTGGTGTTCGATCCCAATGAGACCAGGAACCTGATGGCGGACGCTGCGGCGGCAGGAGCGGCGAAAGAAATGCGCGCAAGGATGGACGGATGGATGCAGCGCACAGGGGATCCCATTCTGAAAGGGCCAATCAAAGCGCCGGCTGGTGCAAAGGCAAACGACCCAAACGGGACGTCTCCCAAAGAAGCGCCGATGGACGTGGTCTAGGTAACGCAACCCCGCGCCAAGGTATCTTGTTTGGGGAAAGGGTCCTTGGCGCGGGGTGACTTGCTTTGTTACTTTGACGTACGCGCGCTGAAGAGGTCTTGTTCCAAAAATCTTTTTTTCACATCGACCTCGTATCATTGCCTTATGCCCAGGTACGCCGCCATCGATATCGGAAGCAACTCCGTTCGTATGGAAGCCGCGGAAGTGGTTGCCGGCTCCACGCCGGTGATTCTCGCCACGGACCGCGAGGTCACCCGTCTTGGGGTCGGCGTCTTCAGCGGCGGCCGGATCACCGAAGAAGCCACGGCATTTGTCTGCCAGGTGCTTACGCGAATGTCCCAGACCTATCAGAGGCTGGATGTGGCCGGCGTGCGGGCAGTGGCCACCAGCGCCGTGCGCGATGCCGGCAATCAGGCAGAATTTATCCAGCGGGTCTCCGCTGCTCTGGGCGCTCCCGTGGAGATCATTTCCGGCCTGGAAGAAGCGCGCCTGATTCACCGCGGCGTCCAAAGCCGGTGGCCGCATCCGGATAAGCGCATTCTGATCGTCGACATCGGCGGCGGAAGCGCTGAGATCATCGCGGGCGAAAACGGCGAAATGCAGGGCGGGGTCTCCCGGCCTCTCGGAGCCGTGCGCCTGACCGAGGCTTTCATGAAGAACGATCCTCCCAGCGAGACGGATCTGCATGGGCTGGAGCAGTTCATCGACGAGAAACTGGACGTGGCGGTGAAGAAGATCGGCATTCGTCCGTTTGACCGGGCAATCGGGACCTCCTCCACCGCGGCGGCTATCGTCTGCGCCATCAATCGCATTCCCCGCGCGCGCCGGGAAGAGGCAGCTCGCTTGCGCGCCACCACGCCGCAGATTAGGAAACTCTATAAAGATTTGCGGGTAAAGGATTTAAGCGGCCGAAAGAAAATCGGGGGAATAGGCCCTCGGCGTGCTGAGATCATTGTGCCGGGAGCGGCGGTGCTGTTAAAAGTGCTGGAGGCGTTCCGCCTGCCCGCCGTTTATTATTCAAGTGCCGGAGTTCGTGATGGAATCATTGCGGATTTGGCCTCGCGCGGAGTGGGACGCGCCCTGACGCATCTAAGCCGGGAGCAACTGCTACATGTGGAAGGCATGGCGAAAAAGTACAACGTGCAGGCAAAACATACACGCCGCGTGGCGCTGTTCGCGCACCAGTTGTTCGAATGGCTCCAGCCTCTCCATAAGCTGGCTCCGGAATACGGAAAACTGATGGAGGCCGCTGCTCACCTGCTGGATACCGGCCATTTCATTAGCAGCGTTGCTCATCACAAACACTCTGCCTACATCGTTCAAAATTCCGATATGCCCGGCTTTACCGGACGGGAACGAAATGTAGTGGCGGCCTTATGCCGCTTCCATCGCAAAGCACTTCCGTCTGCCCGTTACGAGTTGGTGCAATCGCTTCCGCTCGAAGACAAGCGGGCGGTTACGTGGCTGACACCGCTTCTTCGGATCGCGGATGGGCTAGACAGTGGCCAGGAGCAAAAAGTGGAGCGCATGGAATGCCAGATAAAGCCTTCGGGCGTGGTAGTCACAGTAGAAGGCGAGAACATAGACCTGGAGCTTTGGGCTGCCGAGCGGGCCGCTGAATCCTTCCGGCAAATCTATGAGTCGCCGCTACAATTTCTGAGAGCCAGGAGGGCACCGTAAAATGGCTGATTCGCCGCTGAAAGGGTTCGCCCGCAGTCGAATTTCCGATTTATCCGAGCAACTGATACAAGATCTTCAACGCACCGCAATGAAGCAGGATGAAGAGGCAGTTCACAAGATGCGCGTGTCCATACGGCGCTTTGTCCAGGGCCTTTCCGTGTTTAAGCGGCAAGTGCCCCACAACAAAAGCAGGAAGGCGCTGAAACAATTAAGACCCGTGCTGCAGCGCTCCAGCAAGGTGCGGGATCTTGACCTCGCCATCCTTTTTTTGAAGAAGCATCGCCGGGATGCCGGAGAATTGGCCAGCCGGAGGGAGCAGGCGGGGGAGAAACTGGCCAAGGCCGTCAGCTACGATGAGTGGAAGATGCGACTGCACTGGGGCGGCGCTGCAGATTGTGTCGCAAATCCTGGAATCGTCCGGGCCATCGTACAAAAGAAATTACCTCCGATCACCGCGGACTTTTTTGCTGCCGGAAGAAAGGCGATCAAGCCCGGGCGGACGTGGCACGAGATGCACAAGTTCCGTCTCGCCGCCAAAGAGTTCCGCTATACCCTGGAGCTCTTTCGCCCGTTGTTCGGCCCAGAGTTGGAACAGCGTCTGGAAGCAGTGAAAAAAATCCAGGAATACCTTGGAGACATTAACGACGCGGTCAGCGCCCGGAAGCTTCTCAAAAAATTGGACGATACGGATTCCCTGCGCGAAAAACTGGCGCAAAAGGCCCAAGCCAGACGGGCGGAGCTGATTTCCTACTGGCAAGGGGAATTTGACGCCCCTGGAGAACTGGTCAAATGGAAGACCTACTCCCAGCCCGTTGCGGCGAGGGCGAAGAAAACAGTGCAACAAAAAGTGCGGGCGCGCGCTTGAGTTTGGTAAACTGGAATTCGTACTGGGAGGTCGTCCAACGGTAAGACGGCAGAATCTGGATCTGCTTATCGGGGTTCGAATCCCTGCCTCCCAGCCAC
>JBDUEM010000215.1:0-13544 GCA_040002435.1 Bryobacteraceae bacterium
CGCTTCGACCTGCCTGCCACACGATCAGTGTAACATCAAACATATCTCTATGGATCTGTTTTACTGAAACGCTGTACTAGTATGCGCGAAACGGATCGTCGGGAATAATCCACCGACCTAAGATAGCGCTTTACAGGCCCGCGAATCCGCCTTGCCATCAATGGTCAGCAAAAAAAACGGAGTATGTCGCGGGGAGCTTTGCATTTCGATGCCGCAAGGCGCATGCTTAAGGGCGATGCTCATCTCTATAAGACGGTACGAGGAAGCGTTAGACGTTCTACAAGAGTCGCACCGCGCATACGGTGACTTTGCCCGGCTGCACTGCAATAGATGAAAACATGCGGAGGAATGTACAGGGCAATCTAATGAGGTTACTGCGCTTGATGGATGATCTGAGGAACGTGCTAGAAGTCGTAAATTAACATTTAGGGCGATTCGCTCGGAGCTACGCTCGCTGCCTTATTGCCGGTGGGATTACCACATCCTAAACTGGTCCCTTCCGTGACCACGGCTGCTAAAATGCCAAAAATGGCGCCGGCTGTCGGTCCGGAACCAGCGCCAAATATAGACAGGAACGCAATGCCGTAAGGGAGTTCCCAGTCGCTTCAGCATTGCTTCCGCTCTTGAGACTTCAAATCGACGGATTTAGTGTCAGGAGAATTAGGGACGGCGATGTAATATTTTTGCCGACTCCAGCCGATTGACTATCAGTTACTCCTACGTTCTTCTCGCGGACAGATCTTCTTTGTACTTCCTTCAATCTGTCCGCGAGGAGTAGTCATTTAAGGTCTTTGGAGCGACGTTTGGTTCGAAAGGTTATGAAACGAGATGCCGCTGAACGGCTCTACATACAATACCCCACAACTTTCAAAAGAAGCACTTCCTTTCCGTGTCCGCGTTGCGGATAGCAAAATGTTCGGCTAGCTCAATCGGGCGGTTTGACGGCGAAAGTCCTTCGATTATTCCTCTTGGTTAAGTATCGGTGCCGCGACTGTCGTCATCTCTTCTTCCGATTTGGACAGAACCAATAGCGAGAGAAACCTCCGGCGCGCGTGCTTCTTTTTCGGGCCAGTGTCACCCTCGGCTCCTCTGCGCTTCTCGTCACCCTTGTCTCCCTGGCCCTTCGGCACAATCGTCTTCCCATGTTCGTTGTTGTCGGCGGCAAGTGATCGATGGAAATTTACCTGATCGTCCGTAAACTGGGGGACAATTCGGCCATCGTCGGTCGATACGTGCCAGCTCTGCGTTCAGAAGTCGAAGTTATCCATTTCGGCGCTGTCAATACTCTCCAACTGACAGCCTCTTCCTCAGCAGTCCACCTTCAACATTTGCCTTGCTAATCCTCCGCACCCGAGCGATGAATGTCATCACCGCCAAGCGAATAAGCACGGCGGCCACGGAGAAACCACATGATTTTCATAATCGACGCAGACAACAATATAACGGCGTACACTCCAGACACCGCACCGACAGGCACGGAATTCAAACTGAATGAACAGAGCTTTGGCTCCGAAAAGGAACTCACCGCTTTGGCCGGTGCCTGGCCGGGCGCACGCCTGATCGAGATTTGGAACAGCCTGCCAGGAGCGACGCCGGTCAAGAAGTTCACCGACCGGAAGAGCGCGGTGGCGAGAATTTGGAAGTCGATCCAGAGCCTAACGCCCGCGCCGGAACCCGAGACGCCTGAGACAGCGACGAAGGTCCGTCAATGGGAAGAAAGCGGCCTATGGCGCGAAGGAGAAGCCAACCAAGGCCACCAAGGCGAAGTCCCCGAAGGAACCCGCCACAGCGCGTAACGGTAGTAAGAAAGCGGTCATCCTGGCGCTCATCAGCCAGACAGGAGGCGCGACGCTGACCGAGATTATGTCCGCTACCGAATGGCAGGCCCATTCGGTACGAGGGTTCGTCTCCGGCCATCTGGGCAAGAAGCTGGGACTGAGAGTTGAATCCACGAAAGGTGAGTCAGGCTATCGCACATATCGAATCCAGAAGTAGGATTGCGTCGCTCCCCCCTTGCCCGCTCGGCTCCAGCCGCAGCGGGCTTTCTCAATGGTGCGGGTTACACCAACTAATTGTCTGGCGTTGCCGGCACCTGACTGATCAATCATCACGTATGAACAACGTCACCAAGGCGCAAAACAACTGCACCGGAATCGCCATAGAGTTACGGAGCCGGGCGGCACTTTCGCGGACGTTGGAAGCTTCAAAGTTCGAGCTTGGTGAGAGCGGGTTGCGGAGAAACTGACTGACGACAACGATGATGTCGATGCTTGGTTGAACAGTTGCAATTTGGCAGTGTCAGAATGTGATCTCTCCAGTCGGATCGAGAGTCTCACGTGTTGTAGCGGCTTGCCAGTCAGCAGCCGTGCGCTTCGCGATGTTTCCGATACTCGGAACGCGCCGCTTCCCGGATCACTAGCGCTTGGTTAAGGGAATGCTGCCAAACGTCTCGTTCCGAACCGACCGACCAGGCATGCGAAAGGTCTTTGTGCGCAGAACCCCACGCAATCATAGCAGCCTTCAGTTGTTGCCTCAGGTGGGCCTTAGACTCGCAGTTTATGACCATTGGCTCGGATTCCCCAGCTTCGGCGAACATCATATCTATACAGCGCTAGACGGTTAGCCCGGAATCCAGCGTACTGGTTTCCGGTTAGGCTGTCTCCGGTTCATCATTGGCTGAAGATTCGCCGTCGGCCGCAAACTCACGAGAACTCTCGAATTGGGCTAACCCGGCACTCTAGCTTTCTGATCTGAACTGTTCTTGTTCGTACGACTAGATCTCTCTTCACTTCGGCGGGTGCTGATTTCCCTGCTGAGTGCGCGATGCACTCGCGTGCATTCAACAACTTCGGCCTTCGCCACTTGTCTCGCGCCCATATATTCATCCGGGCTTATTTGATGAGCCAGCCTTAGATTCACCACCATTCTTAATCTATTTCTGATCGATTTGGACAGACTGCGGTTGTTCTGCTCCCAGGCCATCAGTTCGGCTAGAGTTCGCGTGGAGAAGTTTTCAGAAGCCAGGATCATAATCAAAGTTACCGGTGAATCAGTTAGTATCAACTTCCGTTACATCGGCAAAATGGATGGAACTCTTTGCAGTACTCAGATGCGGCTCGTACTGGCCAGGGCTTTGAACGGTCTTCCGGGTGGCAGCCGAGTGCGCTTGCAGAGGGCCTCTATTCGACGCGCCTGATGTATTTTCGAGCCTTGGTGGCTTGTTTGCGAAAGCCCGCAAGCGCCGGTTACGGAGTTCAGGAAGTCGGAGCACTGGTGTCATCCGGCGCTTAAGAAGCAGCTCTTGAAGATTCCGATCCTCGCCTCGATCTGCGACCTTCTGAGCTCAACCCTCTCTTCCAGCCGGCCTCTTTCATACCGTTATCCGCCGCTCGCAAACAGGACAGACGCAAGTAGAAGGCGAATAACTGCATTCTACTTGCCTCTGAAATCCGCCTTTAAAAAACTACCCTGATGCCGAACTGAATGTTCCTCGGTTGCGACCCGGAAAGAATCCGTCCGTAATCGGGATTGGTTACGTCAGTGGTCTGGTTACGCGCTTCTAAGAACGGCGTGTTGAGCAGGTTGAAGAACTCCGCGCGAAACTGGACGTTGAACCGTTCTTTAATCTTCGTATTCTTGAAGAGCGACATATCGAAGCTCTTCCGTCCGGGCCCGCGCAGATCGGGCTGCGAGAGCGAATCGGTGGGAACAGTAAACGGCGCCGCTGCTTTGAACGACGATGTGTCGAACCATTTATCGTTGGTCGACCCGCCCGGAAGAACGCCGCTCTTCAGGCGGTCCGATCGCCCGTTGGTGTAGGAGAAGTCGAGCAGCCCGGTATTATCCGGCGCGGTAATCGAGATCGGCCGGCCATTCTGCAGCACCATGATTCCGTTCCACTGCCAGCCACCCAGAACGAGATTCTGGATTCCCGATTGCGCCCAGTGCTTGCCCTTGCCAAACGGAAGCTCCACAACGTGGCTGACTACAAGCCGGTGCGGCAAATCGTTGGCTTCAAGAGAACGGTTGTATTTCGGATTGTACAGCGCGTTTGAGGGTCCCACCACCCACGTGTTGCTGTCCCCCCCGATAGTTGAGATGGATTTGGAGAACGTGTAGCCCACCGAAAACACCATGCCATGGGAGTAGCGCTTTTCGAACCGCGCCGTCATGCTTTGGTAGCTGGAGTCGCCGTAGGGCCGGCGAATGGCAAGAATCTGTTGATACTGCGGGAAGGGCCGCAGCAGCTGCTTACGGACCACCGTGGGAAAGCTCAAGCTGCCCACCGTGATCTTCCCGAAGTATGGATTCGGCACAACGTCATTCAGCTTGCTTCCCCATTGCGCCAGAAGCAGTGGGTCGTTGGCATTGTCCTGGCGGTTCCAGAACAGGTGGCTGATCTTGCTGCCGACGTAGGCCACCTCGGCGACCATCGTGGACGCGATCTCCCGCTGAACGCCCAAGGTCCACGTCGCGACGGTTGCCAGAGGATGGTCGGGAAAGTCCACGCGAATGTTCTGACCGGCAAATGTGGTCTGCCCTTTTTGAGGATAGGATAATCCTCCAGCGAAAGGATTGGACCACGAGCCACCCACGGGCGGCGTAAACGGGAGCGGATTCGGAGCCCCCAGCGACACGAAGTTCGAGACGAACGTGCCCGATCCGAAATCGGTCGCCGCGGCGTTAAGTCCATTATTGGCTGCATTCAGTAGGGCCGCGCCTGAGCGGATCACCGTCTTTGCGTCCAGTTGATAGGCAAAGCCCACCCGGGGACCGAACGTCTTATAGTTGGGATTGGTGTGATAGCCGTTCTCTGGCACCCATTTGAAGGTGCCCTTGGCGCCGGTGACGGGCTCAATCCCCGTAGCGTCGAACTGGCCGATATTACCCCACTTCTCCGCATAGGGCGACGTGTATTCGTAACGAAGTCCCAGGTTCAGCGTGAGGCGGCTGGAAATGTGCCAATCGTCCTGGATGTACCCCGCACGATATTTTTGGAAGAGGAACATACGCGGTGTAAACGTCAGCGTTCCACTGGCCGGGACACCAAGGAGCAGACTGGCGAAACCGTGGCCGGAATTCGACGCTGTCACGGATGGATCGGGTCCCTGGCTATATGCCCGGTCGAAGAAGTATTGTCCAGCGGAGTACTGAGAATTGTAGGCATTCATCCTTAGCAATTGCGTATCGAAGCCAGCCTTGATTTTGTGCCGTCCCCTTACCCAGGTCACGTGATACTGGGCGTGCCAGTTGTCCTGCGGCGCGAGCGTTTTGGTGGCGCCGCCGAGAGAATCGACCTCGCTTGCGTTGAAAGTGGACACAACCAGTCCCGATCCGGATTGGTACTGCTGCACCGAGATTTGCGGGAACTGCTTGTACAGCACGTTCGAGGTCACGTTCGATCCGAAGCCCAGCGTGGCCATGTCGAAGCCCTCGCTGACGGGGTAATTGTTATTCTGCAGGCGGGTATAAGAGAAGCGGAACTCGCCCAGTAGATTCGGCGTCCACGTCGATGTCAGGGCGACCAGCGCGGTGCGAGTGGGATTCGAGCTGATGGTCTTGGCGGGAAACGCTTTTTCCGCCAAGGTCGAAAAGCTGTCGTTCTGAGATCCGCCCGTCCGCCCGAACAGACTGTGCTTCGCGCTGATCTTGTGATCAATGCGGGCAAACCAGATGTCGACCGGGTTAACGAACTTGCCCGTCGAGAAATAGTTGCGCTGGTTGGCAAGGCCTTCGCCGGGGCGGTTAGGAGCTGGCCAGTAGGGCAGGACGTTCTTCGAGATCGGATGGATGCGGCTCTCGGGAATGCGGTTGCCGAGAAACGGATCGCGAGTCACCTTGCCCGGATTATTGGGATCGACCCGCGTAGTGAGATAGTCGTAGATCACGATCTGCCGGCCCTGATTGTCGAGCGTCTTCGAAAAATCGCCAGCCTTCTGCTCGGCAGTGGGCACCGTGGCCAGGAACTGGTCGGGACTTCCCTGGCGAACCGCCTCGTAGTTAAGAAAGAAGAACGTACGGTTGCGGACGATGTGGCCGCCGGCCGCCGCGCCGTATTCGTTGCGGATGTACAAGCCCTTTTGCACGTTAGTCCGGTTGTTGGACCAACTGTTGGCGTTCAAATGATCGTTGCGCAGGAACTCGTAGAGCACTCCGTGATATTCATTGGTTCCGCTCTTGGTGGCCACATTCACTACGCCGCCCCCCGAATGTCCGAACTCCGACGAGAACGCCGCCGTCTCCACCTTGAACTCGGCCACCGACTCGAGCGGCACCGAATACGCTTGCCCGCCGCTGGTGAACCCGCGCGATTCGCCGCCGTCCATGAGCACCGCGTTCTGCATCGCCAGGCCGCCGCTGATACGCGCATTGGTCGCAGACCCGATTGCGCCAGAGCCGTTTCCCCCCTGGGCCGAAGTGGGGATTACGCCCGGGATCAGAGACGCCAGTTGCAAAGGACTGCGTCCCAGCAGCGGCAGCTCCACCACTCGCCGCGTCTCCACTGTGCCGCTCAACCCGGATGTTTGCGTCTCAAGCTGCACTGCTGACGCCTCCACCGAAACCGACTCCGACACTGCGCCCACTTCCATCACCGCGTTCACCGTGGCAACCAGTCCGGTGCTGAGAGGGATGTTGGTCACCTTGCGCGTCCGAAAGCCTTCCTTTTCGAAGGTCACGTCGTAGGTTCCCGGGGTCAGAGCCGGGAAGACATAGATGCCAGCAGAGTTTGACTGGCCGGTCGACGAGATGTTGGTTGCGGTGTTCCGCAGGGTAACCTGCGTTGCGGGAACGATCGCCTGCGTAGAATCCGTGACCAGCCCGGAAATCGTGGCTCGTTCACCTTGAGAGAACGATGGTAGTGCGGCGACTGCGATAAGGATCGCTAACTTCAAACAACGGCTATTAATCATCGGGTAGACCTCTCCAGTGCTGACGAGTATATCGAAATTTGGGGCCCAAAGGCCGCCACTTCACGCCCGCTCAGCCCGCCCGCTGCGGTGGACTCGGCCTGGCGCCACGCGAGGTTGTCGATGGGCGTGGGCGGGGTCGCACGGCGGAATCCACGCCGCGACTCCACCACCCACTTCAGGCCATGGACGACGATTCGCTCAGTGCCCACGGCGCCGACTCGCGGCCGATCTGGGGCGACCGAAGTTCGAGACCTAAGCCACTCCGCCATTAGCTCAGTTATTATTCTTGATCATGTACGACATGCTCGCCCACAAATCTTCGTCTCGGTCCGACTACCGACTCGACGGACCTCGTTCTCGCGATGCTCATCGCCGAGTCGGAGGACGGACGCTACGAACCGGTCGCCGTTGTTTCAAACGTTGGAGAAGCCCGCGAAGTCGCCAGCCAAGACTCTCTAGACCGTATGCGACGACTGTCGGAACAATCCGAGGGAATGTGCCCCTACTCGTACAAGGTCTGGGCGCGCGGCATCGACGGGAAACAACAGCTGGCTTGCGAAATCCAGGAGTTGCTCCTCTCTCCAACTTAAACGCCGGCCGCTTCTCCCAGCATCGACGACTGGAAACTGGTTGCGTCGATAAACGCTAGGCGACAAATTGCGGGTAGTCGATTCCAGTGTCCTTTCCAGGAGTCTCGTTGGCCATCGATCTCATCTTCAGCGTGTCGTTTCCCCATCCTCTGCTCTCAGCTTCGTCCTCTCGGGGCTAGGGAAGTTTTAATAAGCTTGGCTATGTGGTTACGATCCCAGATGTCGTCACGCACCTGTATGATCCCACCGTCGGAGTATGCCCAAATATCTGCTCACTTAACGATTTCGAAGCTCTGCGCGTGCTTGATCATTTGAGCCGCAGGTTTCGGGCAACCCTGAAGCCCGACTATCTCGCTCGGCGTCGCAGCACGGAACAGTGGCTGTCCGAGGCAGCGAGAAAGGTACTCGGGCGAGGTTTCGACAAAGGTCCAGGCTACTTCTTCCTTGGCGATTTCTCCCACACTGCGGACGTGTCTCGGCCTGCCACGCTCGTCGTTCCCCTCTCGGCCTTGCCACCGAGTGCAATAACGTTCACGCTGGGCGACAGTATGAGCGTGGCAGAGCAGGCGAAACCGAGGGTGTACTCACTCGGCGAGATTGTTGAACTTTTCGCCATCGGCGAACCGGTTATGGGCTTTGGTTTATCCGATAGAGGAGGGTTTCAGGACCGCTTTGTCGAAGTGCAGGTGTGGGAACCCGCCTCGGTATTGACCCCTGGCCTCCGTATCGCCCGCCTCTGACGGCATAGCGTTTGCGAATTGAAGGTGCCGTGATGTCGCCATGTTGGGATGTAGCTCGAATTGTGCCTTCTCAAATGTAAACCGGGCCGTTCGCGTAGACAGAACGCACATTTTCATTTCGTATTACTCGGTCAACCGCCATAATCAAGGCGACGATTCCGTTAATTCGCTTGCCGGACTTGCCGCGATCTGGCTTGACTGGCTTCATGTTGCCGGCTGGATCTTGCTTGACGTCCATGCTGTCGGCCATCCATCGTAGGACGGGATTGCCGCCGTGCCGGATCTATTTGACTATCATTATGTTCAGACGCACAGCGGCCGCGGATTCATCAGCGGCGACCTCACTCACAAGATGCCCATGAGAGTCGAGTCGACCAGAAACGAGGCTGGCGAGCGGACGTACGGCAGTTCCGAAGTACAGGCGACCGGCGGCGAAGATCGCGAGTACCCCACTAAGATGAAATACCACCCTACTGCTTGTAAAATACGGTGACCGACGGCCGACGGCTGCTTTCCGGCCCCGCGGCAGTAGTGGTCACCGTCATGGTTTTTCCATCCCTTGACAATGTGATATCGGACTTACCCGCGGCTACACCTTCCCGAGTGCTTGTGGTCTCGAGAGTGTGACTGTCGATGTACTTACCTGAAATCATCATGTTTGGGATGACGGAAGCACCAGTCACCGTTGCCGGCTTACCATCAAACGTGAGTGTGTAAGTCTGACCTAACGCAGCATTCACCTTGAGGGCATTCTCTCCGGCACGCTGATAGGTCATCTCAGCAGGCTGACTATCGTTTGCCGAGCGGATGTCCCACGTCCCCGCCAGTCCTTTGGCTTCGCCCGACGCTCTTCCATACTCGGCCATACGAGTGTTGGTCTTGCCCTCGAGAGAGTTCCGTTGGGATTCTTCAGTGAGAGTCTTGCCGTCCCCCGAAATGCGAATCCGCCTGACGCTGAGGAGTTTTCCATTGAGTGCCGTCCTGCGTTCGTACTCATTGGCGCCGATCTGCTTCCAGGTGATTGTATTTCCCGATTCCATATCGTACGTCTTCCCGTCAAGCCTAACGGGTTGGACCATGGGCCGCGATACAGGTCCGCGAAGCTCTTCCAGTTGGCCGGACGCCGTGGTCCTGAATCGTAAACTTGTCCCTGCTCCGAGCTGTCGTTTACTCTGATCTTCTTTCCAAGTGCCGGAAAGCAGAGCGATGAGTTCACCTGCGTTAGACTTCGATTGCCCGTTGAGGCTTGGCACTGCAACCGTAGACACAGCAAGTGCGACAACAGACATTCCCACGAGAATCCGCATATTGAGAAGTGCTCCTTAATGGGTACCGAGTCTACTCCCAATGTCCTTCCCAGTCAATCAAATAAAATTAGTCTGTCGCTAGCATGTGAAATGTCCGGTCCTGTTAACACATGAACTGTCCGCTTTGAAAAAGGGCGGGTGACGCTAGAGAGGTGAAAGCCTGTGAGCGATACTCTGCCGTGGAAACGGAGCGGATGATGAAACTACAAGATGTACTACTGAAAGCGATGGCCAAGAAGATCACCTGGTGGGAAGCGGCCGAGATCATTGGGGTGACTGATCGGACGATGCGGCGGTGGCGGGAGAGGTTGGAAACGGACGGCTACTCGGGCCTGGTGGATCGGCGTAAAGGCAAGCCGAGTGACAAGCGAGTGCCTTTGGAGATAGTGGAGTTGGTACTGCGGCTGTACAAGGAAACCTACTTCGATCTGAACATTCGTCAGTTTCACGAGAAGCTGCGGGAAGAGCACAACATTGAGCTGAGTTACACCTGGGTGCAAAAAGCGTTGCAGGGTGCGGGCCTGGTGCCAGGCAGCGAAAGCGGGGCAAGCATCGGAGGCGGAGAGAGCGGCGACCGATGCCGGGCATGCTGCTGCACATTGATGGCAGCAAGCACCAGTGGTTTGGTGATCAACGATGGCACGACCTGATCGTGATACTGGAATGACGCTACCAGCGAGATCTACTATGCACAACTGGTGGAAGAAGAGCAAAGAAAATTAGTCAATCGGATTCAATCGAATTGAGTTGTCGAAGTGAGTCCGACTTAGTTTGTCGTTCGTACCTGAGCAGCCGGTGCCAGAGCCTCGGCCCGGGGTGGTCCGTTACTGCCCACACTTCGCTTCGAGTGAGATAGCAGGATCAGCCGCAGGCCTCGGCAGCCGTTGGCGCAGAAAGCGGACAAGCCGCTACAGCCCGCGACCGTAACAAGAAAACGGTCATCCTGGCGCTCATCAGCCGCAAGGAAGCCGCGACCTTGGCCGAGATCATGTCGGCTACCGGATGGCAGGCGCACTCAGTCCGCGGGTTCATTTCCGGCCACCTCGGCAAGAAGCTGGGACTGGCAGTTGAATCCACGAAAGGCGCGTCGGGCGATCGCACATATCGAATCCAGAAGTAGGATTACATCGCTCCCCATTGCCCGCTCCGCTCCAACGGAGCGGGCTTTCTTAATGGCGCCCCGTACAAGATAATGCTGTTGCTTTTTACCCGCATTTGAGTGATTAATCGTCGTGCATGAACAACCGCACCAAGACGCAAAAGACCTACAACGGATTCGCCATAGAGATTACCGACTCCACCGCCCTGGGTCTCGCGATGCTGATCACGGAGTCGGAGGACGGACATTACGAGCCGGTCGCCGTTGTTTCTAATCTGGGCGAGGCTCGCGAAGTTGCGATCCGAGACTTTCGCGACAGGATGCGAAGACTCGATGAACGGTCCGAGGGAATGTGCCCGTACTCGTACAAGGTCTGGGCGCGCGGAATCGACGGCGAACGGCGGGTGGCTTCCGAAATCAGGGCGTGCTGACCTGACTAGTAATGGTTGTCCCTCATACTCGCCGGTCCAATACCGTTGCAACGAGCCTGTTCTCCCACGTTGGCGAGTCCGGCGCTCTCGTCGGCGTGAACTCGGCTGCTTCCCACAGCATCGACGAATGGGGACTGCTTGTGTTGGTAAACGCTAGGCGACAAGTCATTCTTCTGGGGTGGAGCGCCGCGTAGTCGACAACGTAGTCGTTGACAGGCAAGCCGCCGCTTGCCTATGATTGAACGAGTGAGCGATGTTTTTGAGGCAATCGCTGTCCCGGCGCGCCGAGCAATTCTGGACGAGCTTGTGGACCGGGACGGCCAGACCCTCTTCGAGTTATGCACACGGTTGGCGATGAAGCATCAGATCGGACTAACGCGCCAGGCAATCTCGCAGCACCTCGACGTGCTGGAATCGGCTGGACTCGTTACGACGATCCGACAAGGCAAGTTCAAGTTTCACTACGTGCATACGGAACCGATCATCGCCATCGCCGAGCGGTGGCTAAAACCGAGCAAGTAAGGGAGCAGCTAATGAAGATCGTGGTGAGTAGCATCTTTGTGGATGATCAAGACAAGGCGCTCGAGTTCTACACTAACAAGTTGGGCTTCGTCAAAAAGACAGAGATCCCAATGGGAGATGCAAAGTGGCTTACAGTGGTTGCGCCCAGTGACCCCAATGGCATGGAACTTCTGCTGGAACCCGATAGTCATCCCGCTGTAGGCCCATTCAAAAAGGCACTACTGCACGACGGAATTCCGTTCACGTCGTTTGGCGTGGACGACCTGAAGGCCTAGTACGAACGTCTTCGCGCCCTGGGTGTGGCGTTCACGCAGCCGCCGGTGGCGATGGGCCCGGTGACGACGGCTGTGTTGGAGGATACCTGCGGCAACTTAATTCAGTTGGCGCAAAAGGCTTAGGGGGCATGTCGATGACAGCAACGTCACCAACGCCATTCAGGGAACTGCTTGAAGCCCTGCGTTCGCCTAGCAAGGACGGTCAGAATCGGGCCTTCGAGGGGCTCTTGGACGCAACTGAGAATCCTGTAGCGTGGGCATACGAACTTTGGGACGATTTGCTACTCACGCTGCGGGATGGCGACAATCGGCAACGCTCAATCGCTGCCCAGGTGCTTTCCAATTTGGCGAAAAGCGACCCCAAGCAGCGAATGTCAAAGGATCTTGTAGCCCTGCTGAGAGTCACTAAGGATGAGCACTTTGTGACCGCCCGCCATTGCTTGCAGTCGCTTTGGAAGGTCGGCGTTGTGGGCGAGCCACAGCGTAACGCGCTCTTGAAGGAGCTCGTGCTGCGCTTTGAGGAATGTGCTTCTGAAAAGAACTGTACATTGATTCGTTACGACATTCTGGTCGTCCTCCGGCGTGTTTACGATCTCATCAGCGACCAGAAGATCCGGGCTACAGCCGAACGGTTGATGGCCACGGAGCAGGACCCAAAATACCGGACAAAGTATGCTACAGTCTGGCGGAAATGATGTCTTGAGCTGTATGTTCTGCGAAGCGGCGCAGCGTTTACGAATCCAAGTTGCCGTGGTGTCGCCATATGGGGATGTGGCTCGAATTGCACCTTCTCAAATGTAAACCGGGCCGTTCGCGTACACCGATCGGACGGTTTCATTTCGTATTACACGGTCAACCGCCATAATCAGGGCAACAATCCTGTCGATACGTTTACCGGATTTACCGCGATCTGGCTTGACTGCACTTAATGTTGCCAGCTGGATCTTGCTTCACATTCATGCTGTCCGCCATCCATCTCAGCACTTTCATTTCCGCCGTGCCGGATCTGCTTCGAGGATCACTGGGTTGAGCAGTTCTTTTCGCGCAGGGCTGAAGGGGTTTCTCCCCGCTCTGCGGCCAGTTTCTAACTGCTCCTGCTGACTACACTCCAGGAATGATGGCGAATTGTGTTACAACATCGAAAATGCGCGTCTACTTTCGACAGGCCGCTGCAACACAATGTCTATCGATCCGAAATTACGCTCCGGCTCAGCACCTGACGGTTCATTCCCCTTCGTAAAAGAGATTGGAGAGCTCCAGCGGGAAGTGGCTCGCTGTCGTCGCCTGGCCCAACAATCAGACGAACGATTACGACTTGCCATGGACGTTGGCCGTCTGGGCACCTGGATTTGGAGTATTCCCGACGGGCAAATCACGCGCGAGGGGTACCATGAAGAGCTGTTTGGCCTGGCTCCGGGCAGCTTTTCAGGGACGTATGACGGCTTTCTTGCTTGCCTGTATCCCGAGGATAGGGAACCGGTGCAGAGCGAAATCACCCGATGCTTGGCATTGCGTCAAGATTACCGTCAACAGTACCGTGTTCTTTGGCCGAATGGCAGCGTGCACTGGGTTGAGGGTCGTGCCCGCATTCTCTGCGACGATCAGAACGAGCCCGTCCGTATGATCGGAGTGGTTCAAGACATCACCGAGCAAAAGCTGGTCGAACAAC
>JBDUEM010000216.1:0-13462 GCA_040002435.1 Bryobacteraceae bacterium
GCTTTGGGGCTTCTACGCTGCCGTGACTCGCCAGGATCATCAAGGCAACCCTCCTGGCGGCTTCATGCCCGACCAGAAGTTAAGCCGGGAGGAAGCGCTGCGATCCTGGACCCTCGGCGGAGCCTACGCTGCCTTCGAAGAAAAGGAAAAGGGTTCCCTCGAACCCGGCAAGCTGGCTGATTTCGTGATGCTCTCGCAGGACATCATGAAGGCGCCAGACCGCGATCTCCTCAAGACCCGGGTTACCATGACCGTGTTGGGCGGAGATACCGTCTACGCTGAAAAATAGATGATTCTGCTGGCCCTCTTCGCCGTGCTCGCCGACGGTGTAATTTCAGTCCCGGCGTCGCACTGGAGTGCGGTGGACGTTTCCGTGTCCAAGCCGAATTCGGTGGTGGACACCACGTTCTCGGTACCGTCCGGCGCCACCGGCGTCGAGGCAATCCTGGTGACGCGGCACGAAGCCGAACGCTACAACGCAGGCAGAAGCTATCAACCGATCTGCCGCAGCGGCTACCAGACGGAAGGCAGACTGCGATGCGAGGCCGAACAAAAGGGCGATTACATCCTGTTGATCGACAACCGGTTGGAAGGGCGTAAGCCCGCCGAAGTCAGTGTCAGGATTAACGTGCGCTTACCGGCCAGCGTGATTGCCATTACCGTTCCTCCCGCAAAGCGAGCGGTGATTATCGCGCTGAGCCTGCTGTTCTTTGTAGCCGTTGTGATGTTCTCGGCGCGTCAGCTTATGCGCTGAGCGCTACCACCGCTTCAGGCTCACCTTCGAGTCCGCTCAAGATCCTGACCAAAGTACCGCCCGGCAACGCCCCCGCAGTCCCGGTCTATCTGTTTCCGAAACATGCCGTTGAAATCCGGGCCGTAGGAAAAGAGGCAGGAGATTCCCGCATCTGGGCAGGCATACATTACCAGATCGACAACGCCGCCGGAGTGCAATGGGGAAAATCCGTGGCTCAAACATTTATCGCCTGGGCTGGCGCTGACGGATCTCAGTAGCTAAATAAAAATGGCACCTTTCTTCCGTAGTTCTCGCATGTAGATTGACGTTGCACATAAAACGGGAGGAAAAGCATGAAGCCGCTCATTCCGCTTCTGTCACTCGGCATTCTGTTTGGCCAGCAAACACTCTGGGACCAACACATGAAAGAAGGCGGCCTGCTGGAACAGGCAGGCCGCTATCAGGAGGCGCGGACCGCTTATCAGTTAGCGCTGGAGGACGAGCGAACACCATCGGACACGGGATTTCGAAAGGCCGCTGCCTGGAATAATCTCGCCATGATGAATCGCTACCTGGGAAACTATGCGGAGGCTCGCGAACAGTACCAGGGCGTGCTCACAATCTTTGAGAAGTCGGCCGGTGTCAACAGCCAGGAGTACGCCAATGGGTTGCACAACATCGCCGTGCTGGATTATCAGGAAGGCCATTTCGATCGCGCGGCCAGTCAATTCCAACGCGCGCTGAAGATTCGCGAGGAAGTGCTGGGCAAGGAACATCCCGCGGTTGCGAAAACGCTCAACAGCCTCGCAGCCGCCTACGCAGCCTTGGGGCGATATTCAGAGGCGGAGCGTATTTGCCAGCGTGCGCTCGCCATTCAGGAGGCGTCGCTGGGTCCAGTGGATGCCGAGGTTTCGGGAACGCTCAACAACCTTGCTTCGATCTACCGCAAACAAGGGCGTCCGGAAGCGGCCCTCGAATTGAGCCGGCGGAGTGTACAGATCTCACGGAGTGTATACGGCGACAACCATCCGCTCACCTGCAAGCGGCTAAACACCCTCGCGGTCCTGGAGGCGAATGCGGGGAACCTGGACCAAGCCCGGGGATTGTTGCAGGGAGTTGTGGAAAGTCAGCGGAAAGCTTTGGGCGAACGCAGTCCAGACTTAGCTACCACTCTGTCGAATCTCGCCGCCGTCAATATACGGCTGCGGCGCCTCCCGGAAGCTGAAGGGCTCTATCGGGACGCTATTCTGATCTTCGAACACTCGCCCTCGAACGACCACAAGCTTGCCGCGGTGTTCACTGATTTTGCGTGGCTCCTGCGTCAAACGGGGAAACGGGAAGAAGCCAAAAAGCTGGAGCTTCGTGCCAGCGCGATCCGTGAGAGCGACACGAATTCACGCCGCTATTCCGTGGATCTGAGCGAGCTGCTGCACTCACATTGAGTTGCTGAAGAAAGCCTGCGCGGCGTTAATCGTAGTCTGTATGTCCTCGTCGGAGTGCGCCGCCGAAAGGAAGGCAGCCTCAAATTGCGACGGCGCGAGGTAGACGCCCTGGCTCAGCATCCAATGGAAGAACTTCTTGTACGTTTCCGTGCTGGAGAGCTTCGCCGTCTCGTAATCGGTCACCGGGCGATCGGTGAAGAACATGGTGAACATGGACCCCACGCGGTTCACCGTCACCGACGCCGGAACGTTCGCCGTCAGTCGCGCCGCCCGCCGCTCCAGATCGGTGTAGACCTGCGGATTCGCCTTGAGATAGCGCAGCATCGCCAATCCCGCGGAAACCGCCAGCGGATTGCCTGAAAGCGTGCCGGCCTGGTAAATCGGACCCACCGGCGCGACCTTGTTCATGATGTCCGCGCGCCCGCCGTAAGCCGCGATCGGCAGTCCGCCTCCGACAATCTTACCGATCGTCGTCATGTCGGGCCGTATCCCATACAACTGCTGAGCACCACCGAAGGACAACCGGAACCCGGTCATCACCTCGTCGAAAATCAGCACCGCACCATACTTCTCTGTAATCGACCGCAACCCTTCCAGAAATCCGGGCGCGGGCGGAACGCAGCCCATGTTCCCCACCACTGGCTCCACGATCACCGAAGCGATCTGGTCTCCCCTGCCGCGGAAAGCTTCTTCCACCGCGGTGAGGTCGTTGAACGGCAGCGCAAGTGTAGTGTCGGCGAAGCTCTTGGGAACGCCTGCGCTATCGGCGATACCGAGCGTCGCCATTCCAGAACCCGCTTTCACCAGCAGCGAATCCACGTGGCCGTGATAGCAGCCTTCAAACTTGACCGTCAGGTCGCGACCCGTAAAACCGCGCGCCACGCGAATGGCGCTCATCGTCGCCTCGGTCCCGGAGTTTACCAGACGCAACAATTCCATCGACGGCATCGCGTCGCGAATGGCCTCGCCCAAGTCCAGCTCCCGTTCGGTCGGTGCGCCGAAGCTGGTGCCGATTTCCAGCACCTCGCGCAGCGCGTCGATCACCGGCTTCGGACGATGGCCGAGAATCAGCGGTCCCCACGAACAGATGTAGTCGATGTACGAATTTCCATCCACGTCGTACAGCCGCGAGCCTTCTCCGCGCGCGATAAAACGGGGTGTTCCGCCTACACCGCGAAACGCCCGAACGGGGGAGTTCACTCCACCAGGGATAATCTTCTGCCCTCGGGCAAACAATTCTTCCGATTTTGTATTGGTCATGAAAAAGGATGAAACACGACTTCCTGAAAGGTGCTCCGCACGTTGCGTTTGAGTCTGGCCTTCAGATCCAGGTAATTCTGCGTGCCCGCGAACAGATCCTGCACAATATCGCACAACGTGGGGCTGCGGCGCATGAACTGGATCATGCGCTCGGTCACACTTCCGCACAGGAAGCTATCGAGGAAGAGCCATGGACCGAGCTTTGAAGCCAGTTCCAAATCGCCGATGAAATCGCTTTGCAGCCGATCCCGGTATGCTTGGGTTTGCCCGGAAAGAATCAGGCCGGCGGCAATGTCAGCCGAACGGACTGCGTAATAAAGACCTTCCCCGGTTATGGGATCCACCAGACCGGCGGCGTCGCCCACCGCCATCCATCCATACCCCGAGACGCGATTGGTTTTCCACGCCGGCCTTTGCAGGGAAGGTAGCAGGTGGCTATAAAAGGTGGCGCCCGTTAGCGAAATATCCTTCTTCGCCATGTATCGTTCCAGCCTCGCCCGCAGCTTCTGGGCCGGTTCGCCCTTCCCGCCGATTCCGACTGAGAGATGCCCGTTGCGCGGAAAAACCCAGATGTAGCCCTCAAAGCCCGCGAAGAATTCCAGGTCGACATGGTCCTGTTCGCCCGGGACATAATAGCCCATTGCGATCATGGTATCCCCCGTCGCTAATTGCGTCCCCACCTCGCGCAATGGATTCCGAGCCCCCGTGGCGACAACGCAATAATCTACATCCAGCTTCCCTGCCCTGGTTTTCACGGACCAGCCGCGCCCTGCGCGATCGATGCTCAGCACCCGCGCTTTCTCGAGTTGCGCGCCAGCCGCTTCCGCGCGCCGCAGCAGCATCTGGTTCAGTTCGAACCTTGAATAAATGACGAGCGGCTTGGTCAGCGCCATCTTCGCCGCGCCCGTCCGCGAGGTAGACAAGTAGGTTTGCGTGACAAGCCGCTTCGGTGTGTTGTTTTCAATCAGAAAAGGATATTGATTGTAGGCCTTGTAGGTAAGTCCGCCGCCGCATGGTTTTTCCCACGCCAGCTTTTCGTCCAGCAGGATCACGTCCAGCCCGGCAGTGGCCAGCTTCTCAGCTGCAAAGGCTCCGGCCGGACCACCACCCAGAACAGCGATTCGCTTCATTTTGGAGCGGGGCTTACGGGGGGATGGCCAGGCGGTAAATCGCCGGCGGGAGCGGGCGGCGCTACGGTCGCATCGCCATGCGGGCTGCTGGAGTTACCCGCTTTCTTCAGCACCACCCACTTGTTGCCCTTAGGCTCCAGCGTGTAATTCATCGTCATTCCCTGATCAGGGTTAGATTTGGGCCGGAAGCTGACTGTCGCCTTCGCCTGATTGTCAGCAAAGGAAACGGCGGTGACCTCAACATCCATTGCCGCGAGGTCTAAGCCCGCGCCCTTGCCCAGATGTTCCACCACGCCCTGCTTCACGGCGTCCTTCGTCTGGGGAGCTTTGTTACAGGCGCAGATCACGCCAAACGCCGCAAGTATAAGGATGCGCCCGATTTTCACAATTGAATTATAACCTCAGGCCAATCTGTAGTATCCTCGCTATTTCGGCGAGGTGCTGATGTTCTGCCAGCAATGCGGAGAGACGATTCCCCCTGACGTCGTGTTTTGCCCGGCGTGCGGCCACCAGCAACCGGTAATCTCGGGCGCGGTACCTCCGCCGCTGCCGACCGGAAACGGCGTGATTCCGGCCCCGCCGTTTCGTCCACCTGTCGAGATCAAGGCGTCCGGGGGACAGTGGATCAGTGAGGGTTGGGAGGTCGTGAAAACAGATATCGGCCTCTTCATGGGTTTGTCGCTGCTTTACGTTATCGTTGGCGCGGTCGGCTCGGTGTTGACGCACGGTCCCATGCAGGCCGGCTTTCATCTCGCCTGCATGCGGAAGCTGGTGCGCGGCAGGACCGAGGTCGCTGACCTGATCCAGGGCTTCAACTATTTCCTACCGGCATTCGTGGCGGCGCTGTTGATCTCACTCTTCAGCTTCATCGGCTTCCTGCTTTGCATCATTCCGGGTTTCATCGTGATGGCAGTGTATATGTTCACGTACCTGTTCATCGTGGACAAGCGTTTGGAATTCTGGCCCGCCATGGAAGCCAGCCACGCCATCATCAAACAGGATTACATGGGCTTCGTGCTCTTCATGCTCGGCCTTGGCCTGCTGAATTTAGTCGGTCTTCTCTGTTGCATCGTCGGAGTTTTCGTGACGATTCCCATCAGCATGATGGCCATCACCATAGCCTACCGGGAGCTTATAGGTTTTGAACCGGACACAGTGTAGCCGTCTTAATTGGATAACTGGTAGTTAACGTCGATAACTGTCGTGACCTCTACCGGATCGCCATTTAACGTAGTTGGCTGATATTCCCAGCGGCGCACGGCGTCCCGGGCCGACTCATACAACACGAATGCCCCACTTAGCAGTTCCAGGTCTTCCACCTTTCCCTGTTTGCCAATGGTTGCGCTGAATCGGACTCTCCCCTGAAAATTCATGATTTTCGCCGCGTCCGGATAGCTCGGCTTGGGTTGCTTGCGAATCTTAGCGCCCATTACAGTTCCACCGACGCGGATAGTGGATGGAATCAGGACGGAAGGCCGAACGGAAGGGTTCGTAGACCGTTGCGGTTCCGGAACGGGTGGAGATACTGCGCAGGTCTCTGAGACCGCGGCATAGAACGTCCTGGCTCTTTCCAGCATCTTCTCGCATACAGTGGAATACCCCGGCGGCAATTGACCCGCAGCCTGCAGGGTGCGTGCCCCGGCCGTGATGGTCGACAGAGCCGATAGAAGCACTTTGGCATCACTGGTCTGCGCCAGCATCACTCGTGCCCTGGACGTAAATTCGACATACGGTTTCGCGGCTGCGGGGAGTCCACTTTGCAAGTCGATTCCCGTCACGCCCAGGACAGCTAATCCATACAGGTTGCCAAGCCAGATCTGGCTCGATGGATGGTGTCCGCGTGCCGCCAGTGCTAACGCCTCGGTTTTCGCAAAATCCCCCAGCCTGAGAAAGTTGACCGCGTTCACCAACACCTGCGGCTGGTTCTTCTCCTTGGCAAGCTGATCCAACCAGATCTGCCGTACCTTCTGATATCCGGCGGCATCGGGTAGTGGTCCGTCATTCACGTTGATCATAGCCGCCCGGGTACCTAGAACGCCGGAATCCGGATGGTTCTCCGCTAGCCACGAGATATGCTGCAAGCGGGCGCGGGACCGTTCCGCGGCATCCATGCCCCCACATTCGGCCGCGTAACAGGCCAACAGGCTCGATCTTGCGCCCAAATCTTCCGGATTCGACTTGACCTGCTCCTCCAGTTTGCGGGCGCCGTCCGCGTCCAGCGCGGCGCCACTATCCATCTCCGATTTCAATTCCTGTGTGAGGCTCGTTCCTCTGTGCATAAAGGAATGAGCCCGCCGTTCGTCGATTACCCGCCGAACAGGAACAATCAAATTAACGAGAAATGCCGTGGCTTTTCCGTCCTGGGTCGCCGGCTCATACCTCCAGCCCGCGAGTGCTTGCACGACCACATCCGGCAGGCTGCCGCTCTTCGCCTCCAGGGAAAATGGCACACCGTGGGAGTCGATGACCATAGCTACCGGTGTGAAGTCCACCGCATAGCCGCTGGTCAGCCCCGCGTAATCCGGTTCCGCCTTTTTCACAAGATTTGGGGGCTTTACGCCTTGCTGGGCGGAAACGGGCATAGTTCCCAAAGCGGTGATAATCGAGATCAATAGAAAATACTTCATGGAATTCCGTGTACTATAACGATGTACCATAACCATGATGCTGTGGACAAAGCGTAGTGCATGGCTGGCGGGAGTTGCCGTGCTCGCCTTCCTCTGGTGCTACACACCGCCCGATACGCCTAATTTATGTGGCTTTCACTGGCTCAGCGGACGTCCCTGTCCGTTCTGCGGGCTGACCCGCGCCGTTTTCCAACTGGCGAAGGGCCACTGGCAAACGGCGATGGAATATCACGCGCTGAGCCCGCTGGTTCCCATTCTGCTGCTGGCGTCGTGGAGACGCGCCGCCATTCCCTGGGCGCACGTCCTCACCTTATTTATCGGCTATGGAGTAGGCCGGGCATTCTTGAGAAACTCGGCGATGTCCTTCTTCAACTGATGCAGCGACTGCAGCTCAATATAAAACATATGGCCGGCATCATAATATTTCTCCGTGATATTCTTCCGCGTGCCTGCCGGAAAGCCGGCGTGGCTCAACGTATATTGCGCCGCTAAATACGGGGTCGCCAGATCGAAGTATCCATACCCGACAAAGAGTTTCATGTAAGGGTTTTTTGAGAAGGCGCTGCGCAGCGGATCGCTAGTGTCGGCGAAGGAATTGTTGGCGCCCCATTCCCAACCCCTCACACCCTCGCCCAAAATGAAATACGGCTGATCGGTTTGGTAGCCAAGATCCTCCCTGACGTATTGCGCGAAGGTGGCGGTATAGGGCGGACGAATTGTGGCGATGGCCGGATCGAACTCCGCCCGCTCGGCCGTTCCGAAGGCATCGGTGCCCTTCAAGCGGCTGTCCAGCCGTCCAACGGTCTCTCTCTTATCGCGCAACAATTCTTTGATGAAGTGGTGTATCTCCACGCGCAGGTTGCTCAATCCGATATATTCCTGCGAGAGTCCGGTCAACCGCGACAGCTTGGTGATTGCCGTGTCGCGCTCGGAGGCACTCAATCCGTCGCCCTTCGCCAGAATTTCGGTATAGCCGCCCAGCGCCCAAGCCTCAGACTCCGCCAGGGCCTTATGAAGATCCTTCTGCAGGTCCGGGGGAAGCTTTTTGTGATACCAGGCCGTCGCCGTATACGAGGGTAGGATCAATTCGAAGGGCAGATCGTTTGACTTTGTGAACAGCAAGGTCTGAAAATTCAAAACCGTAGACAGCAGCACAATGCCGTTTAACGCGATTCCCCGGTCGATCAGATGACCGGCGAGCCCGGCCGCGCGCGTGGTTCCGTAACTCTCGCCCGCCAGAAACAGAGGCGAAGTCCAACGCTCATTCCGCGTCAGATAGAGCCGGATAAATTCGCCGATCGAGGCAATATCGCCATCAAGTCCCAGGAATTTCTTCGTGAGCTCCGGCTTCGTGGCACGGCTGAAACCCGTATTGACCGGATCGATGAAGACTATGTCGGTCAGGTCCAGCCATGTCGCTTCGTTGTCCACCAACCGATAGGGAGGCGGGGGCAGCGAACCGTCGTCGTTCAGCTTTACCCGCCGCGGTCCAAGTGCACCCATGTGCAGCCAGACCGAAGCCGACCCGGGTCCGCCGTTGAAGGAGAACGTCAAAGGCCGTAGCGGTGATCCTGCCGGCCGCTCCACGGTATAGGCCATGAAAAACATGTTGGCCTCGGTTTCGCCGCTATCGGTCTTGATGGGCATCATGCCGGTGGTCACGGTATAGCTCAGCGTCTTCCCGCCAAGCTGGATGGAGTGCTTGGTAACTACCGGCTTGTCCTCCTCTTTCCTGGACTGTGCGGAAGGAGCGGCAGCAGGCGGAGGCGTCTGTGCAAACAGCCCCAGGACACTGAAAATCAGCAGGACAATCGGGAGTCTAATCATAAGGGCTGCGTAGGCGTGCTTGTATTTTCTCACCGTGGAAGATATTTGTGACGTCGTCGGGTAAGACGGCGGTGAAGCCCATTGGTGAGGTAGTCCCGGGCTCTACAGTTGTAGGCCAAGGTGTCGATACTACTCTGATGACGGTTTACGGCTGACTGCAAGAGGCTATGCGAGCACTTCCCCCGGTCCTGCTCGGTTTGTGGTTCTTCATGCTGAACAACTTGCCTGTTTGGAGCGGCTGGCTCCAAACGCCTGCCGGTTACGCTCCCGCCATGGTGCTCCGCAATCCGGATACAGCGCAGTATGTCACCTACCTGCAATCGGCAACCGAGCGATTCTTGTTTCCCGCCTATATGATGCCGTGGAAGACGGAGGATGCCTTCTTCTCGCCGCTATGGGTACTGATCGCACGGCCGGCCAAATGGCTGGGACTGCCCCTTCTCCTTGGCTATCACGCAGTCCACTTATTGCTTTATGTTTTCGCAGCCTGGGCGCTGCTCTATATGCTGGACACGTTTCTAAGCAGCCGCACACAGAAAATTGCCTTCTTCATCGCGCTGTTCTGTACTGCGCCCATCTTGCTGGTGGGACTTGGCGTCGCCCCCATTCTTCCTATCCGGCCTGAAATCTTCTGGCTGGGTTTGATTCAATTCGGCTACGAGACGGCTGACGGATTATCGCGAGGCGGAAGTTCCAACAGCCCAACATTGACTCTGGCGACAGCCACCACCTTGCTGGCCTTGGCCTTCCTCGGCCGGCGAATCGCCACCGGAGAGAAACGGTATACCTGGTTTCTGGCGGCCACAACGTTCTTCTCGGCTTGCTTTCATCCTTTTGAAGTTTTTTTGATCGCCCCGGCCAGTGTAATTACCCTTTTATTCGCCGCCTGGAAACGTGAGGGCTGGGCCACTGCCTGGCGCGAATGTGCCGCTGTCGCAGCCGCTGCCGGAGCGGGTATCGCGCCCTACGCCTACCAGGCTTCCCGCAGTCTGATGATCCGCGAAATGCCCGCGTTGTTCACGTGGTCCCCTTCGTCGCTGGTGTGGGTGGTGGCGCTGTACGGCATGACGTCCATCCTGGTGGTGTACTTTCTGCTGATGCGGTTCCGTGTCCACGCGCCTGCTGACAGCGCGTTGCTGATTTGGCCGCTGTGCAACGTGACCATCGTCTTCCTCCCGTTCATTCCATTTGCCCTGCACCTGTTCAACGGCTTCGCGTACGTCATCTCGGTGCTGCTGGTCCGGATCCTCTTCCAGGGCCCTCCGTTGCAGAAGCTTTGGAACAAAAGGCCCAGGCTTGCTCTGGGCTTCACTGGCGCCTGGTGCGCTCTCTGCCTGCTGGGATACACCGCGTACTACAGGCAGATTTTCCGCGACGGACACAAGGCCAATCCTGACCTTTTGTTCAGCACGGTTGTCTCAACCGACGAATCGCAGATGATCTCCTGGATGCACATTCACGTCTCAGCGGACGATCTGGTGCTAAGCCCCACCGAGCAAGCCCCCTGGTTCGCCACGGTCCCGATGCACAGTTTCGGTAGTCACGAACACCTGAGTTTCAGCTATACCGGCCAGGCCGCCTTCGCCGAGGCATTCTACAAAGCGTCACTACCGCCTGAGAAAACCGATCAGATCCTGAACGACTATGGCATAAGCTGGGTCGTGATTCCGGCCTCTTCACCCGCCGGTGCTTACTTCGCGGACCGGCCGCCGGCGTTCGTGGCGGGCGCCCTGCGTTTGTATCACAGGCCGGGAAAATCGATGAAGCCCTACCCCGGCCTGCACGCAATCCGGCCGGATCTAGCGTCGAAAAAGACTCTGGGACAATTACTGTTTCATGAGTAAATCCGACACGATCGTCATCACCGGCGCCGGCCGCGGAATCGGCAAAGCCGCCGCAGTGCATCTGGCGCGCACGGGCGCCCATATCCTTTGTATTTCGCAAAGCACCAACGTGGGGGAAACGGCGCGGGAAATTCAGTCAGCCGGCGGCACAGCCGAAGCGCTTTCCCTTGATCTTGCGGACTATGCCCATGCCGAGGCCGCGGTTGGACAGTGGATCACCCAGCATCCCGCCCGGCAGATCGGCGTTGTGCTTGCCGCCGCAATCCTGGGAGTCGCCGGACCCCTAATCGACACGGACCTGGCAACATGGGATCTTGCCTATCGCGTCGGGGTCGTGGGGAACCTGGCGGTGCTCAAGGCGCTGCTGCCGAGGATGACGCAGGCCCGATTCGGACGGATCGTCGGCTTTTCGGGTGGCGGCTCGGCGTATCCTTACCCGATCTTTCCAGCCTACTCCGCATCCAAAACCGCCATGGTTCGAGCGATCGAAAACCTGGACGAAGACCTCAAAGACAAGGGTGATTTCGCGACCGTCTGCCTGGCTCCGGGCGCGATCGAAACCGATTTACTGAAACAGGTCCGCAACGCCGGCGCATTCGTGAAGAAGACGGCGGGCATGGAAGAACCATTGGACTTCCTCGAACGATTTCTCACGGCGGACTCGTGCGGTTTTTCGGGGCGCTTCGTGCACGCCCGAGATTCGTGGGCTCCGCTCCTGAATAGCGGCGAACGGCCCGCTTCCGATTCGCTATGGAAGCTCCGCAGGATCGAGCCGTAGGATTTGGTAGATCTGAAATCGTCCATCTGCCGTCTGCGCCTGGAGTGCAAGCGCCTCAGGCTGAACTCGCTTCCATTCGTCAACGAGAAGGTTCAGGAACTTCGA
Organism: Bryobacteraceae bacterium; assembly: GCA_040002435.1. Taxonomy (GTDB): domain Bacteria; phylum Acidobacteriota; class Terriglobia; order Bryobacterales; family Bryobacteraceae; genus JANXXV01. The sequence goes on from JBDUEM010000216.1 coordinate 11,747, forward strand.
TTCCTGGAACAATCGCAGGTGGTCCACTATCAGAAACGAGACGCGATGCTGCCGCAGCGTCTGACGAAGTTGCGTCAAGCCACCGAGAGGCTGGCGTACTGGATCATCAGAAAAATAGAGCAGGTATGGATCTTCGGCATACGGGCGAATCGCCTTCCGGCCGGAATAGAGTGAGTACAGCGGATCGAGGTTGCCCGCCAGCACGGCGTCCGGCGGGACGCGCCGGCCGAATTCCGCCAGCATAGCGGTCAGCGCGCGCCAGTCTTCGTGCCCCATTTCCTGAAGTGAAGCCATGCCGCCGCGCAACGTGTCCCGACTTTGCATAACCAGGCCGGATCCACAGAGGCTAAACGCAAGTGCCAGCCAAAGGGCGGGTCGCAGGGGCAGTGCCGTCCAGGCGTAGTAGAACAGAAGCGGAACCAGCACGAAGAAAAACCGCTCCGCCGGCCATGCCCAACTCAGCAGAAGCAGATAGTACAGTGCCGCCCACACCGGAACGATACCCAAGTGTTTTCGGCACGCAAGCCACCACCCCCGGAGGCCGAAGATACACAGCGGTAGTGTGAACAGCGCTGCCACTGGCTGCGCGGGAAATCCCGCAAAGGCAGCCGGGCTGTAGACCGTACGCAGCAGGTTCCGCCAGAGAATCGCTGTCTTCTGCGCGGCGTCAAAGTTCGCGAGGAGGTTCCACTGCGCATAGTTCGCCTTGGAGTAATAGGCTAATAGCGGATCTGCCGGCGCCGTATGAGCCGCCTGCCAAAGCACCCAGGGAAGACCAAACGCGGCGAAGGTGGCCGCGAACAAAGCGCATTGTTTCCATTCTCTGGCTTTCACCAATATCAACAATGCCGCGATTGCCAGCGCGACTCCACTGGTTCGCGTAAGAAAAGCTGCCCCCGCCAGCGCGGCTGCCATGGCGATATCCCGGCGCGAGAACCGGTACAACGCAGCCCAGGTGAGAAAGGCGAACAACGTCTCCGAGAGCAGCGACGAGCTGAGAAACACAATCCAGGGCAATGCCAGAACCAGGGCCGCGAGCCACCCTGCTCCAGTTCGGCCCAATTCGTCACGGAACACCAGCCAGATGGTCCAGCCCCACAACAGGGCGAAAACCATTGGAACCAGTTTCAACGCAACGGTGTTTGCCGGAAAGGCGGGAAACACACGCCAAACCGCCGCCAGGGCGCCCGGCAGCAGAAATGGGTACTTCGTCTGAGGCATTTCGCCGGGGAGCGTGGAGATGCGATAGCCGTGCCCTTCGGCCAGCGAGCGCGCCGTCGCGACGTAGTTGCCATCGTCGAGAAAACCACCTACCACCGGGGCGAACAATCCGATGGCGTAAAACGGCGCCAGCAGCAGCCAGAGGAGTCGGATCTGTTTCAATGTCTTCCCGGACTCTTCACTTCAAAGCCCCTGTCGAAAACATTGGACCCGGTCCGCTTCCGGCAATCGCTTCATCCATCGGTAGTTCAACCGCGAAATCACTGCCGGGAGTTCCGCCGAAGCCCTTCGAACGGCACTTTGCACAGCAACTCCTCGTCGAGCGGCGCCTGCAGTTGTCCCGCTACTCCGGTAAGAGCGCCCTGGAGGCTTGAAGTCGGGCGCGCAAACACACGTGGGACGGCGTTCCAAAGATAAGGCTTGATCCCAGACATGTGCCTATTACTGATCGGCACACCGGAACACATTCATTAGATCGAGTCGCCCTGTTCTTCA
>JBDUEM010000217.1:0-13298 GCA_040002435.1 Bryobacteraceae bacterium
GGCAGCTCGCCTACATGGATCAGGCGCGAGCGGCAGCCGATTCCGTAACGACGCTGGTGGGTAGGCTCCCTAGATCCGAGGGTCTCATTCTCAAGTCCATCGAGAAATTTTCCGCACTATGGCCGCCGTACCTCAAGATTCGCGATCAGGTGATAGCCGCCATCCTCGTAGGACAGTACAAAGAGGCCCTGGATTTGCATTTTAGCGAGGCGCTTCCGGTCTTTGACAAGGCCAAGACCGCCTTAACGGACTTGCAGCACGAACTGAACACCTCCGCTGACAGGCGCTCGCGCTCTCTAACGAACTCCTTGTATCGCACCATGATCGAGGTCGGAATCCTCCTCGTCGGAATACTGTTCTTTCTTCGGACATTGAGCGTTAACGAGGCCAGACTGCGAACCCTCAAGGAACTACAGCCGATCACGGCTGAACTCAAAGACACGCAGCGACACCTTCTGGAGCGGGAACTGCGACTGCAGGCTCTCTTCGAAAATATCAACGATGCGATCATCACCATTGATGAACGAGGTGTGATGGAACACGCCAACCCTGCTACGGAATGGATTTTTGGTTATGAGATCTCTGAGCTTACCGGCAAGAACGTTTCCATGTTGATGCCCTCCCCGCATCAGGAAAAACACGACGGCTATCTTCGTTCCTATCACGAGACTGGAATCGGGAAGGTGATCGGAATCGGCCGGCTGGTCAGAGGCCGCCGCAAGGATGGCACGGAGTTCCCTCTCGAGCTGTCGGTGAGCGAAGTGAACACGGCTGACCGGCGCACGTTTGTCGGCATATGCCGCGACATTACCGAGCGCAGAAAGGCCGAGGAAGAACTGGAACATGGCAGACGTCTTTTGATGGATGTGACCGCCAATATTCCCGGCGCTGTGTTTCAGATGAAGCGGCTCCACGACGATAAGAGCGCCTTCCTGTTCATCAGCGATGGGGCGAAAGAGCTGTTTGGGAAAAGTGCTGCCGAAATGATGGGGAACTCCGAATTACTGACGGAGTGTATCCATCCGGACGATGTAGAAGGGCTGACCCGTGTATTTCAGATTGCCACCCGAGCGGAGATACCCTTTGAACACACCTATCGCGTTCGAAGACGAGGTGAGGTGCGATGGCTGGCGATCAGTGCGGCGCCGCAGATGCAAGGCTCAGGAGACATAATCTGGAACGGGTTGATAGTCGATGTCACCCCAGCCAAGGAAACGGAAGAGAAACTCGCAGCCTACGCAGAGGAACTGCTACAAACAGCTTCGAAAGCCGAGACCGCTACAAGGGCGAAGAGTGAATTTCTCGCGACTATGAGCCATGAAATCCGGACCCCGATGAACGGTGTAATCGGAATGACGGGCTTGTTGCTGGAAACACAACTCACAGGCGAACAAAGGGATCATGCGGAGACCATCCGTGCCTCCGGCGAAGCGCTTCTGTCCATTATCAACGACATATTGGATTTCTCCAAGATTGAGGCCGGAAAACTGGACCTGGAATATTGTCCGTTCGATCCCAGGTTGATCGTCGAAGAATCGGTAGAAGTGGTTGCATCGCTCGCAAGCCAGAAGGACATCGAACTGTGTGCGCCGGTTGACGACGGCGTCCCATCCAGACTGATTGGCGATCCCGCGAGATTGCGCCAGATTCTTCTCAACCTGCTCAGCAATGCGATCAAGTTCACCGAAGCCGGCGAGGTGGTGCTCAGCGTCCATAGTTCGCCGGTTGGGGAGGGATCGGCGCTGGTGATGTTTGAAATTAAGGACTCAGGGATCGGCATCAGTCCGGAGATTCAGGCGAAACTATTCCAGAGCTTTACTCAAGCTGATAGCTCGACTACGAGACGCTTCGGAGGAACAGGACTGGGGTTGACCATCTGCAAACGGCTGGTCGAACTGATGGGAGGAGAGATTGGGGTTCGGAGTGAGGCGGGGGCGGGGTCGACATTCTGGTTCACTGTTCCCCTTAGGACTACGACGGAGAGCATCGCCTTACCTTGCCATCGGCCGTGAAGAACCGGCCGGTCACCGGGCCGCTGGTGAACTTGGGCGGCGCCGCAATCCACGTCACCGGCACGGTATTGGAGACGTATTGCGTGCCGCCGGACGTAGCCGTGATCATGTCCGTGCCTGGGTTGATTCCGGTGTAGGTGAACGTCACGATCCCGTTGGCGTCCGTCACCAGCGTGGCCGTCTGCGGATTGGCGCCGGTGACGGTAATCAGCACCTGCCCGCCGGCCTGCGTGAAGTAGCCATTAAAATACAGGACCAGTTTCGCTTGCAGGGTGGTCGGCGTGCCCGTCGCATTCGGTCCGCTGGCCGACGGCGACAGATAGAGCCCGCTCCCGCTGGGCAGTCCCACATTCACCGTCGTCAGACCGGACGAGGTGGATACTCCATCGTTGACGGTCAACCGCAGCGAGTAAGCGCCGGCCGCCGTGAAGTTTGCCTGAGTCGACGCCAGGGTGGCGCCGGTGAACTGCACCGCCGCCGGGCCCGTGTTCAAGCTCCAGGCGTAGGTCAGATTCTGGCCGGAATCCCCATCCACCACTGGAGTCACATGCGCGCGCCGGCAGATGCCTTGCGCGATCAGGTCCAGCGTGTGCCCGAACACCCCTCCGCTCACCAGCACGCCTTGCCCCCGGAGCCAGCGTAAGGATGGCTTGGGAAGATTTCGTCGCATCCACCTGGCTGGTGGCCGTCAGAACATAGAGCGATTCCACTCCGTTGGCATAGGTGTCCACAGCATAGTGCCAGGCGTTGTCGTTATACGCTTTTGGCGGCGGGGCAGTGGTGTTTATGTGATGCCTAATCCAATCGCCGGACCGCGCGATGTTCCGAGCTAGTCCTTAGATTTTGCGCTCTTTGTCTTGACGCTTCAATGCCGACTTACAGGCCTTCACGAGACCCTTTTGGGTCAAAAGAGGGCCGTCTGATTTTGACCATGCTATCGACCGCCACCACACCGGCAGGAGTGTCTCGGCCCGATCCAGAGCCTCTTGGTAACGGCCAAGCTCGAAAAGCGCACGCGCCGCGCAATAGGTCAAATTCTCGCCGTCGTACACCCTACTCCCCGCAGAGCCGCCGACCGCAGCCATTCCCGCGTCGCTGTATGCTAGGGCACCCTCATAGTCTTTGAGTAATAGCATAGTTCTGCAGACTGCTCCATATAATTGTCGATTCGACGGGTCGCATTCCAGCGTCCTAAGATATTCCGTCAGGGCGACTTTTGCATAAATCGTCTGCTTGGCTAGGTCAGGTGGAGGCGGCTCCGCAGTTAAGTGACTCGCCTCCAGCCCGACTTCATCGGACCGCCCAGCTGAATCGACAAACGTCCCATTGGGCCCCCATTTCCCATCATTCTGGATTTCTCCAACGAGATGCCCGTTTTTCTTAACCAGCCTATAGAAACCATATACAGTTCCGTCGACAATCCCACTGACAAGTCCCGGTTTCGCAGCAAAGCGCAAAGGAAATACCTTTTCCGGCGGAAGTCCCACGGCGGAGTAGAATGCTTTACGCCTCGCCAATGGGATACCCGCGATGCCTCCCCAAAAGCTGAACGCCTTTCCGGCGATGAAGACGGCCGGTTGTTGGTCTCCTATCGGTGCATCTTTGCCCGCGATTTCACCTATTGCAGCGAGTTGTGGTTCTTGTGCCGTAGCCCAATTCAAGGGCAAGGGGCAGAAATAGCCGTCGTAACAACTTCCGTCGAATAATTGCATGTTTGCCCAGACGAGCAAATTTAGACCTTCAGGCGAAATTGGCAAGGGGTCAGTCCACGGCCGATAGGTGGCTTCATCGGTCTTCTCGTACCACCATTCGGATTCATCAACGCCGTGAACACCGATCCATACTGGGTACCGCTCAAAATCGGCAAGAGACATATCCCATGCCTGCTTTAGTTCCGGTCTTTTGTTTCGCATAGATCTGCCAAATTGGTGATTCCGAGAGCAGAATCACATACGTGGCTCGTAGCCCCGGGCCTGGATGATAAAATCATACACCGCATCTCTCAAGGTGGGATACTCCGCATAGATCTCTTCCGCAGCTAGAATAAGCTGAAACAGTGTATAGTCGCATGAACTGCCATACGGCAAACGCCTCCTCCACGCGTTATCGAAGATCCGGTGAGTCGCCGGGTCGAGTGCTGCCGACACCATCTCGCCGGTTGTCACTAGCATAATGCAAGCAAAGCGCTTTTGGATAAGGTGATGAAACTCCATACCGTTTCTTACTACTCTTCCACCAACACGAACCAAGGTGTTTAGGGCATTGTAGGTTGCGATTTGCAATCTCTCGATAAGCTTTAAGCCAGTCGGATCAATGTAGTCTACGGGATTGGAATGGGTATATTCGTACAAGTGATGTACCGGGGACATCGATAGGGGCTGTTGGTACTTACAGCACGACAATGCGCCATCTCCCTCGTACGGGTCACGTGTCATGAGTCGACCAGTTTGAGAATTCATCCAACGGGCACGAAGGTAGTAGAGACCCAGCGCCGGGTCGAACTGCTCTCCGCGGTATAGGTAATCGTTCGGCGTAATACCGGTGCGCGCAACCAGATTGCCAAAGGCGTCGTAGGTATAAGTGTCCGTGACTGCACCGGTCGTATCGGCCAAAGTGCGGACGCTTCCGCCTCCGTCGTACCCATAATATGAGGTCACCCCACCTACGGTTGAGAATTTGAATGACCGCCGGGTACTCGCGGTGGATGATAGCGCTACAAATCGGAGCATCGTTAAACAGCAGCTGAGCAAGATCGGGATGATTGTCACTTGCGCCGCCAATGGCGCAGAAGCGCTCGAAGAATTGGGAATGGCAGCACGTCAGGGACGGCCCTACGAACTGGCGATTCTCGACCTTCATATGCCCGTAATGAACGGTTTAATGCTGGCACGGGAAATCCGGCGCGGTGGGGCAATTTGCGGGGTGCCTCTTATGATGTTGACCTCGGACCGGGATCGCGATGACGTTGCGGCGGCACGCGAACTTGGCGTCAGACTTTTCCTGGTCAAGCCCGTGAAACAGGCAAGTCTCATCCGATCCGTGGCGAAGATGTTCGGAGCCGCGCCGGTTCAGGCGGAAAGCGATTGTCTGGGGATTGGCAATAAGATTCACCGGCGTGTGCTGGTAGTTGAGGACAACGCCACCAATCAGAAAGTGATCGTGTTAAGGCTCGAAAAACTTGGCTGTTCTGTTTCCGTAGCCAACAACGGTATGGAGGCTCTCGAGGTGACCGAAAGGTCAACCTACGACCTGATCCTGATGGATTGCCAGATGCCGTTTATGGGCGGACTGGAAGCAACTGCCCGGATTAGAGACCGCGGAGGGCGCCGCATTCCGATCATCGCCCTCACGGCAAACGTAATGGAGGGGGAGCGGGAACGGTGTCTTGCGGCTGGAATGGATGACTACTTGACCAAGCCCGTGCGGCTGGAAGACCTGGTGAGCAAACTCCAGTTGTGGGTGGGGGAGAAGACCAAAGCCACTGTTTCCGGCGGCGGACATAAGGCCGCCGCAGCCGCCGAAGTTCGGGACGGCCTGCAGCAGTTTATTGCTGGTATGGAGGAAGAAGGTATCGGCAAGGACGAAGTGGAAATCCTCCTAAATTCATTCTTGGAAACCAGCGCCAAGTTAATGGAGGAGCTCGAAACGTCGATAAGGGATCTGAATAGCCCCCTCATGGGGAAAACGGCGCATACCCTGAAAGGCTCTTTCGCTACCTTCGGTCTTGTATCGCTCGCAAACCTGGCCAGGGAATTGGAAATGGCTGCTCAGGGAGTGGAGGAATCAGCCTGGGATGCAGTGGCGGGAACAATGAAGCAAGTTGCGGTGGACTATCAGGCGGCGCGTGGACTAGTAGCAGAGGCATTACGACTTCCCACAAGATGACTGCAGGTAAACAGGTGCACGGAATCGAGGCAGCTTCTCTTGGCCTTTCCCGAAGCCGCGGTTTGCCAGTGGCGCCGCAGCAGCCGGACAATCGCGCGACCGATCTCATGGCAGAGTCTCTGAACCTCACCTATGCTCACACCAGCCGGATGTTCGCGATTCTCATGCCCGTGCAATGGGTAGCGGGTATCATCGCGGCCGTCTGGATTTCTCCGCGAACCTGGATCGGGACAACAAGCAGCATCCACATCCATGTGTGGCTGGCCGTTCTTTTAGGGGGAGCGGTGACTAGCCTTCCGGTTTTTCTGGCCCTTACGCGGCCCACCATGGCTCTCACCCGCTATGTGGTGGCCGCAAGCCAGATGATGATGTCCGCCTTGCTCATTCATTTGACCGGCGGCAGGATCGAGACCCACTTTCATATTTTTGTTTCCCTTGCATTCCTTGTGTTCTATCGTGACTGGCGTGTTTTGGTTCCGGCTACAGCAGTCATTGGCGCGGATCACGCGCTGCGTGGTCTATATTTCCCCCAGTCGATCTTTGGCCTCCTCACCGTGAGTCCGTGGCGTTGGGTCGAGCACGCCGCCTGGGTGGTCTTCGAGGATATTATCCTCTTTAAGTCCTGCATTCGTGGTGTGCAGGAAATGCGCGAGATCGCCGAGCGGCGCGCCGCCATGGAAGCCACGACCGACGGTTTGGAGCATGAGGTGTTGCGTAGAACCGCCGAGCTCGAGCGCTCCAAAATCGCGGCCGAAGTCGCCAGTAAGGCCAAGAGTGAATTCCTGGCCACAATGAGCCATGAAATCCGGACACCAATGAACGGCGTGATCGGAATGACGGAATTGCTGCTGGAAACGAGGCTCACGGGTGAACAGAAGGATCACGCTGAGACCATTCGCTCGTCGGGCGAAGCGTTGCTCGCCATCATTAACGATATTCTCGATTTCTCGAAGATTGAAGCGGGAAAGCTGGACCTCGAGTATTGTGCTTTCGATCCCCGATTGCTCGTCGAGGAATCTCTCGAGTTGGTGGCGGCGACAGCCAATCGCAAGTCCCTGGAACTATGCGCGCCCGTCGACGACGCTGTACCGTCCGGACTCATTGGTGATCCGGCAAGGCTGCGGCAGATTCTACTCAATCTGCTGGGCAACGCCATCAAGTTCACAGAAGCAGGCGAGGTAATCCTGAGTGTCTCGGGCCAATGCGCGGCCGAAGAATTTATCGTCCTGCGGTTTGAAGTCCGTGACTCCGGGATCGGCATCAGCCCGCAAGCCCAGATGAACCTGTTTCAGAGTTTCACTCAGGCCGACAGTTCCACCACCAGGCGCTTTGGCGGAACGGGGCTGGGTCTCACCATTTGCAAGCGCTTAGTCGAACTGATGGGCGGCACGATTGGCCTGCAAAGCGCGCCCGGAGCCGGCTCGACATTCTGGTTTGAAGTTCCCTTCAAAACCATTCCGGAAATTGTCTCCGCGCCAGTCACAATCCACAACATGGCCAACCGCCGGGTCCTCGCGGTCGACGACAACGGAACGAATCGCAGCATCGTCAAACAGCAGCTCGGGAAGATCGGAATGATGGTGACCTGCGCCGGCAGCGGCGCAGAAGCGCTCGAAGAGCTGGTCATAGCAGCGCGCGAGGGAAGACCGTACGAACTGGCTATCCTCGACCTGCATATGCCGGTGATGAACGGCCTGATGCTGGCAAAAGAAATACGGGAAGAGAAGATAATCACTTTGCTCCCACTAATGATGCTGACGTCGGATCGTGATCGTGACGAGGTTGCAATCGCGCGGAGCCTGGGAATTACGACGTTTTTGGTAAAACCCGTCAAACGCGCAATTTTGATCCGATCCGTCGGCGAAATGTTTGGAGCATCCGTTCAGGCGCAGGCAGAGGTCGCCCGGGACGGAGGAAAGCTGCACGGTCGGGTGTTAGTAGCTGAGGATAATCCCACGAATCAAAAGGTCATTGTCTTGCGGCTGCAGAAACTCGGTTGTACCGTCTCGGTCGCTGACAACGGTTTTGAGGCGTTGCGGGCAACGGAAGTGTCTGAGTTCGATGTCATTCTGATGGACTGTCAGATGCCGGTGATGGATGGGCTCGAGGCGACGTCGCGGATCCGCAGGCGAGGGGGTCGCCACATTCCTATCGTTGCGCTGACAGCAAACGCGATGGAGGGAGAACGGGAACGGTGCCTTGCCGCGGGGATGGACGACTATTTGACCAAGCCGGTCCGGCTGCAGGAGCTTCTAAACAAGCTGCAACCGTGGATTGGAACGAAAACCGGGTCGCCGGCTTCCGCTGCGGCAGGTAACGCACCGGGGAGCGCTGGCATTCAGGAGGCCCTGAACCAATTTATTGCGGGCATGGAAGACGAAGGCATCGGCCGGGAGGACATCGATGTACTCCTGGGTTCTTTCCTGGATACAAGTGCCGCGCTAATGAATGATCTCGGCGAGTCGATAAGGGAACAGAATAGCCCGCTGATGGGAAGGACCGCACATACTCTGAAGGGTTCCTTTGCTACCTTCGGCCTTGTCTCCCTCGCCGGCCTGGCGGGGACGCTGGAAAAAGCAGCCGAAGCACCCGGGTGGGATGCCGTAGGAAGGACGATGGCGGTGGCCGCATCGTCGTATCAGGAAGTTCGGGAACTTGTGGCAGAGACTACAAAAATCCCCACGAAATGATCTCGGCGCGAAAACATCACGGGTAAAGGGATAGATACGACAATGCTCACGACCGAAACGACAGAGATACGCAGCAGCGCGGATTGGACTACTCTGATCTCACGACAGCTTCGAAACCAGTTCGCCAAAAGCCTCAAGAACGCGACGCCGGATGAATTATTCCGTGTTGCTGCAGGTGTGTTGCGTCCCAGACTGGTGGACGGGCTGTTGCAGTCCCTGGAGCGATTCCAGTCGATCAACGCCAAGTCGGTTTACTACCTGTCCATGGAGTTCCTGCTCGGCCGGTCGCTATCGAATAACCTCTACAATCTCGGTCTCTATAGCGAGATGGAGAAGGCTTTCGCCGATCTCGAACTTCGGCTGTCAGATGTTCTTGAGGTTGAGTCGGATGCAGCGCTCGGAAACGGAGGTCTCGGCCGGCTGGCCGCTTGCTATCTCGATTCGCTGGCCAGTACCAACATGCCTGGATACGGTTATGGCATCAACTACGAGTACGGACTGTTCCGGCAGGAAATAGAGGATGGATTCCAGAAAGAAAAGCCGGATTTTTGGGCCAGCGAGCACTCTCCGTGGCTCATCGAACATCTGGACCAGGCGTATGCCATTCCGCTCTACGGCCGCATCGAACATGGGCAAGATCGAGTTGGCGGATACAACCCGATGTGGCTCGACTGGCAAATTCTGATTGGAGTTCCGAGCGATTTTCCCATCGTCGGGCAGGATGGTAAAACGATAAACTTCCTGCGGTTATTCTCTGCGCGCGCCTCTGACGACTTTAATATCGAAATTTTCAATGGCGGGGACTACATTCGGGCCGTTGAACAGAAAATACAGTCGGAGTCGGTCAGTAAAATTCTATATCCTTCCGATTCGATTGCTGCCGGAAAGGAATTGCGTCTTGTTCAGGAGTACTTCCTGGTGGCGTGCTCGGTTCGCGACATATTCCGAAGATACATCGCACTACACAGCGATCCCCGGGAACTGGCTTCAAAGGTCGCGATCCAGCTAAATGACACCCATCCGGCCCTGACTGTGGCGGAGTTGATGAGGACCCTGATCGATGAACACAACATCGACTGGGATGAAGCCTGGAAAATCACCCAGGCCACTTGTGGGTACACGAATCATACTCTCATGCCAGAGGCTCTCGAGAAGTGGTCGGTCGATCTGGTGGAACGAGTATTGCCGAGACATCTTCAGATTATCCTGGAGATCAATCACCGGTTTCTCCAGCAAGTCGCCGAACGTTGGCCGGGCGATGAGGGCCGGCTCCAGCGAATGTCCCTGATCGAAGAGGGACCGAACAGAATGGTGCGCATGGCGAATCTTTCCATCGTTGGAAGCCATGCGGTTAATGGCGTCGCGGCGCTCCATTCCGAACTTGTAAAAACAGATCTTGTCCCCGATTTCCATGAGTTCTTCCCGGGTAGATTCGGAAACAAAACCAATGGAATCACACCGCGGCGGTGGCTGCGCCACACCAATCCCGCATTAGGCGAATGGATTACAGCCCGCATCGGTGAGGAATGGCACCGGGACTTGAATCAATTGCGCGGGCTCGAGGCCTTTGCCGGTGATCGGACATCGCGGCACGAATTTATGGCCGTCAAATACCAGAACAAGCGTCGGCTGGCACGAGTCATCGCCGATAGGACCGGCATAAAGGTCGATCCGGCAGCCATGTTCGACATTCAAGTGAAGCGCATCCATGAATACAAACGCCAACTCCTCAACGTGTTGGGTGTGATTGACGAATACCTCCGGATTGTGGAGGACAGCTATACTGCGGCTGCCCCGAGGGTGCATATCTTTGCGGGCAAAGCAGCGCCAGGCTATTACATGGCGAAACTGATTATTAAGCTTATCAACAATGTGGCGCGAATCATCAATCGGGATTCGCGGGCTTCCAAAGCTCTTCAAGTTGTCTTTCTGCCGGACTACAGGGTGTCGCTCGCGGAAGTGATTATTCCAGCGGCCGATCTGAGTGAACAGATCTCTACGGCGGGTACGGAAGCATCCGGCACAGGAAATATGAAGTTTGCTCTTAACGGTGCTTTGACAATCGGAACATTGGACGGCGCTACGGTGGAGATGCTGGAGGAGGTAGGCGCCGACAACATCTTCATTTTCGGGCACAAGACGGAAGAGGTTCGCGCGCTCAGAGCCTCCGGGTATAGGCCGTCGGAGTGGTGTTCGGGCAATCCCCGAATCCGCCGTGTGCTTGACTCCATCGCTGGAAACAGGTTCTCTGCCTGCGAGCCAGGGATATTCGATCCCATTTATCGATCGCTAATGGATGATGGGGATCATTATTTACACATCGCCGATTTCCAGGAATACGCGGACGCCCAACAAAGGGTATCGGCCACCTTCAACGATGCCACCGCGTGGAGTTCGAAGGCAATCTTAAATGTCGCGCGGATGGGAAAATTCTCCAGCGACCGCAGCATACAGGAGTACGCGCGTGAAATTTGGGGCGTTGCGGCGCTGCCCTCAAGTTAGTTGGATAGCGTCCCTGGTTGGGCCAACTCATGTTACTCCGAACTCAGCACGGACCGCCCGAAAAGAAGCACGGACCCATGATGCAAGGGCCTCTTTCCTCATTTTCCATGCCCTTGCGGGATCTCTTGAATCAGCCGCAAGAGTCGGAGCGGCCGAATTCGTTCAGCGGGATCAGCGTGGGACTGACGTTAGCTTATCCGCTCATAAGCGCACCCTACCAGCCCGGCACGGGGAAGGCCGTCCAGGCCTATCGAGCTCCCTGGAACCCCGATTTCACTTACGTTTTCGGATACGCCGACCGGCATCCAGATACCTTCAGCTTTACCTATGCCAACTACGGTGGTATTCGCTCGTTTCCGGACAGGAACAAAAAGGAGAAGTTTACGAACTTCGAGCAGGGGGGCTTCGCACTTGGCTACAGATGGCAACTACCTCGATTCCTGAACCGAGCCATCTCGATCCAGGAATCGCCGACTGGCTACACTGATCGGAAATTGAACTCAGACCAGAGATGGAAGTATCGCGCCAGCCTGAGTTTTCGTTACCCCGTTTACGAATATTGGTATGCGACCTCGACGGTGAACTATTATCCGCAATACTCGCAACAGCAGCCTTGCGATCCCGACTACACCTACGGAATGGTTATTTCGATTGGCACCGGTTTCCCTGGCGCAGCCGCGGTGCTAAAACCGGAACTTTCGCTTGGGGCGGCCTGAGTCTGAGTTGGGCTTACGGATTTTGAGAAAAGCACACAAGCGATGAAAATTCTTCTGGTTGACGATGATCCGAGTGCGCGTTCGATCCCTGCTCTGCTCTTGCGGAAGTGGGGATATGACGTCGTCGAAGCTTCCGATGGGCAGGAAGCTTTGGAAATTCTCGCCCGGCAACCGATTGGACTCGTGATTAGTGATTGGGTCATGCCGAACGTTTCGGGAATCGACTTGTGCCGGAAGATCCGTGCAAGGGAACTCGACCGTTACATCTACATGATCCTCTGTACGTCAAAAGGCGAAAAGGCCGACCTCATCGAAGGTATGGAGGCGGGGGCTGATGACTTTCTCGTAAAACCGGTCAACAAGGAAGAGATGAGGGTACGGGTGCGTGCTGGGGAGCGGGTATTAAACCTCGAGCGAGGTTTGGCCGACCGCAACCGTGAGCTCAAGGGGATCAACGAACAGCTCAAAACGGCGTTCGAACACATTGAGACCGATCTCAAGGCGGCGGCCTGGATGCAAGCCAATCTGTTGCCATCCGCCTCTCCCAAGACCCTGAACGTCGCCTCGGAGTGGAGATTCCGCCCCTCCGGCTGGGTGGCAGGGGACATCTTCAACGTTTTTCAGCTCGACGATCACCGGGTGGGCTTTTATCTCCTGGATGTATCGGGTCACGGCGTGCCGGCGGCGATGCTTTCGGTAACGCTCAGTATGGTTCTGAGCCCCAACTCTTCACAAGGGAGTCCGCTCAAACGTTACAATCCGTCCACATTGGTCGATGAGCTCGTGCCACCCGACGGAGTTGTAACTGATCTGAATCAAAGGTTTCAAGGCAAAGATGATCAATATTTCACGATCATCTACGGCGTCCTCGACAGCAAGACCGGAGATGTGGCTTTAACCCAAGCCGGCCACCCCAATCCCGTTCTGTTCGCACAGGGATGTGAACTTCGGATGTTAGGAGACGGAGGGCCTCCGGTTGGGCTTTTCCCTGACATGGAGTACGAGACGATTCACGCCAGGCTCAAACCAGGCGACAGGATCCTGCTGTATTCCGATGGAGTCACTGAATGCGCCAATCAGGACGGAGAACTGTTCGGTGAGGAGCGGTTGATGAGCTATCTTCGCCTGTCGCGCGAGCAACCTTTGGCCAGGTTCCTTGATGGCCTTGAGTCCGAAATGGAGCGATGGCGTGGTTCCCAGGCGTTTGAAGACGATGTTTCTTTACTTGCGCTGGAACTTACCGCACTGCAACAGGAGCGATTATGAAGGCAATGATATTGGCGGCGGGCAAAGGAACACGTGTCCGTCCGATCACGAATGTAGTGCCGAAACCGATGATTCCTCTCCTCGGAAAGCCGATCATGGAATCGATACTCGAGCACCTGCGGGACTCGGGCTTCCATCAGATTGTGGTCAACACAAGTCACCTCGCGCCGGTGATTCAAGACTACTTTCGAGACGGCTCCCAATTCGGAGTCGAGATCGCGTATTCC
>JBDUEM010000218.1:0-13190 GCA_040002435.1 Bryobacteraceae bacterium
GGGTGAGCATCATACTCCATCCACGCACGCCTAGCAAGCGCGATCGCCGTCTTACGGTCCGTAAACGCGGAAAATAAAGTTGGCCAAGCGTGGCGGGGCATCAGCGGTCTTTTTTTTCGACAAGATAGGGACTTTTTGGCCCCCGCCCCCATCAGGTGTACACCCCGCAATCACTTACCTGTTCTCCCCTCATCCATCTTGCCCAGTTCCTTCATCGCACGAACCACCGCCGCCCGGGCCTCCGGAAAGTCCTCCAGCGCTTTCACAATCGCCGCCCGCAGCACCGCCCATTCCATCTGCTCCTCGGTGTAGGCGCCCGAGGTGTAGGCGCCCGCAGTGCTCACCACTTCCGATCGCTGTTTCCCACAAAGCAGCTGCCGCACGCGCGAGCGCCGCCTGTCTCCCATCACACTGCCGTAACTGTTCATCATACGCATAAGAAAGTAGCAGGCCCCTTCCAGAGCGCAACTCACAAAACTCGGTCTGTGCCTGAAAACAAGACAAATAGACATCAAAAATAAATGGACCGCCGTTTCCGGCCTTGAAAGGTGATTTCATCCCCTGAATCTCCTGCACCACCGCTGCCTGTTTTCCCACCCGTTCCCGAGTCCAGGAATTTTGCGTTTTTCGTACGAACCAAATGAACGATTTACAGAGAAACCGCAAACACCCACGCCTGGCCCAACGCTATTCTCAACGCCAAGGAAGGCATTATGAAATTCAAACAGAAAAGCAAAACTGCACGCCGGAACGGGGCAAAAGCGGCCGGGGCGAAGTCTCCCCAAGGCATCCAAACCTCCTCCCTCAATGCACTGCGGCATGGACTCTTTTCGAAGACGCTCGTCCTCGCGAACGAATCCCAGGCCCGGTTCGACGAGCTGCTCCAGATGTATCTCGCCAGGTTTGAACCGCGCGACGGAGTCGAAACCAACCTCGTCTACGAAATGGTATCCGCCAAATGGCGTCAGCAGCGCATCTGGATGGTCCAAACCGCCACGCTCGATTTGGAAATGGCGAACCAGCAGCTCACCATCGACCAGCACGAATCGAAAGCCGCACCGCTCGACATCACCGAGCCGGAGCGTACCGCCATGGCTTTTACCGTCATTGCCAACAACGAAAAGGCGTTGGAACTGATGCTCCGATATGAAACCAGCTTCAGCCGCATGCACGATCGCGCCATGAAGGCGCTCTTTCGCCTTCGCGAGGAATCGAATTTGCGAAACGACCCTAAACCCGAGGAAAACGCCGACTCTCTGGAGCCGCTCACTCAGGAAGTCATCCCTCCGGAATGCCCTGAATCTGAGCCTCCTGCGGCGTCGTCGGTTCCGGACGTCCCGCGCGGGCCGCAAGGCAGCCCAAACATCACCGGACCCGTCACGGAAGTCCCGATTCTCATCTAGGAAGAATCCTGATGTCGCCAAACACCATCTATGCCCGGACTCGTGCGACGCTGGAACAAGGAGAATTGCGCGATGAATCAGTCACTCTCTGCCGAAGAGTTCCGGAAGCTGAACGCTTATTGGCGGGCTGCCAACTACCTTTCCGTCGGGCAGATCTACCTGCTCGATAACCCGTTGCTCAAAGAGCCCCTTACCATAGACCACGTGAAGCCGCGGCTGCTCGGTCACTGGGGCACCACGCCTGGACTCAATTTCATCTACGCCCATTTCAATCGCGTCATCAAGCGCGATAGCCTCAACGTCATCTATATAGCCGGCCCCGGCCATGGCGGTCCCGGACTCGTCGCCAATACGTATCTGGAGGGAACCTACAGCGAAATCTATCCTAATATTCCCCAGACTGAGGAGGGCATGAAGCGGCTTTTCAAACAATTCTCTTTCCCTGGAGGTATTCCCAGTCACGTCGCTCCGGAAACCCCGGGCTCCATCCATGAGGGAGGAGAGCTGGGGTATGCGCTCGTACATGCCTATGGCGCCGTCTTCGACAATCCCGATCTCATCGTCTGCGCCGTAGTTGGGGATGGCGAAGCGGAGAGCGGTCCCCTGGCAGCCAGCTGGCACTCCAATAAATTTCTGAATCCTGTCCACGATGGCGCCGTACTCCCCATCCTGCACTTGAACGGATACAAGATTGCCAACCCCACCATCCTCGCCCGGCTGCCCGCGCAGGAACTCGAGAGTCTCTTTCAGGGCTATGGTTACAACCCCTACTTTGTCGAAGGGGACGACCCCGAGACCATGCATCAGTTGATGGCCGCTACTCTCGACAAGGTGCTCGCCGAAATCAAGGATCTGCAGCACAAAGCGCGCATCGGTGGCAGTATTGAACGGGTTCACTGGCCGATGATTGTGCTGCGCAGTCCCAAGGGGTGGACCGGTCCCAAGATAGTGGATGGCAAAAAGGTGGAAGGAACCTTTCGCGCGCATCAGGTTCCCCTTAGCGAGCTGTCAACCAAGCCGGACCATCTTCGCATGCTGGAAGAATGGATGAAGAGCTACAAGCCCGAGGAGCTTTTCGACGAGCACGGCGCTCTCATCCCGGAGTTGGCGGAACTGGCGCCCGGCGGTGCGCTCCGCATGGGCGCCAATCCTCACACCAATGGCGGCATGCTGCTGAAGGATCTTTGCCTGCCCGATTTCCGCGACTACGCGGTCGCCCTCAGCCGTCCCGGCGCGGTGGACGCGGAGGCGACGCGCGTGATGGGGACTCTGTTGCGGGATGTCATCAAGTTGAATCAGGAGACTCGGAATTTTCGACTGGTCGGACCCGATGAAACCGCGTCCAATCGCCTGCAAGCCGTCTTCGAGGCTACTAATCGGGTATCCGCCGAAGAAATCTTCCCGGACGACGATCATCTTGCACACGATGGCCGTGTCATGGAAGTGCTTAGCGAACACATGTGCCAGGGCTGGCTCGAAGGGTATCTGCTTACCGGCCGCCACGGCTTCTTCTCGTGTTACGAAGCGTTCATCCACATCATCGATTCCATGTTCAACCAGCACGCCAAGTGGCTCAAGACCGCGCGCCATATTCCTTGGCGCCGTCCCATCGCGTCATTGAATTATCTGCTCACTTCGCATGTCTGGCGTCAGGATCACAACGGCTTCAGCCATCAGGACCCCGGATTCATCGATCATGTGATCAATAAAAAGGCCGACGTTGTCAGGGTCTATCTCCCCCCGGACGCGAACACTTTGCTTTCGGTAACCGACCATTGCTTGCGCAGCCGGGATTATGTGAATGTGATCATCGCCGGAAAACAGCCCGCCCCGCAGTGGCTCGATATAGAATCGGCCATCGTTCACTGCACCTCGGGCATCGGGATTTGGGATTGGGCCAGTAACGATCAGGGCGTCGAGCCCGATGTTGTGATCGCCAGCGCCGGCGACGTCCCGACACTGGAAGCCCTGGCCGCCGTGGACATTCTCCGCCGGAACCTTCCCGATCTGAAGATGCGCTTCGTGAACGTAGTGGATCTCATGACTCTGCAGCCCCCGAGTGAGCATCCGCATGGCATCTCCGATGCGGACTTCGACTCGCTGTTCACTGCCGACAAGCCGATCATCTTCGCCTTCCACGGATACCCTTGGCTCATCCACCGTCTTACCTACCGCCGCACCAATCACGACAATCTGCATGTTCGCGGCTATAAGGAAGAGGGCACCACCACCACGCCGTTCGACATGACCGTGCGCAACGACATTGACCGGTTTCACCTCGCCTGCGATGTCATCGACCGCGTTCCGCGCATCCGCAACCTCGGCGCTCACCTCAAACAGGATTTGCGTAACAAACGCGCCGAACACAGCCTGTATATCCGCCAGCGCGGCGACGATATGCCGGAGATCCGCGACTGGAAGTGGCCCTACTAAGCCATGCCGAAAATCCTGGTCCTCAACGCCGGCTCCAGCAGCCTCAAGGTCGCACTGTACCAGGAACCGGGCACGCAGTTGCTTTCACAGGCGCAGGCGGATAGCTCCGGCGGCTCGCCGGTGGAGGCCTTGCCGTCGCTGCTCCAGTCCATCGGGCATCTGGACGAAATCCATGCTGTGGGCCACCGCGTGGTCCACGGCGGCGTCCGTTTCCGCCACCCGGTTCGCCTCACGCCCGAAGTGCGCGCCGCTATTGAGCAGCTTTCCGAATTCGCCCCGGTCCACAATCCCGTAGCCATCGCCGGGATGAAGGGAATCGACAGGATTCTGGGAGCTGCAATTCCACAGATCGCGGTATTTGATACTGCTTTTCACGCCAGCCTGCCGCCGGCCAACTTTGTCTATCCCGGTCCCTACGAATGGCTGGAGCAGGGCATTCGGAAGTACGGCTTCCACGGCATCAGTCACCAGTTCACTTCGCGCCGCACCGCGGAGCTGCTACAAGCCGACCTCTACAATTTCCGCGTCATCACCTGCCACCTCGGCAGTGGATGTTCGCTCGCCGCCATTCGCAATGGCAGTTCGATCAATACCACCATGGGCTTCACGCCACTCGATGGATTGATGATGGGCAGCCGTTCCGGCTCGGTGGATCCCGGCATTCTCATCTACCTGCTCAAGGATCGCGGCGTCACTCCCGACCAGCTCGACGATATGTTGAATCGCCATTCCGGATTGAAAGGCATCTCCGGACTTTCCGGCGACATGCGCGAGATTCTCGCCGCCATTAATGAGGGCAATCCCCGCGCCCAGCTCGCCTTTGACATGTACGTCGACCGCGTGCGTTCGCAGATCGGCGTCATGATCTCGAGTCTGGATCGCGTGGACGCCCTTGTATTCACCGCCGGGGTCGGTGAGAACTCCGCCCCGGTGCGAACCGCTATATGCAATTCGCTCGAGTACTTTGGCGTACATTTGGACGAAGTCAAAAATGCTGCCTCACCAGTGGATGAAGTGATCTCCATGCCGGGATCGGGCATGCGCATCATGGTCGTCCACACGGATGAGCAATGGGAGATCTCGCGCGAATGTGGAAAGTTTCTCGGGATCTCCTGAACGTTGGCGCCTACGCGTTAGTGCGTGTGAATTCTTTCCACGTCGCTGACGTCGAGGTCCAGCCGGTCGGAGATCAACTGTCCACCCGATAAGGCCGTCTTGGCGACGCCCTTCACCCCGTGCTTGGAACTCTTGGCCACTATGTGGACCAGTTCATGTGCCAGCACTCGGCCCATGGCGCGGCCCAATAGCAGGTCGGCCCTCGCGCGGTCGCCGCTCCACATGGCGGACTCAACCGAATGACGCACACGGTCACACGCCACAACGCTGAACGGCAGCACTTCACCGTCGGTTGAATGGGTGAAGGCGAGCGGACCCCGCTCGTCGAACAACACCGGCATCGATTCCATCTGGCAGGTGCCGCTGAACTTCACCACCACCAGGTCGGTGACGGCTTCGTTTGGATTGAAGTCCTTCAGCGAACGGAAGTCCAGCGAGTAGCCCGTGTTTTTCATGATCGTGTTCATTTCACGCTTCATTTCTTCCACGGATTTCTCAGAGTGCTTATTGTCGAATTGAAGGAGGAGGGTAATGCCTGTGGTCGCTCCGGCGGGGGAGGCAAACAAGATAGACGAGAAGATACATGCAGCAACGTAGCGCATTGTGGTGCCTCCACTTGGAGTCAACTGGAGTATACAACAAATACGGGACCGCCGAAAGGGTCATCGCGCGGCTGAAGTCCAGGTTGCGCCTGAGGGGAACTCAAACTCGTCGAGCGAAGCCGGATACATCTCGGTGCTGTAGCCCGGCTTGACGGGCGGCATGTAGCGGCTGTTCCGGATGGTCACCGGCTCGAGGAAATGCTCGTGAAGGTGATCCACGTATTCTACAATCCGATCCTCCAGCGAGGCGCTCACCGCAATGTAGTCGAAGATCGATAAGTGCTGCACGTGTTCGCAAAGGCCGACACCGCCTGCATGCGGGCATACGGGAATGCCAAACTTCTTAGCCATTAGCAGCACGGCGAGGATCTCATTTACTCCGCCCAGCCGGCAGCTGTCGATCTGGCAAAACCGGATGGCGCCGGCTTGCATCAGTTGCTTAAACACCACTCGATTCTGGCAGTGCTCCCCGGTGGCCACGCCAATCGGCGCGATGGCTTTCGCGATAGCCGCATGGCCCAGCACGTCGTCGGGGCTCGTCGGTTCTTCAATCCACCACGGGTCGAACGGCGCCAGGGCGCGCATGTTCTCGATGGCCTCGCCCACGTCCCAGCGCTGGTTCGCATCCATCATGAGCTTGCGGCCGCCGATCTCCTCCCGGATGATGGTGCAGCGCCGAATGTCGTCGGCGATATCGGCGCCGACTTTGATCTTGAAGTGCGTCCAGCCTTCGGCGATGGCCTCCTGGCACAGGGAGCGGAGCTGCTCGTCGGTGTAGCCCAGCCATCCGGCGGAAGTGGTGTAGGCTGGATATCCCTCAGCCCGCATCTCGGCTTCGCGAGCGGCTTTCGAGGGAGCATTGGCCGTCAAAATTGCGAGAGCCTCGGCCGGAGTCAGCGCGTCTGTGATGTACCGGAAATCGATGCAGGAAACCAGTTGCTCCGGAGTCATATCGGCAAGCAGCTTCCACAACGGCTTGCCCTCAGCCTTTGCGTAGAGATCCCAGACGGCGTTCACCAGCGCAGCGGTCGCCAGGTGAATCACACCCTTCTCCGGTCCGACCCAGCGCAATTGGCTGTCTCCGGTGATCATGTGCCAGAAGGCGCCCATGTTGGCGGTGAATGATTCGAGGGTCTTGCCCACGAGTAGCGGCTTCAATGCCTGCACTGCGGCTACGCACAGTTCATTGCCGCGGCCGATGGTGAAGGTGAGTCCATGCCCTTGGAATGCGCTGTCGGTCTTGATGACGACGTAGGCGGCGGAGTAATCGGGATCGGGATTCATTGCATCCGAACCGATGTGCTGGCGGGAGGTGGGGAAGCGGATGTCGCGGGCAGTTACGTCGGTAATGCGAATGGGCATCCCCCAAGTTTATCTTGGGAGATGCCCACCCTTTCTAGCGAATTGCTACTGTCAGTCCGTCTTGTGAGGAAGCGGGGCCGACCGTCAGAACTACCGGTACATTCGAACCGGAAGGAACTGAGCTACTCAATCGCACGTTCACCTGGAAGACCCCGGAAACCAGCCCGGGAGCCGATCCGGCATACTCCACCGTGCAGTCGATGCCGCCGACCTTGACCGACACCGGGAGAAGAGATTTCTTCAAATCGCTCCCGATAATCTTCCCGTCTACCCCAACGGGCGTTGTCTGCCCTTCGCCCGTTGCATAAAGGACGATGGCTTGTCCCTTTGTCGCCGGGTTACTGGAGGTATTGGCGGAGTTGTCCTGGTTAAGTATCGCGCCCTGACCCCTGCCGCTCGCGTTTGCCGAGAACAGGCCGGGAAGGGAATTGTCAACGCGCAGGACGAGGCTGTTCGACCTGACGCCAAGGTACTCCACCTGGACCGATGTGCTTAACCGGCCGTACAGTGTGTACGGAACGATAGCCGCCAACTGTCCGGCAGAGGTATAGATCATCGGAGCGGCAACCCCATCGAAAAGGACCCGCGTATCGGAGACCTTCGTATCGAAGAAGCCGCCGGTAATCCCTGCGCTGGTTACCGTGGATGGCCCCATGCCCGTTCCAAAAAGGAGAGCGATCATGCCGGGGACGGCTGGCCCGGGAGCACCGCTGGCTCCGTTAACGAATGCCGTGAGCGTAGGAGCGGACTGCGCTGAAATCACCAGCGTAACCATTTCCACCGCCGCCGGACCCGCACCGATGCCGGACGGCGTCACGGTGACGCTACCTGTGTAGGTTCCGGTGGCTAGACCGGAGGGATTGACAGTGACGCTGAGTTGGCCCGGAGTAGCACCAGACGCAGGAGTTACGATCAGCCAGCTGCCGCCGGAAGTAGTGGTGGCCGAAGTGGTGAAGTTCAGAGCGGATCCGGAAGTTGTAACCGCGATCCCTTGCGCGGCAGGAGCGGCGCTGCCCGGCTGGAAGTTAAAGGTCAGGGCCGTGGGCGCCAGCGTGAGAGGCGGTGTATTGCTGACCGTCAGAGTCACCGGGATGAGAGACTGGCCGGCGCTGCCGATGATAGAGATTTGACCGGAGTACGTGCCAGGTGTGAGAGTGGACCCGTTTGCGCTCACCGTGAGCGTTCCGGGAGTGAGCGTAGTGGACTGCGTCACCGACAGCCAATTGTTCGTTGAAATGGCCGAGACCTGGAACGTGGCGCCGGCGGTGGCGCTGGAAACCTGCACCGTCTGCGTGGGCGGAAGCGCTCCATTGGTCAATTGCGTAAACGTCAGCGTCGAGGGCACGGCAGTGTAGGCTTGCGTGCTGACCGTCAGATTCACGGTGATGTTCGCCGTGCTGGCAGACGCAATCCCCGAAGCTGTTACCGCGATGGTTCCCGTATAGTTCCCGGGCGCGAGTCCAGCTTGATTGATTGAGACTACAACGCCCTGCACCGGCGTGATTCCGCTGGTGGGGCTGGTGGAGAGCCATCTGCCGCCGTCGCTGGTGGTCGTGGTGATGATGAACGGCACCGGAGAATTGTCGGAAGAACCGATGTTAAAGGTCTGCGTGGGAGGGGGCAGCCCACCGGATTGCGCAACGTAAGTGAGCGAATTGGTGCTAAGGTTCAACGTAATCGCGGCGCTTACCACCAAAGTTACGTTGACGATCTGAGTCGGGTTGCCCGAACCCGGCGAATTGATGGTGAGAGTTCCGTTATACGTTCCAGCGGGAAGACCGCTCGGGTTTACTCCGATGATGATTTGCGTCGGGACATTGGTGGCCGCGCCGGCGAAAGGACTGACGAACAGCCATCCTCCGCCTGCAGGTGAGGTGACCTGCTGGGTAATTGTGAACGGCAGCGTATTCCCCGTGCTGGTGAGGCTCAGTAACTGGTTGGGAGGACTCTGGCCACCAGTCTGTGCTGTAAATTGAACGGCGGATGGCTGGACCGTGAGAAGTGGCAGATTGCTCACGACGAAGGTCACGAACACGACCAGAGGCGCCGATGCGCCGGGTGAGCTTATCGTGATCTTCCCCGCGTATGTATTGGGAGTGAGTCCAGTCGGATTCACGCTGACGGAGAGTTGCGCGGGCGTCGTGCCGCCGATGGGCGCAACCGTGAGCCATCCAGCGACATTTCCGGTGTCGACGGAGGTGGAGAACCCTAAAGACGTCCCGGCGGAACTATTGATGGTGAGCGTCTGTGCGGCGGGCGTGGCTCCTGCCGTCTGGAAGTTAAAGGTGAGCGCGGACGGTATCGCAGTGAGTTGCGCGGGCGCCACGATAGTCAAGGTGATTGGTATCGCGATCGGATTGTTACTGGCGCCGGCGGCAGTCGCGGATATTAAGCCCGAATACGTCCCAACTGCCAGCGTCCCCGGGTTGGCCACCACAGTGATGACGTTTGACGGAGATTCTGTTGTGTTAGTGGAATTCGAGATGGCGAGCCATGCTCCACCTGTTTGTGTGCTCGAAGCCGCCGAGTACGTCAATGGAGAGCCGGAGCTGTTAACTACGAGCGATTTGGTTTGAACATCCGAACCCATGGCAGCGGTGAATGCCAGGGTCGTACTGGGTGTGAACGAAAGCTCAGAGGTTGTTGTTACCCGGAACGTGACCGGCACATTCACTGTAGTGAAGCCGGGAGCACTGATTGCCAGGTTGCCCGTGTAAGTCGCCGGCTGCAACCCATTGGTGAACACCGAAGCCCGATAGGTTGCCGGTGTCGTGTTTTGAAGTTGAAAACCGCTCAGCCATTGGCCGCCACCGTTTGTGGTTGGCGTGACTGTGAACTGTGTATTGGGTCCGCTGGACAAAATATTGATGTCCTGCGCCGCCGGAGAATTCACGGCGCCGAATTGATACGAAAACGTGAGTGAGCTGGTGCTCACGAGAAAAGTGTTTTGGGCCTTGAGACTTCCGGCCGCCAGAACAGATAGTGCTAAAACCGCACTCACACTACTCATGCGGCGAAACGCATTCTTGAGTTCCAAATCCAATCCTCCCGGGATACGTGCAATCCAACTACTTAGTTGATACACCATCACTACGACGGATTCAACTGACGATAGCCTGCAACTTAAGCTACTTTTAACCACGAAAGGCGCTATCCGCCTGATGCGGATAGCGCCAAAAAAGGAAAACTAGACTGCGGGAAGTATCCTACGGCTTCGTTTTCTCCTTTACCTTCTCCGCGCCCTTCTCCGTTGCGGACGCTGTTTTGTTCACCGCTTTCTTGCTACCCTTTTTCACGGCCCGTCCCGTATGAACAGCCGCCTTCTTGGTTTCTTTGCCCGCGTCTTTCAAATCCTCTTTAGCCGATTGACCAGATTGGCCGAAGGATGCCGACGCCAACAAGAACACCCCGAGGGTCACTGCAGCCGCGGTTTTTGCTAATTTATTCATTGATTTCTCCACCTCGCCACTGCGAGCAATTCAAGTGCCAGATTGTGTGATCACAAAATCAATCACTTACAAACCATTCTTTTTCTCACACCTGAATATCTTACCGGAGAGGCAGGTATTTATATAGTGGCACCTAGGGGAACCACCTGAGTCAAATCGCTACAATGGTGTTCCTATGGCATTGCCGGAATCCGCTGTCGCCTTTCTTGCCGGACAGGTCGAGCGCGTACGAAATCTGAAGCGGCGAAAGAGAATCGTGTTCCCGGAAGGAAGCGACGCAAGAGTGATCGCTGCGGCGGACCGGTTACGGCGCGATGGCCTGATTGAGCCAATCCTGCTGGACGGTGTGGCACAGAGTGACCAGAAGTATGCGGCTATCTACTTTGAACGTCGCCGTGCAAAAGGCGTGACGCAGATGGAGGCGGCCGAAATTGCCCGCCGTCCCCTATACCGGGCTGCACTCATGGTGGCCGCAGGCGATGCCGACGGCTTTGTGGGAGGAGCGGTCAACACAACGGCCGAAACCGTTCGCGCCTCCCTGCATTGCATCGGAACCCGGCCGGACGTGAGAACGGTCTCGAGCGTGTTTATCTCCGCCGTAAGTGAGCGAGCCTACGGACACGGCGGATTGCTCGCCTTCGCCGACTGCGCGATCGTCATCGACCCCACGGCGGCCGAACTGGCCGACATCGCGATTGCTACCGCTCACAGCACGCGCCATATTATCGGAGTGGAGCCCTTGGTGGCACTGCTGTCGTTTTCGACTAAAGGCAGCGGCCGTGATAAGAGTGTGGATAAGGTCCGCGAGGCGCTGCGTATCCTGCGCGAGCGCACACCGGACTTGAACGTAGATGGTGAACTGCAGGGAGACGCCGCGCTGGTGCCGTCGATTGGCGCCTCCAAGGCTCCTGGTTCCACCGTGGCGGGGCGGGCGAACACTCTCATCTTTCCCGATCTGGTGTCGGGAAACATCGCGGTGAAGCTTGTGGAGAGGTTAGGCGGCGGCGTGGCCATCGGGCCTATTTTGCAAGGCTTGGCTAAGCCAGCCAACGACCTATCGCGGGGTTGTTCTGTGGATGATATTTATTGCGTTGCGCTGGTGACGGCGTTGCAATCGGAATAGTCGCATGCTTCCATTCAAACTTGTCTACCACGAAGGATACGATCTCAACCTGGGGCCGCATGTTTTCCCCTCGCAGAAATTTCGCCTCATCCGGGAGCGCCTGCTGGCGGATGGATTCGCCGATCCTGCCGACTTCGTGGAACCTGAGCCTGCGCCTGACGATGACTTGTTGCTGGCGCACGATGCCGGTTGGGTGAGGCGGCTAAAGACCGGCACACTTTCCATGAAGGAATTGCTGGAACTGGAAATTCCTTATTCGCAGGCTATGCGGGAAGCATTCTGGCTGGCGGCCGGCGGGACGACGCTGGCCGCGCGTCTGGCTCTTCGCGACCGCATCGGGTTCAATATCGGTGGCGGTTTTCATCATGCTTATCCAGGCCATGGAGAGGGGTTCTGTGCTATTCACGACGTTGCTGTGGCCATCCGCCGCCTGCAGAAGGACAAGCTGATCGGAAAGGCCATGGTGGTGGACTGCGATGTCCACCACGGCAACGGCACCGCGGCCATTTTTGCAGATGATCCCACTGTGTTCACGCTCTCCATTCATCAATTCAATAACTACCCGGAGTTGAAGCCGCCCTCAAATCTCGACATCGATTTGGAAGACGGCGTACGGGACGAAGAATATCTGGAACGGCTGGCAGAGGGGTATCTGCCGGCGATCGAATTGTTCCGACCCGACCTGTTGATGTACGTGGCCGGCGCCGACCCCTACCAGGAGGATCAACTTGGCGGGTTGAATTTGACCTTGGAAGGCCTGCGGGCGCGCGACCATTTGGTCCTCTCGCGCGCGGTGGAGAGTGGTATCCCCGCCGTTGTGACGCTTGCGGGTGGGTACGCACGGAAGTTGGAAGATACCATCACCATTCAGAGCGGGACGGCGAGAGTGGCCGCGGGACTTCTGGGTTGATTTCCGTTATGATTGCGGAAAGCCCACGTCGCCATGTCCAGGAAACCGTACCTTATTGGAATAGCCGGACCCTCTTGCTCCGGGAAGAGTGAGATTTCCCGCCTTTTTGCCGCCACGTTTCAGGCATCCTTACTTTCGCTGGACTCTTATTACCGCGAACTGAGCCATTTGTCTTTAGAGGATCGAACCAAGGTGAACTTCGATTCGCCGGAATCCATGGACAAAGATCTGATCGTGGCGCATTTGAGGCAACTGGCGTCAGGCAATTCCATTGAGAAGCCGAGATATGACTTCGCTCAATTCACGCCGGGCGACGTGCTGGATCATGTCCCGGCTGCGGATTACGTCATAGTGGAAGGTCTCTTTACTTTGCACTGGCCGGAAGTCCATTCCCTCTTGCACGCGAGCGTCTATATCTCGGCAAGCCACGAGATCTGCCTGGAGCGCCGCCTGGAACGGGATGTGCGGGAACGCGGCCGTACGCCGGAGTATGTCATCGCTCAGTATCGCGATACCGTACGACCCATGTGTGACCGGTACATTGTTCCCAGCGCAAAGTATGCCGACCTGGTCTTGACCGGGACAAACTATCTGGATCAATCAGTACATTGCATCGTTGCGCTGATCCGGTCGAAGCCGCCCGTTCCTCTCGCGGAACAGTCCTCTATTGCTTCCTACGCGTAAACAGCATACCGGACCAAGTTTTGTCGAGAGAACAGATCTTGTAACCCACCAGCCCTAACCCAACCTTCGCAGCTAAGGCGCATTTTCGTCCGAATCCGGGTCCCCCGC
>JBDUEM010000219.1:0-13174 GCA_040002435.1 Bryobacteraceae bacterium
TCTCCGCGCCAACCACCGTGTGGATCTTCATCTTCTCGAATTCTTCCGGTGTCAGGCGCCCGGGTTTGGAGATGATGTACTCCGGCACCGCGAGCTTGCCGATGTCGTGCAGC
Organism: Bryobacteraceae bacterium; assembly: GCA_040002435.1. GTDB lineage: Bacteria > Acidobacteriota > Terriglobia > Bryobacterales > Bryobacteraceae > JANXXV01. The sequence goes on from JBDUEM010000219.1 coordinate 114, forward strand.
AGAGCGGCCGCGCGCAAGGCCTCCAGTTCCTCGTGGTTTAAACCGAGTTCCCGCCCCATCTCCATGGCGTAGACCTGCACACGCCTTAAGTGATCGCTGGTGGTGTCATCCTTGGCCTCGATGGCAAGCGCGAGAGCTTCAATGGTTCGAAGGTGAACCGAGGCCATCTGTTCCGCGTGCTTCTTCCCGTCTTCCAGCCGCCCCAGGTGCAATGAATACGCGCGTTGGAACAGGTGCGCCAGCGGCAGTAGCAGCAAGGCCGCCGGCCATCCCACAGCCTCGCTCGCCTGATGAAAGCCGAGGGCAATGCCGGCGCCACCCAGATAGTACGGGAAGGACCAGAAATAACCTTCGCGCCAGGTCCGTAGCAGCGAAGTGCCCCCGCTGAGGGACACCAGGGAAGACATCGCGAAAGTATTTGCCAGGAAGAAAACTGCTGTCGCCAGCAACAACCGCACCGGCATCGGAACGCCGTAGGATACCAGCACCGACCAATAGAAGATAGCGCTGGCGCAAGCGATGGCCAGACAGATATTTGCAATGCTGAGTAGAACCTGGAAAAAGCTGAGGCGTCGCTTTGGGTTCCAGACGCCTTCAATCAGGACACACGTGATCCCGATAACCAGCGTTTCTGGAATTGTCAGGTCAACTAGTCCAATCAGAACGAACAGGAAGGCGAAAGACTGGGACCCTGCCAGTCCCGGCAGTCCAATTTTGAGGATAGAGGAAAGTATCGCCAGCGCCAGATAACAGGCGAACCGTATTCCGTCCACCATCCAGCCGTCCGCGAATGCACCTGCCAGCACCAGAAATCCCAGCGCTAAAAGTACGGCCGCATATATTTTGGCGTTCGAAGACATAAGTGGTTGTAACGACTACAGTTTAACCTACTATGTCATCGCCGCATAGCGGAGAATGAGTGAAAAAGTACTATGATTGGGTGCTGGAAAACGGCAAAATTACTTAATTTAAATTCCCAACTGGGGGGATCGTTTCCTCAGGGATTACCTGCGCTATCACTGGGGCGATTCTCACCGGAAGCTTCGCGGTTCTCCTGGCCTTCTCAATGGTGACCGGCTGAAACGGAGAAATCTTGTCATTCGACGCGTCGTAGCTCTGTGTCGCCGCTCTCACCTCGGCGGGGTGACTGCTGAGGTCAGGCGAGACAAGAAAAAAGAGCCCGATAGCAAGGTTGAGCGCTAACGGGACAACGGTCGCGCGCAGAAGCAGCGGCGTCCGGAGGGAACTTTCGTCAACTTCCTCGAGAGTGGCGGTCCGGTCTTGAAACATTAGCTTCTCCTTGGACTACCTGAGAGGCAGTTCTAAGGCCAAAGCTACTTAGCTTCTAAGGTGTTAAAAACAAATGTATTAGCATTGCACGGTAGGTCTGGCTAGCCCGACCCCCTGCAATTAGTTCCGCGAAGACTGCACTTTTGGCGTGGTCAGATACCCGATGATCTGATCTTTCTTCACTTCGTTCACGACGATCTCGTAAGGCTGGCGGGCTTTGGCCACATAAAATTGCACCGGCTCGTTCAGGTTCTTATCCTTTTTTTCGACCCGCTTGTCGTCGGCAACCAGCTCGATCGTGTACCTGTTCTTCTTCGGATCGGTCTTCTTCAACAACATGGTGATATCGCCCACTTTGCGCGGTTCTTTGGTCTTGGTGAGATTGAACTCGAAATAGTTCCGCTCGCCCAGCGCCTTCAAGGCGGCCAGTTCCTTTCCGTTGGTGGCGATTAAACCGCTCTGCACTCCCAGGTCGCCGCTGGTCCGCTTCAAATCGGCGATGGTCTTCTCCAGCTCCGATTTGTTGGCTGCGACTTCAGTTTTCACGGTGCCCACCTCGGCATTTACCTCGCCGATCTTCGCGTTGGCCTGCGTAGCCACTTCACCCACCTGTTGCGTCAGGTCGGTCTTGATCTGCTGCTGCTGTTTTTCTACGCGGGACGTTTCCGTCTGCAGTCGTTTTGCCAGGTCTTCGGCATGCTTGGTCGCATCTGCTTTCGCTTGGCCCGCAGCCATGGAAGCTTGCCGCCGCGCTGCCTCAAGTTCGTCTTTTAAGGAGCTTAGACTCCGCCGTGCGGTCTGCGTGGATACGGAGGAACTCTCCTTCAGGCTTGCGATTTCTGCGTTGGTGGCCTTACGGAATTCTCCGGCCTCATTCCGCACGCTGTCTAATTGCATGAACAAATAAATGTTCGCGCCAAGCAGGGCGATCACTCCGCCAAACAGTACGGGAATCTTCCAGTTCGGCCCGTCGCCGCCCGCATGCATCCGAATAGGATCGTCGCTCATGTTCGTCTCCTTGCTTTTCGTTAGCTTCTAATCTACCACTTTCTTCAACCGCTGAAAAAGTGGCTAACTGCTTAACGCCCTTGTAGTTCGTATGACGGTTAGATGGCCATCGCAGGCGCAAGGGGTACAAGGATCTACGCCCCGCCTGCAGGCCTCTTCAGCACAGGCCGGGCAAATTCCAGCAACTCCTGCCTGGGAATGCCCGGTTCGAAGCAGCGCCGGCACCGCGCTTCATACATGCCGCTCGCGCCCACCACGATCAGATCGTCGGATTCCACCAGCCGCTGCGTATGTTTGGCAGGATTGCCGCACCGCATGCAGATAGCCAAAGTTTTGGTGATGGATTCGGCCAGGGCAAGCAGCTCAGGAATTGGCGAAAACGGCCGTCCCATGTAGTCGGTGTCCAGGCCCGCAATGATCACCTGTTTTCCGCTGTCGGCCAGCTGATTGGCGACGTCAATCAACTCCGGGCCCAGGAAATTCGGCTCATCCACTCCAATCACCTGGGTTCGCCAGTCCATCTTCTTTAAGATCTCGCCCGCACTGTTCACAACCTCGGACTTCATCCGGATGTCACCATGGGACACAATCTCGCCCACCGAGTATCGTGTATCGATGACGGGCTTAAACACCTCCACCCGCTTACGCGCAATCATCGCCCGTCGCAAACGCCGGATCAGCTCCTCACTTTTGCCCGAAAACATCGGGCCGCAAATTACTTCAATCCAACCGATATTGCCCGTTACGAAATCCATGCGAAGTTTTACGATAGTAGCAGACGGAAGCGGGGTGAAATCGCAAAAATGGTCTGCACGAACGGGCGTATCATCCGGGAAGAGTGGCTGGATCTACAGACGCCGGAACGCGCCGCGGCCAGCTTAAACGATCTTGTAAAAATCAACCGGCTGCTCGGCGGTCACGGTGTTTTACGGGAAACAATGGCCGGAGTCGTGCGCCCGGAGGAGCGCTTTACGCTCCTCGATGTCGGCGCCGCCTCCGGCGACATGGGTGCCAGTGTCAAAGCTGCCTATCCCGGCGCGGAGGTGACCTCTTTCGACTACAAGCCGGATCACCTGGTCAAGGCCGCGCATCCGCGTGTTTGCGGCGATGCGTTCCAGATGCCGTTTCGGCCCGGCAGCTTCGACATTGTCCACTGCTCGCTATTTCTCCACCATTTTGAGAATGACCGGGTGGTGGAGCTTTTGCGGACCTTCGCTGCTCTGGCTCGCCGCGCGGTTGTCCTCACGGATCTCGAGCGGCATCCTCTTGCTTACTATTTCCTGCCCCTGACAACTTGGATCTTCGGCTGGGACGCCATCACTTTACACGATGGCCCAATTTCGGTGGAGGCTGGCTTTCACGCAAAGGAACTCGAATCGCTTGCCCGGGAAGCAGGCTTGCGCGGAGCGCGCGTGGTTCGCCATCGCCCGGCCTTCCGCCTCGCATTGACCGCTTCCGTCGGGATTGCGCCTATTGCAGGCGGAAATTGACCTCAACCCTCGCTGCCACAATTACCGGCTTCCCGGCTTTTCGAGCCGGCTCAAACACCCAGGTCCGAATGCTGTCCATCGCGCTCTGATCAAGCCCGGTATCGAGTCCGCGGACCACTTCCGCCCGGCGAACCCGGCCCTCTTTGTCGATTTCGATTGCCAGCATGACAGTTCCTTCGATCCCTGCGTCCCGGGCCTCCTGGGTGTAGGCGGGCTCCTGCTTTTCGATGACGCGCGGAGAGAGGACGTCCCCTCCGATCTTATACACGCGATCATCCTCCGCGCCGTTTTGCATCGCGGCAACCGGCAGCATAACGGCGAACAGCAGCAGGATGGCGAATACACCTCCGCGCCCGCTGAGCGGAGCACGCTCTGCTCCGGGCTCCAGGACCGACCGTATTCGCACTTGGACCTGCGAAGGTCGCGCCATGGCGAGCGTCACCGGACCCATGGATGGCCCGGAACCGAAGGACGCAGCGGTCCTCAGAAGCAAATCCGCGTAGGAACTGGCCAGCGCTCCCGATCGCAGCACTTCATCGTCACATGCCATCTCGCTTTCCCGGCGCAGCCTGGCGGTGGCCATCCAGACCAGGGGGTGGAACCAATAGATCGCGCTCGCCAACTGCGACACCAGTTGAAAGCGCGTGTCGCTCCGCCGCGCGTGGGCCGCCTCGTGGGACAGAATCAACGCGCGCTCACTACTGCTGCGCGAATCCCAGCCGGGGGGCACAAGAATTCGGGGCCTCACCACACCCCACAGCAGCGGTGTGCGAATGCATGCACTTTCGACAACGGGGATTTCCACCGCTTCCTCCTGTTGCGGCCTGCCGTGTTGCACTGCCCGCCACACCATCCAATTGCCGGCAACGATTCTTACGCCGCAAAACACAAATCCCAAGGCCCACGCGAGGACGATCCAGTCGATAACCGGCAAGCTTGGCGACGGCGTGAAACTCGCAGCGCCCGCGGAAATGGAAACAAGAGAGAGATCGAACGCACCAGTCAGAGGGACTCGCCACGACGGCAACAGGAGACTCAGGAGCGGGAGCAGCACAGCGGCGGTCAAGGCGGATTGCCACACCGCGGCGCGATGGCTTGCGGACCGCTTTCGTAACAACCATGCTGCGGCAGTAGCTGCTAACAGCAGCAAGGTAACTTTTCCGGTTAAGCCAAGCGCGTTCACGTTATTTTCCCTCCTGGCGGGCCTTCTCAATCAGATTTGCAAGCAGCGAGAGTTCTTCAGCCGTCATTCGGCCGGCGTCTTCACTAACGAGAGTGGAGACCAGCTTCGCAGCCGAGCCTTCGAAAAAAGTCTGTACGATATGGTGCAGTGCCGATTTCTTCGCCAGATCGCGCGAGACCCGCGGCGTGTAAACGTAGCGCGGTCCATCCTCTTCATGCCGCACGTGGCCCTTCTCTTCCAGAATGCGCAGCATCGCCCGTGTAGCCGAATAGCTCGGCGGAGACGGCAACGCTTCCTGGATCTCCGCGGCCGTCGCGCGGCCGGACTGATACAACAGGTCCATAATTTGCCGCTCACGGCGGCTTAACGAAGAACTGGCAGGCTTTTTCATATGCTAAAAAAACAGCACTATGCTAAGAAATTAGCATCAATTCCGCTGCCGGTCAAGTGCTATATCATCTAAGGAATGAAGAGAGACCTGGAACGTGCCGGGGCTTTGTTGAAAGATACCCTGCTGGAAGCAGAGGGCCTGGCCGGCAGTTGTGAGGAAGCCGGATGGTCATGGAAACCTGCACCCGGCGTTTGGTCCGCCGCCGCATGCCTGGCTCACCTCAATCAGACCAACCGGGAATATGTCGCATCCATCCGCCGCATCGTCATCGGGGGTAGCCCAATGCTGTCCGACGCCCCGCTCTTCCGTTACGGACTACTGGAACGCTGGTTCGTGAAAAGCATGGGGCCGCCGGTCAAGGTCAGACTGAAAGCGCCCAAAGTATTTGCGCCGCAGAGTGAGAATTCCAGGGACGAAACAATGGCGGAGTGGCGCCGCATTCATCTGGAACTGATGTCCTTGATCGAGGAATCCGCAAGGCTGGATCTGAGGAAGAACAGAGTCATATCGCCTGTTAGCCGCCACTTCCAAATCAGTTTGGGAATGGTTTTTCCACTGATCGCCGCACACAACCGCAGACACCTCTTCCAGGCGCGCCGCACGTTGGAGTACGCGGCTAGTTCTTTGGCAGGGTCACGATCGTAAGCCAGAAATTTTCGATCGAGCGGACCACGTTCAGAAACTCGTCCAGTTCAACCGGCTTGGTGATATAACAATTTGCGTTGAGATCATAGACCCGGTCGATATCCTGCGAGGCCTTGGATGTGGTCATGACGATCACCGGGATACGCTTCAGATCAGTGTCCGCCTTGATTTCACCAAGCACTTCGCGGCCGCTCTTTTTGGGAAGATTCAGATCCAGGAGAATCAAATCAGGCCGCGGTGTCTCTGTATAAGGGCCGCGGTGATTGAGGATGTCAATCGCCTGCACTCCATCCATAGCCACCGTTAAATTGACAAGAAATCGTCCCTCTTTAAAGGCCTCCTGGGTGAGTCTGATGTCTCCCGGGTTGTCTTCGACGAGCAGCACTTCCACTCGCCGCCCGACATTCGCGTTGTTCATTAGGGAAACGTTACCTTCGTCAATTGGACATCATACTGTAAGCACGATGGTCTCCAAACAAAGATCTTGTCATATGTTCCCTCAAGAGGTGCCATCGAGGGTCATCTGCGCATCGTGAGCGTAAAATGTACCTGTTTGAGCGTCGAATTTGGAATTTTTGACCACAATCCAACAGGTTGGCCAAAAGTGAGGTAGGGTAAGAGCCAATGATGGAATCACCGGAAGTAGTGACCCTTCGAAACCGGATTCGCGAGCTGGAACTAGCGCTCGGTAAGTACCAGTACGACGCACTGATCAATACCATTCCGCAGATCGTCTTCACTGCGTCTTCGGACGGTGAAGTCAAGTTCGTCAACGAAGCGGCAGCCGCCTATACCGGGTTGGCGCCGGAGGCTCTGCACGGAGGCGGCTGGCGTCAGGTGCTCCATCCCGATGATCTGAACCGCCTGCCGCAGTTCTATTCCAAGCTCGAAGGGGAATGCAGAATTGCCGGCGCTGGGCAGGACTATCGTTGGTTTCTGGTCAGAGTTGTACCTCTTCCAGACGGTGCGGGCAAAGTCCGGAACTGGCTTGGAACCTGTACCGACATTGATTCACTCCGTAACCGGCGAACCTGGGGGCAAGAGATTCTGGATGGCATGCCAGTAGGCGTGATGGTTGCGGAACTTGGAACCGGAATCGTCAAATTTTCCAATCGCGCTGCCAAAGAGTTCGAAGCAGCTGACTTCCGTAGCGATTCAGGAGGCCCTTTGCTCCACCCCGCTGCGCGGGTCGCCGCGGGCGAGCTGCTGAACGGGGTGCAAATGAGCTGTGATTCGACGGCGGGCCGCCGGGAGCTTCTCGCAAGTTCGTTCCAAATGCCGGATACGCCGGGGGAGGCTCCCGCGTCGATCGTCATCATTCAGGATGTTTCGAGCCTGGCTCAGTTACGCCAGGACCTTGCCAAGGCAAAAGAAGATGTCCAGCAGTTCGTCTACGCGGCGTCGCACGATCTGCAGGAGCCCCTCCGTATGGTCTCCGGATATATTCAGTTGCTCGCGCGAAGATACACCGGCAAACTGGACGAAGACGCCGACCAGTACATTCAGTTCGCAGTGGACGGTGCGGACAGAATGGGGCAGTTAATCCGCGACCTGCTGACGTTATCCCGCATGGGAAATCCAGATACCCGCCGCCTCGAGCGAGTGGGGATGACCAGCGTTGTGCAGTGGGCGCTCATGAATCTGCAGCCGGCCGTCGCCGAATCGCAGGCCGCGGTGACACAGGACGCTCTCCCGGACGTCACCGTAGACCAGGCCCGTCTGGCCCTCGTTCTGCAGCATCTGATCGGGAACTCCATCAAATTTCGGTCCGCCGATCCGCCTAGAATTCATGTTACGGCGCGCCGGCAGGAAGAGCAGTGGGTGTTTTGTGTGGAAGACAACGGCGCCGGTTTTGAAATGAAACACGCGGAAAAAATCTTCGGCGTTTTCAAGCGCCTGCATGGGAAGGAAATTCCAGGCACGGGCGTGGGCCTCGCTCTGGCTAGAAAGATCGTGGAAATCCACCAGGGCCGGATGTGGGCAGAATCCGAACCGGGAAAGGGCTCGCGGTTCTACTTTACGCTGCCGGCCGGAGAACAATAGCTGCTGCCGAAATAAAGCAGCGGCTGCCCCTCGCCGCATTCGGCTCGAACTACCTCCGCAAGGAAGATCGCGTGATCTCCTGCCTCCACTGTTTGCGTGATATGGCATTCCATCGAGGCCAGTACGCCTTCCAGCAGAGGCACCCCGGTGGCTCCTGCATCCCACGCCAGGCCCACGAACCGGTCCAGCTCCGGCTGCGAAAATCGCACCGACACGTCCCGTTGATCGTTGCTCAAGACATTGATCCCGTAATGAGTGGTATTGCGGAAATGCGGAAGAATGCTCGACCGGTAATCAATGCAGACTAGTACTAAAGGTGGAGCGCAGGAGACGGACGTGAAGGAGTTTACGGTGATTCCCAAGGGCTGGCCTTCTCTTCCACATATGGTTGCGATTGCTATACCTGTAGCGAACTGCGCACACGTCTTGCGGAACCGCTCCTCGTCCACTAAGGCGAATTGAGAATTGATTGAGCTTGACAATGCTTTAAGCCTAATCTTATCATGAGGTTTGCTGTTTCCGCCGGGAGCCGCCCGGGGGAAGAACGGCGTAAAACCTGGAGGACGTCTTGATCAAGCTCGATATTATCAATGAAGTGGTAAGCAAAACGGGAATTACGAAGACGAAGGCTGAAATGGCTGTGGAGACCGTTTTTGAGAGCATGAAGCGAGCACTTGGACAGGGCGAACGGATCGAACTTCGTGGGTTCGGAATCTTCAACGTACGCCCCCGCAAGACCGGCATCGGCCGCAATCCTCGCACCGGAGCCGAGGTAGCCATACCTCCCGGGAAAGCTGTACGCTTTAAGCCAGGTAAGGAACTGCAGACGCTGCAGTAGCCTGAACCTGTTGTGTCTTCGAATTATGTTCTGGCGGATGTCCCGGAACCGCCTCGCAAACCCCGTGAGCGTTATTGGCTTCACGCCCTGCTTTTACTGCTGACCTTTTTTACCACAACGACTGTGGGTGCGCGGCTGGCGTACAATTTCGACCGTAATCGGCCGGCGTTCCTCGAAGAGGATATGACCGGCGTTCTCAGCGGTCTGGCGCATACGCTCACTCATCCTCTGGATTTGTGGTACGGACTGCCGTTTTCCCTCACGCTGCTTACCATCCTCATGGCGCATGAGATGGGTCACTACATCACGTGCCGCTATTACAAGATCGATGCCAGCCTCCCGTACTTTCTGCCGGCTCCTTCCTTGATTGGAACGTTGGGGGCCTTCATCCGTATCCGGTCCGCCATCTATTACAAGAGGCAACTGTTCGACGTGGGAATAGCCGGCCCCATCGCGGGCTTCGTCTTCGTGATTCCCGCCCTCGCTATCGGTCTCGCTTTTTCCAAGGTGATTCCAGGAATTGCCGCGCAAGGCGATCTGGTGTTTAGCGCTCCGGGCATTCTGCGCTTTCTGGAAGCTTTGATCTTTCCCGGGGTTCCAGTGGCTGACATTTACCTTCACCCCATTGCCCGCGCGGCGTGGGTTGGAATCTTCGCCACGGCATTGAACCTGTTGCCCATTGGACAGTTGGACGGCGGACACATTCTGTACGCCTTCATCGGCGAACGGCACCGCCTGCTATCCAGAATCTTCGTAGCGGCGCTGGTCCCGATGGGATACTTTTCCGTCAGCTGGCTTTTCTGGGCGGTACTGCTGTTCTTCTTTGGGATGAAACATCCCAGGATTTATGATAGTGCTGAGATGGGCAGCGGTCGAACAAGACTTGGATGGCTGGCCCTGGCAATGTTCCTGGTCTGCTTCTCCCTCTCCCCCATCAGCACTCCGGATTAGCAGAATGAAGATTTCCGCTACCATCATCACTTGTGACGAAGAGCGGAACATCGCGCGCGCCATGGAAAGCCTTCGCTGCTGCGACGAGATTGTGGTGGTGGACAGTGGCTCCCTCGACCGTACGCCGGACATCGCCGCCAAACTCGGGGCTCGTGTGATCGAAAGCCCCTGGCCCGGCTACGCGCAGCAAAAGAACCTTGCCGCCGAACGCAGCCAGTACGATTGGATACTATCCATCGACGCGGACGAAGCACTCAGCGAAGCGCTGGAAGGCGAGATATGGCAGATCAAGAAGAACGGCCCGCATTATGACGCCTACACCATGCCGCGTTTGGCGCAGTATCTCGGAAAATGGATTCTGCATTCCGGCTGGTACCCGGACCGGAAGGTTCGCCTGTACGATCGCCGCAAGGCTCGCTGGGTAGGTGATTTTGTCCATGAGAGCGTGAACGTGGATGGTGCTCTGGGGCACCTGGAATCAGACCTGTTGCATTTTACCTGCAGTTCACTTTCCGAGCATCTGAAGACGTTGGACCGCTACACCACGCTGGCCGCCGAGCAGATTGTGGAGCAGCGGATTCCCATTGGTTGGCGTCAGTTGGTGCTGGATCCGGCATGGACCTTCTGGCGCACCTATGTCCTGCAGGCGGGCTTCCGCGACGGACTTGAAGGACTCACCATCGCCCAGATGGCCGCCTTTTATAATTTCGTGAAGTACGCCAAAGCCCGAAATATGAGTCCCCGGCGATGAAGGTGCTGCACGCGGACGCGGGGCGCGAAATGCGGGGTGGCCAATGGCAGGTACTCAATCTCCATGCCGGCCTCGGTTCCGATTCCACGCTCCTCTGCAGGCCGGGTAGTTTGTTGATGCTGGAGTGCCGCAAGCGTGGCATCCGTGCCGAAGCCCTATCGATAGCCTCACTGGCGGCGAATTCCCGGAAGGCGGACCTCACTCATGTCCACGACGCCCGCAGCCATACATGGGCGGCGGCGGTAGGCCGATCGCTGCTGGTGGTCTCGCGAAGAGTAGCCTTTCCCATTGGCCGTTCCTGGTTATCGGCGTGGAAGTATTCCCGCGCCGACCACTACATCGCGGTCTCCCAACACGTCCGGTCTATTCTTTGCGCAGCTGGTATTCCCGCCTCGAAGATTTCGGTGGTTTACGATGGTGTCGATGTCCCCGCGCAAGCGGCCGCCGGACCTGACATTGTGGCTGTGGCGACAGATGATCCTATGAAAGGCACCGCTTTGCTGGAGGAGGCAGCCGCGATCGCGGGAATCCAAATCCGCTACTCCACCAATCTTCCCGGCGACCTCTCTCGCGCGGCGTTATTTGTCTACATTACACATTCCGAAGGCCTCGGTTCGGCGGTGCTGCTAGCCCTGGCCGCGGGTGTTCCCGTCGTCGCCAGCAATGTGGGCGGACTGCCGGAGATTATCCAGGACGGACAGAACGGCCTCTTGACGCAGAACAATGCGCCGGACATTGCCGATGCCATGCAGCGCGCCCTAGCCATGCGCGAGAGCCTGGCGAAAAGCGCCCGAAAGAGCGTCGAAGCGGGATTCACAACCACTGCCATGGTGAACAACACCATCCGGGTTTATGAGGAGGTGCTCGGTTGCTAGAAGCTCTTCTCGCCGGTCTCTTCGGCTTGCTCATCGGCAGCTTTCTGAATGTGTGTATCTATCGGATGCCGCGCGACCTCTCTGTCGTCAGCCCCCGGTCGGCTTGCCCTTACTGCGAGAAACCGATCGCCTGGTACGACAATATTCCGGTCGTGTCTTTCTTTCTCCTGATGGGGAAATGCCGCCACTGCCGCGAGCCGATTGCCTGGCGCTACGCCGCCGTGGAATTACTCACCGGCGCGCTTTTCTTCATGGGCGTATGGAAATTCGGCGTAACGCTGCTGGCGCTCAAATTCTGCATCTTCGCGGCAATACATGTCGACCTGATTTTCACCGATTTTGAGGAACGCATACTGCCCGACGAATTCACCAAAGGCGGAACCGCGGCCGGTCTGGTGCTGGCGGCGTTCGTTCCCATGAGCCCCGGTTTGATGGCGCTGCTGCTGCCCGTGGATTGGAATCGTGTCGTCATCTCGGTGATAGAGTCCGCCTTCGGAGCCATCTTCACCGCTGGAGTGCTCTGGTCGTTCGGCGCGCTCTATGAGAAGCTCCGCCATCGCGAAGGCCTGGGCCTCGGCGACGTGAAGATGGTGATGATGATCGGCACATTCTTCGGCATACAGGGGACCCTGTTGACGTTAGTCATCGGATCGGTGATGGGCAGTGTTGCCGGCTTGACATATATCCTTCTGAAGCGGGAGGACGCCGCGACCTACGAATTGCCGTTCGGCAGCTTCCTGGGCATCGCGGCGGTTGCGGTCGCGCTCTATGGCAATTCGATGCTGACCTGGTACGGCCGGTTTTAGTGCGCTTCCTGGGAATCGACTTCGGCTGGCTGGGGAAACCGAGCGGCCTGGCCGTGATGGAATGGCGGGGCCCCTCGCTGCACTTGATGTCGATGGATCGCCTGACGGGAATCGACGAAATTCTCACCTGGGTCGATAAGGCGAGCCAGGACGGCCCGGCAGTCATCGCAGTAGACGCCCCAATCATCATCCGGAACCAAACCGGCATGCGAGCAGCCGACAAACTCATGCACAAGCATTTCGGCAAATACCACGCCGGCTGCTATCCCGCCAACCTCAACCTTCCCCAAGCAAAGCGCACCGTCGAAATCGGCGATGCCCTCGAAGCGCGCGGATTCCAGCACACAGTCTCAATCCCGCCGCGAGAACCCGGGCGGTATCAATTCGAAGTCCATCCACATTCCGCGATGGTGCAGCTTTTCGACCTGCCGCGCATCATCAAATACAAGAAGGGCCGGCTGGCAGACCGCCTGCTGGAACTGGAAAGATATCGCGGTCTCATGCTGTCCTGCTTGCCGGGACTGGAACCGCCGGTAGCGCCATTTCTCTTGCCGCAACTGCCGCGCACCGGCGCGGCGATGAAGGATATCGAGGACCGCATGGATGCTGTGATGTGCGCCTACGTCGCCGCGTACTGGTGGTTTTGGGGAACGGCGCGAAATCAGGTGCACGGCTCGCGCGAGGAAGGCTATATCGTGGTGCCGGACCGGCTGCAACGCTCTTGAATCATTCCAGATTCGCCGCATCCACACTGCGCCCGGCGGTGAACTGGTGTACCGTGGTAGAAATT
>JBDUEM010000220.1:0-13134 GCA_040002435.1 Bryobacteraceae bacterium
GCCGCGTCGTTGCTGTCCAGCAGGTAGAGCTTGACTCTGCCGACCTGGACCTGCCAGGCACGCAGCCAGACTGAGTATCCGGGTAAAGCGACCTCCAGCCGCAACCACTCGCCGTTGGGCTGGCGTAGCGGCGTGATCGGCAACTGCCCGGGATCGTTATACGGGAAGAGGGCCTGTTGCGCTCCGTCTTGGTCGATTTCCTGGCGAAAATAGCCTTGCTGATAGAGCAGGCCAACGCCGACCACAGGCACACCCAGATCGCTGGCTGCTTTCAGTTGATCGCCGGCCACATTACCAAGACCGCCCGAGTAGATAGGGAGGGCTTCACTCAGCATGAACTCCATGCTGAAGTAGGCAGCGCAGGTCAGGGAGGAGCTGGAATGATTCTTTTGAAACCAGGCCGGCGCCTTCCCCGCCTGGCGGCTGGCTTCGACTAAACCGTCGACGTTCTTCCGAAAGACAGGATCGGCCAGCACGCGCTCAATCTGGTCGCGCGAAACCGTCTGTAGAACGACCCAGGGATTGTGCGTGATCCTCCAAAGTTCGGGATCCAACTGCCGCCACACTTCGTCAGTAGAGTGATTCCATGACCAGCGCAGGTCCAGGGCGAGTTCCGCCAGGGAGTCGAACCCCTCAATTTCGGTGGGCAGTAGATGGTACATGGGGTGACTGGCACGGATTTGTTTGCTCATGATTTGTCGCTCCGATCGGGCATCACACCCAAGGTGTCATCGACGATTGCCTGCGCTTCCGTCAGTACGCGCCGCAGATGTTCGGTTCCCTGGAAGCTCTCCGCGTAAATCTTGTAGATATCCTCGGTGCCTGACGGGCGCGCCGCGAACCACCCGTTCTCTGTCATTACCTTCAAGCCACCGATGGGCGCCTTATTGCCCGGAGCGTGAGTGAGGATCCCCTGGATCTTCTCGCCGGCCAGAGACTTGGACCGGACGTCCTGTGGTGAAAGTCTGCCCAGCATTTCCTTCTGCTCACGCGTGGCTGGAGCCTCCACGCGGTCGTAAACCGGCTCGCCAAAGTCTCGCGCGAGATCACGGTAGATCTCACCGGGATCGCGGTCCATCCGCGCTGTGATCTCGGCCGCAAGCAAAGCCGGAACGATGCCATCTTTGTCTGTCGTCCACACGCTGCCATCCATACGGACAAAAGATGCGCCCGCGCTTTCCTCTCCGCCGAAGCCAAGCGAGCCGTCGAGGAGGCCATCCACGAACCACTTGAAACCCACCGGCACTTCATAAAGCTTCCGGCCAAGCTTTGCCGTGACGCGATCAATCATCTGGCTGCTCACCACCGTCTTGCCTATGGCCGCCTCATTGTTCCACTGTGGACGATGTTGGAACAGGTAGCGGATTGCGACCGAAAGATAGTGATTGGGCGGCAGCAGCCCGGCGCTCTTGGTGACAATCCCGTGACGGTCGTGGTCCGTGTCGCAGGCGAAGGCGATCTCGAAGCGATCCTTGAGTCCAATGAGCCGCTGCATCGCATAGGAAGATGAGGGGTCCATGCGGATCTGGCCATCCCAGTCCACCGTCATGAAGCGGAAGGTGGGGTCGACGGCGTCGCTCACCACCGTGAGTTCCAGCTTGTAGCGCTCCGCAATCGGCCCCCAGTAGTGGACCCCCGCGCCTCCGAGCGGATCGACTCCCATGCGAATCTTCGCACCGCGAATGGCATCCACGTCGATCACGTTGGCGAGATCGGCAACGTAGGCATTCCGATAGTCGTGCCGGTGCGTCGTTGCCGCGTGAAGAGCCTTTTCGAAAGGGATTCGTTTCACCCCACGCAGGCTGTTTCGCAGAAACTCGTTCGCCTTGGCTCCAATCTCATCGGTAACGGCCGATTCCGCCGGCCCTCCGTGCGGTGGATTGTACTTGAACCCTCCGTCATGAGGCGGGTTGTGTGACGGCGTGATGACGATGCCGTCGGCGAGTCCCGTCTTGCGCCCGCGGTTGTAGGTCAGGATGGCGTGAGAAATCGCAGGTGTCGGAGTGTATTCATCGCTCTCCGCCAGCATGACGTCGAATTCGTTCGCCGCCAGCACTTCAAGAGCGCTGGCAAGAGCCGGCACGGAGAGGGCATGCGTGTCCATGCCGAGAAACAAGGGGCCATCGATTTCCTTTTGCTTCCGATACTGACAAATGGCCTGACTGATGGCGACGATATGCCACTCGTTAAACGCCTTGTCGAATGAGGAGCCACGATGTCCCGAAGTGCCGAAAGCCACACGCTGTTCCGGCAGAGAAGGGTCTGGAATCTCGGTGTAGTAAGCCGACACGAGTCGGGGCACGTTCACCAGCATCGATGCTTCGGCGGGCTTTCCCGCAAGCGGACTGACTTTCACCACCGCCTCATTATTCTAAATCTCTGCGTTCCAGGCGTGCGACCTTAGCCACCCGGCGTTGGTGACGCTCCGCGCCGCTAAATCGTGCCTGGAGGAACACTCTTACCAACTCCCAAGCGACGGTATTCGTCACTACACGACCGCCGAGGCAGATCACGTTCATGGCGTCGTCCTCGACCCCCTGACGTGCCGAAAAGCTCTCATGGATCAGGCACGCCCGCACGTCCGGCACCTTGTTGGCAGCAATACATGCGCCCACGCCGCTGCCGCAAATAGCCACGCCACGATCTACTTCGCCGCGCGCAACCGCACGGGCCAAGGGCACAACGAAGTCCGGATAGTCGTCATCCTCCTGCAGCTGGCTGTCCCCGAAGTCGACCACTTCATAATGAGCCTCCTGCAACATCCGGGCCAGATATCGCTTTGACTCAAATCCTCCATGGTCGGCGGCGATGCCAATTCGTTTCGGCGAATCAGGCATGGTTCTTTTCCAGCAGGGCCAATGCTCGCTTGCAAACGTTCTCAACGGTGAACCCGTATTCGCGCAATAGCACCGCGGCGGGCGCCGAGGCGCCAAAATGGTCAATGCCAACCACGTCGCCCAGGTCGCCGACATAGCGGCGCCATCCCTGTGTTGCCCCTGCCTCCACCGCCAGACGCGTGCGAATCAAAGGCGGAAAGACAGAGAGGCGATATTCCTCCGCTTGCGCATCGAACAGTTCCCAACTAGGCATGGATACAACGCGTGCTTGCACGTTCTGCTTTTCCAATTCCTGCTGCGCCTCAAGGACCAGACTCACTTCTGAGCCGGTTGCGACCAAAATAATCTGAGGTTGGCCGTTCGCCGCCTCAGCCAGGATATAGGCCCCGCGTTTGAGTCCCTCGGCTGAAGTGTACCGGCTGCGATCCAGAGTCGGCACATCCTGGCGCGTCAGGATCAGGGCGACCGGACGGTCCAGCGTCTCGATTGCATAGCGCCAGGCGTACGCAGTTTCGTTGGCATCGCAGGGACGGATCACCACCAGGCGCGGCACGGCACGCAGATTGGCAAGTTGTTCCACGGGCTGATGAGTGGTCCCGTCTTCGCCGAGTGCAATGCTGTCGTGCGTGAAAACGTAGACGACCCGCTGCTCCATGATGGCCGCCAGCCGGATGGCGGGGCGCATGTAATCCGAGAAGATCAGGAATGTCGCCCCGTACGGGATGAAGCCACCGTGCACGGCCATGCCATTCAGAATGGCGCCCATCCCGTGTTCGCGAATACCGAAGTGCAAGTTGCGCCCCGCGTATTTCCAGCCGCCGCCGCTTGAACCTTGCGTGTCGCCCGAGGCTCGATCGGGAGATTCGAAATCACCGGCACCCTCGAGTGCCGTGTACGTGGAAGGATCTAAATCCGCCGATCCCCCCATCAGCGAAGGAAGTTTGGCAGCCATCGCGTTCATTATCTTTCCTGAGGCCACGCGGGTCTTCATCCCCTTGGGATCTGCTGGGAAAACGGGAATGTCCGCATCCCACCCAACGGGCAATTCTCCACTCATTCTCTCGTGCAACTCGCGAGCCAAGTCGGGATATGCCGTAGCGTAGCGCGTGAATTGATCCCGCCATTCAGACTCCACCTGCAGCCCCCGAGGAAGGGCCTCGCGAAAATTGGCGAGAGCGTCGGGTGGAACGTCGAACAGAGGCGTCACCGGCCAACCCAGGTTCTGTTTGGTTAGCTTCGCCTCTTCTACCCCTAACGGCGAACCGTGCGCCTCAAAGCTGTCCTGCTTGTCGGGAGAACCGAAGCCCAAGTGGGTGCGGACAAGAATCAGCGACGGGCGTTGGGTCTCGCTCCGCGCCGCCTGCAGAGCCAGCTCGATAGCGTTCACGTCGTTACCGTCCGCGACAGAATGCGTGTGCCAACCATACGCCTCGAACCGGCGCGCATGGTCTTCGTTGCAGGTCATGTTGGTGCCGGCGGAGAGCGTCACATGATTGTTGTCGAAAAGATAGATCAGCTTGCCAAGTTCTAACTGTCCGGCAAGTGAGGCGGCTTCCGAAGCCACGCCTTCCATCAGGTCGCCATCGCTAACCAACACGTAGGTAAAATGATCGACGATCTCGAAACCCGGCCGGTTGTACCGCGCGGCAAGATGCGCTTCGGCAATCGCCATGCCCACGCCGTTGCCAAATCCCTGACCAAGCGGCCCAGTGGTGGTTTCGACTCCGGGAGTCAGACCACGCTCCGGATGACCGGGCGTCATGCTGCCCCATTGGCGGAATTGTTTGATTTGGTCCAGCGGCACATCATAGCCCGTGAGGTACAACAAGCTATAGAGGAGCATCGAGCCGTGGCCGGCCGATAGGACGAACCGGTCCCGATTTGCCCATTGAGGATTGGCCGGATTATGGCGGAGAAACCGCGTCCATAATGTGTAGGCCATGGACGCAGCGCCCAGCGGCAGGCCCGGATGGCCGCTATTAGCTTTTTGAACAGCGTCAACTGACAGGAAGCGGATCGTGTTGATCGACAATTGATCCAACTGCGCTTTAAGAGTAGTCATATTTACCGCCTAGCGGGAAGATCAGGCTCTCGAATCACTGACTGACCTCCTGATTGACCTGCGGTCGTCATTTCCGGACGTGAGCCAATTCCGTTCCGCGGAACTCCGTACGCAGCCACGTCGCGCTGGAGGCGTCAGGGTAACAATTAGCCACGCTCGCGCAATTTTTGCCCGCTATGGGAGGATGGATCCCAACGTACAGCAACGCAACGACAAAGGCAGAGCCAAACAGTTTCCACTGTGCCGAGAAGAGCTTGCAGGATACCCCGCTGAAGCCAACCTCGCGCATGCTGCGCCACTTCTGTATCAAGCTGGGTATGGACGCCAAAATCAAGATAACCCGCATTGGCCCAATGATCGCCCGTGTCGCTACGGGCTTTACCCCGATGGCTTGATGACTCCGTTCGTGCTGGGCTTTCGGTTTATGGGGAGGCTTTTGTGGTCGGTGCATCCTTGTCGCTAAGTGCGGCACCCAAGTGTTCAGGCTGGTCACGTTTCGAACTCCTACCATCAGCTGCAATTGCAATTAAGGCTCCAAGTGCCCGGACTCCATCCGCAGTGGCGCGAGGAAATTGAGTCCTACTCCGCTGCGACACGCGAGTTCGCCGAATTGAGGCGAGGGGCATGGTTTCTGAGGAAATCCCGATCGGAGTTGCCACTTACAGTTGACCAAACCAAGTCGACTGACCATATATGGTCATAACTCCGAGTGGATTCCCTTGTCGGATTGAGCCCTCTAGGCGAATACAGGCCGCAGGACTCGCCCAGAGGTGACTTCTCAACACTGACTGCTTGGATACACGCGTGCATAGTCCTACTCGTCAGGGGGCAGTGATGCCAATCAAAAATATTTCTGGATATTGGCGGCATCCTGCTAACGAACGGGTGGGCAATCGCTAAGCCTGACGCGGACATGCGGAATGCTTGGAATTGGAAGCATACTTCACACAGATTACACATCCGCGACCACGAAATTGGCATTTTTCGGATTAGAGAATGACTAACCCCAGCATTCTAACGATCAACGGCGGTTCGTCGAGCATCAAGTTCGCGCTGTATGAGACGGGCGAACCACTTAAGCGAGGACTTTACGGAAAAATTGACCGCATTGGCACGAGCGGCACGAATCTGACATTCTGCGACACGGTCGAGAATCAGCAGCACAGTCGCGAACTGGCCGCTTCCGATCACAAATCGGCGGCGAGTCTACTAATCGATTGGCTGCAACAGCAAAAGAACTTCAAATCGATCGGGGCCGTGGGGCACCGCATCGTGCAAGGCATGCAACGCACCGCGCCCGAATTGGTCACAAAGGAACTGTTGCAGGAACTGCATCGCATCAGCGCGTGCGACCCCGAGCATCTGCCCAGCGAAATCGAACTGATTGAGACGTTACGCCAGCGTCACCCGAAACTGCCGCAGGTGGCCTGTTTTGACACTGCGTTTCACCGCACCATGCCGCGTGTTGCCAAACTGCTGCCCATCCCGCGCCGCTATGACGAGCAGGGAGTGCAGCGCTACGGATTCCATGGACTGTCTTATGCCTACCTGATGGAAGAACTCGTGCGTTTGGGCGACCCGGCGGCAACCACTGGCCGCGTCATCCTCGCTCATCTGGGTAACGGCGCAAGCATGGCAGCCGTGCGCGACGGTAAAAGCATCGACACCAGCATGAGCTTTACTCCCACATCGGGATTGGTGATGAGCACACGCTCGGGGGATCTGGATCCCGGCTTGGCGCCGTATCTGGAGCGAACCGAACAGATGTCGATGCAACAGTTTTACAAAATGGTTAACCACGACTCCGGGCTGCTGGGAGTTTCCGGGATCAGTTCGGACATGCGTGACCTGCTCGCGCAGGAAGCGGATGACATACGAGCGGCCGAGGCCGTGGAACTGTTTTGCTATCAGGCGAAGAAGTGGATTGGCTGCTTTGCCGCCGCTCTCGGCGGATTGGACACGTTGGTCTTCGCCGGAGGTATAGGCGAAAACGCGCCACAGGTCCGGGAGCGCATCTGTGATGGCCTGGGCTTCCTTGGTATCGAAATTGCCGAAGTGCGAAACGCGGCGAGCGAAGGCATCATTTCAGCCGCCGCCAGCCGGACTGTTGTACGCGTGATTCAAACGGACGAAGATCTGATGATTGCGCGCGCCGTGCGCGGCATTCTCAAAACCGACACTGCCAGTACAAGGAGCGCGACGAAAGGAACTCTATGATGAACCACGGATACGGATACGGATGGATGGGCGGAGGAATGTGGATTTGGACGGTGATCGGCGTCCTGGTCGTAGTCCTCCTGATCGTTCTGATTACCAGGATGTCAGCCAAGCGGTAACAAAGAACCAATGCCAGTCAAATTGTCGACTTGACGAATCGGATGAACACCGAGGCGCAGGTTGGAAACCGCCGCGGCGAGATCGCCTTCCTCGTAGGAGGAGTGTGGCGTTGCGCGTGCATTCATATTGCCAGTGTGCCGGTGAACCACTAATCCGACGCAGATAGAAAAGGAGAACAAACCATGACGGAAACGAAAACGGTCACAAAAGACCCGATATGCGGAATGACTGTGGACCCGGCAGATGCTATCCATGCCGAACGCAATGGAGAGACGCTCTACTTTTGCAGCGCCCACTGTCGGCAGAAGTTTCTGTCGACGTCCATCGGCGTTAAGCCGGCAGACAAGTCGGGAGGCTGCTGTGGATGAGCTCCGCACCCGAAAAGGAAAGCGACATAACATGAAAAACCAAACAAATACGACTCTTGCTGTACGTTCCAGCCTCGCAGTGGCCTTAGCCCTGGCCATCTGGTCTCCAGTCTATGCGCAATCCCCCGCGCCCGCTGAAGGGAAGACCATGACTGCGGCGACAATGATGGAAAGCTGCCAGAAAATGAAGCAACAGAAACAGGACATGAAGGACGACATCAAGGCTCAAGACGCTCAACTCAAAGAGCAACTAGCCAGCATGAACCGCGCGCCGGATGACCAGAAGACGGGTCTTATGGCCGCTCTCCTCACCACTATGGTGGACCAGCGGATAGCAATGGATGCGCGAAAGGCCCAGATGGAGGAGGCGATGATGCAGCACATGATGCAGCACATGCAGATGGGCAAGGAATCCATGGCGCAGTGCCCAATGATGAAGGACATGAAGGACATGAAGGGCATGAAGGGCATGAAAGGCATGAAGGGGATGAAGGGAAACACGGCCGGCGCTTACAAGGAACAACAAGGGGTTCAGAAATGATTGCTGACAAGCGGGGCCGCAGCCCGTTGGCCGCTCCTTCAAGCGCCGCTGCCTCCGCTCAGGGTCTGGATGGCCACGGTGGACCAGGGTAGCAGCGCAGCGAGGGGGACTCGTGATGAACCAAGGCGGATCGATGGGCGGGAGTATGTGGCTTTGGGGCGGTGCTGATCACCCTACTGGTGGTGGTCATGCTGGTCACTGTGCTGAATAAGCGGTCCAACAAATAGTCGTGCTACACCCCGCGTCTGACTGAACGGTTCAGGCCGAAAGGATACGTATGCTAATCAAATTGTCCACTGACAAATCTGTGCGTGAAGTTGCGGCTGCCTTGGAGGCGGCCGTCCAGGCCAATCACTTCGGCGTTATGCAGGTGCACAACCTGAAGGAGACTATGGTGAAGAAGGGAGTACCCTTCGAACGTGACTGCATGATCTTCGAGGTCTGCCAGCCTCAACAGGCGAAGAAGGTTCTAGACCAGAATATGAGCGTCTCTACCGCGCTGCCATGCCGGATTTCCATTTATGAAGAAGGCGGTAAAACTATTCTGGCCACATTGAAGCCCACCACTCTACTCGCGATGTTCCATACGCCCCAACTTGAAGAGGTGGCGCAAGAAGTAGAGGACACGATAGTCAAGATCATGAACGAGGCAGCTTCGGCCTGAGTGACGAGCTGGATGCGATAAATCTGCAATACCACTACAAAGAAGGGAATCAATATGGCCATAGACGCGAATCGAAGTACGCCGGTGGAAGATATGTCCGCGCCCCCATCGAACACCGCAGTTTCAACGTCGGCGGCCAAGTCCATCTATACCTGTCCGATGCACCCGGAAGTCGAACAGGACCATCCCGGCAGTTGTCCCAAATGCGGCATGGCACTGGAATTGAAAACGGTGACGGCGGGCATGGAAGACGAAGAGAGCGACGAACTGCGCGACATGACTAGACGCTTCTGGATCGGCGCCGCCCTCGCGTTACCGGTGTTTTTCCTGGCAATGGCTCATTTGATCCCGCCTCTGGGCCGGCAACCCTGGGTGGGTGGCAACGCCTCGCGCTGGATCCAATTTGCGCTTGCTACGCCGGTGGTCTGGTGGGCAGGCTGGCCGCTACTGCAGCGCGGATGGCGCTCCGTTGTGACGCGTCAGCTAAACATGTTCACGTTGATCGGCATCGGCGTGGGCGCGGCATTTGTCTTGAGCACCGTGGCAATGCTCGCGCCCGGCATATTTCCAGACACGATGCAGCACGAGGGCAGGATTGCCATTTACTTTGAATCGGCCGCGGTGATCGTTGTGCTGGTCCTCCTTGGTCAGGTGCTCGAACTGCGTGCCCGCAGCCGCACGGGCAGCGCCATCAAGGCGTTGTTGAATCTGGCACCGCCCACGGCGCGACAGGTCGCACCAGAGGGCGATCATGAAGTTTCGCTCGACCAGGTGAAAGTCGGCGACTGGTTGCGCGTAGTTCCGGGTGACAAGGTGCCCGTGGATGGCACCGTGGTGGAGGGGCACTCGAGCGTCGAAGAGTCCATGGTCACCGGCGAACCACTCCCGGTGGAGAAATCGGTCGGCGACAGAGTCACGGGCGGCACCGTGAATGGCACCGGCAGTTTCGTCTTGCGCGCCGAACGAGTAGGTAACGACACACTGCTCGGGCAGATCGTGAACATGGTAGCCGAAGCCCAGCGCAGCCGCGCTCCCATTCAAGGTCTCGCCGACAAGGTCGCGAGTATCTTCGTGCCTGTGGTCCTTGCTGTTTCCGTACTCACCTTTGGTATCTGGATGTGGCTTGGGCCGGAGCCGAAATTTGCGCACGCCATCGTGAATGCCGTCGCGGTTCTCATCATCGCGTGCCCGTGCGCCCTTGGGTTGGCCACTCCTATGTCCATCATGGTTGGCATCGGGCGCGGCGCGCAGGAAGGCGTACTGGTGAAAAACGCCGAGGCGCTCGAACGGTTGGAAAAAGTCACTACGCTCGTCGTGGACAAGACGGGCACCCTAACGGAAGGCAAACCAAAACTCGTGGATATCCTGCCCACTGCCGGTTTTGACACGAAGGAGTTTCTGCGTTTGGCCGCATCGCTGGAACAGAATAGCGAACACCCTCTCGCCGCGGCGATTGTGCAGGGCGCAAAGGATCAAGCCATCGTTCTCGATGCCGTGAACGACTTTCGTTCGGTTACGGCGGGCGGTGTTGCCGGCAGCATCGCGGGCCGCACGATTATGGTCGGCAAAGCGGATTTCCTGCGGGACGAGAAGATCGCGGGACTGGAACCTCTGGAGGCATCTGCCACGAAGCTTCAAGAAGAGGGGAAGACCGCGATGTTCGTCGCGATTGATGGCAAGCCGGCGGGAATCCTAGCCGTGGCAGACCCGATTAAATCCACCACAGCCGAGGCCATCGAAGAACTCCACTCGCTCGGTTTGCAACTCGTTATGCTCACCGGCGATAACCGTCGCACCGCCGCCGCGGTCGCCAGGCAACTTGGCATCGATGCAGTCGAGGCGGAGGTCGAACCCGCGGGGAAGGTCGCCCATGTCAAGAAGCTGCGCGCGGAAGGAAAACACGTCGCGATGGCCGGCGACGGCATCAACGACGCTCCCGCCCTTAGCGAGGCTGAAGTCGGTATTGCCATGGGCACCGGCACTGACGTGGCGATGCAGAGTGCGGGCGTCACGCTTCTAAAGGGCGACCTTCGCGGCATCGCCAAGGCCATCCGCCTCAGCCGTGCCACCATGCGGAACATCCGGGAGAACCTGTTCTTCGCGTTTCTCTACAACGCACTTGGTATTCCTTTGGCCGCTGGGGTGCTCTATCCGTTCTTTGGCCTGCTGCTCAGCCCAATCATTGCCGGTGCAGCGATGAGCCTGAGTTCCGTCTCGGTGATCGCAAACGCATTACGGCTGAAGAAAGTAACGCTCTGATTCGTAGGGAAGAAAAATGAAATCGCAAATTCAAACACTGATTCCTGAACAGCTGACCAACGCGCTCACTCCTGAGTTGCTCCAGAAGATCAACGCGTATTGGCGTGCCGCCAACTATCTCTCGGTTGGCCAGATTTATCTCTACGACAATCCGCTGTTGCAGGAGCCGCTGCAGCTGTCGCATGTGAAGCCTCTGGTGGTAGGGCATTGGGGCACGACGCCGGGCCAAAACTTCATCTATGTGCATTTGAACCGGGTGATCAAGAAATATGACCTGAATATGTTCTACATTGCCGGCCCTGGTCACGGAGGCCCGGCGATTGTAGGCAACGTTTATCTCGAAGGAACCTGGAGCGAGATTTATCCGAACGTCACGCAGGACAACGCCGGCCTCAAGAAGCTGTTCATGCAATTCTCGTTTCCCGGCGGGATTTCAAGTCACGTTGCTCCGACCACCCCGGGTTCGATTCACGAAGGCGGCGAACTGGGTTACTCGCTCAGCCATGCCTTTGGAGCTGTGTTCGATAACCCCGATCTGGTAGTCGCATGCGTCGTCGGCGACGGTGAAGCGGAAACGGGCCCCTTAGCGACCGCATGGCAGTCCAACAAGTTGCTCAACCCGATTACCGACGGAGCGGTACTGCCCATTCTGCACCTGAATGGCTACAAGATCAGTAACCCCACTGTACTCGCTCGCATCGAGCCTGACGAGTTGGAGCAGTTTCTGCGCGGTTGTGGATGGACGCCCCACTTTGTCGAAGGCGATGATCCTGAAACGATGCATCAACTCATGGCTACCGCCTTGGATGCGGCCATCGAAGAGATCAGGCAAATTCAAAACAATGCGCGCGACAAGAAGGACACGACGCGCGCCCGCTGGCCGATGATCGTCCTCAAGTCACCCAAAGGGTGGACAGGACCCAAGGTGGTTGACGGCCTGCAAATCGAAGGCACCTTTCGGGCGCATCAAGTGCCACTGTTGGTGGATGCCGAACATCCGGATCACGTCCAGCAGCTGGAAAGCTGGATGAAGAGTTACCGGGCCGAGGAGTTGTTCGACGAGAATGGACGGCTTATACCGGAACTGGCTGAGCTAGCGCCGAACGGCAACCGTCGAATGGGCGCCAATCCGCATGCAAACGGTGGCATACTGCTGCGCGATCTTCGGATGCCGGATTTCTGCGACCACGCGGTCGACGTGCCATCGCCAGGCGCCGTGGACGCGCAAGACACGTTCGTGCTGGGCCACTTTCTACGCGACGTGGCCAAGTTGAATCTGGATCAGCGGAATTTTCGTATCTTCGGTCCGGACGAGACACTCTCGAATCTGCTGGGCGCGGTATTTGAAGTCACCAATCGCCAGTGGGACGCCCGGGAAATCAAGAATGACGAATTCCTTGCGCCCTCCGGACGTGTGCTCGACTCGATGCTCAGCGAGCACCAATGCGAGGGTTGGCTCGAAGGATATCTTCTGACCGGGCGGCACGGGCTGTTCAACAGTTACGAGGCCTTCATCCGTATTGTCGACTCGATGTTCAGCCAGCACGCCAAGTGGCTAAAGGTGTGTCTTGAACTGCCCTGGCGCCGGAAGATCGCATCGCTGAACTATCTGCTCGCCTCTCACGTCTGGCAGCAGGATCACAACGGATTCACGCACCAGGATCCAGGGTTCCTCGACCACGTGATCAACAAAAAGGCCGATATCGTTCGCGCTTACCTCCCCCCCGACGCCAACTGCCTGTTGTCCGTCTTTGATCACTGCCTGCGGAGCCGGAACTACGTCAACGTTGTGGTTGCCGGCAAACACGCGCTTCCTCAATGGCTGACCATGGATGCCGCCGTCATCCATTGCACGGAAGGCATTGGAATCTGGCAATGGGCCAGCAACGATCAGGACGCCGCTGAACCAGATCTGGTGATGGCCTGTTGCGGAGACACACCCACGCTGGAAGTTCTGGCCGCGGTGTCCATCCTTCGCGAGCATCTGCCCGAACTGAAGATCCGGGTGGTCAACGTCGTCGATCTCATGAAGCTGCAGTCCGCAAGCGAGCACCCGCATGGGCTGA
>JBDUEM010000221.1:0-13114 GCA_040002435.1 Bryobacteraceae bacterium
GCGTGGCGAAGCGGATCGCCTGCAGACAATGCGGAGTTTGCGCGCCACATGGCTTCCCGCGGTTACGTAGTTTGCGCTATCGATTACCGGCATGCGCCGGAGTTCCAGTTTCCGGTGCAATTGGAAGATGTGCAGGAAGGGCTTCTGTTCCTGAGACGGAACGCCGCCGAATATCAGATTGACGGTACCCGGGTGGCGCTTCTCGGGAGGTCGTCTGGAGGCCACCTGGCGCTGCTGGCTGCCTATGAGCCTTCTTTGACGCCGGTGCGAGCAGTGGTTGCCTACTACGCGCCTACGAACCTGATTGAGGGTTACGCGGACTTGCCCGTACCTGATCCAATCGGCGTGCGGGGAGTTTTGGAACGCTTTCTTGGCGGGCCGCCGGAGCTGTTACGGGAACGGTACGCGCAGGCGTCGCCCCTTTCCTACGCCGCAAATCCACAGCCGCCGACGCTGTTGATTCAAGGCGGACGCGATCATATCGTCAAGCCGGTATTTGCGCGCGAACTACACACTCGACTCCGCGCCAGCGGCAACCGTGCCATTTTGTTGGAGTTTCCCTGGTGGGAACATGCGTTCGATGCAATCTCCATGGGAACCGCAACGCGCGAGGCCCTGGGTTACACCGAACGCTTCCTCTCTTGGGCGCTGAAGTAAGAAAGACTATTTCTTCTTCGGCAGCGGGACGACAGTCATCTTGTTCGCTTCAATGGTGACGGTCTGGCGAATTTCGCCATACGTCGGCGAGGAAATGTGCAGTTCATACGTACCGGGATTGAGCAGCATGCCCGAGCCTTTGTTGTTGAATTCGTCAACGTGGCCGTAGAATCTGTCGTTCAGATAGACGGCACCGACGTCGCCGGCAGAGATTGACAGGAACGATTCGGGCTCCCCGCCACCGAGGCGCAGCGTTCCGAACGGAGGCTTGGCCGGCTCTCTGAGTTTCATTGTGTATTTAAACTTCGTGGTCTTCTTCGGGCGTACCGTGACCTTCGTGGTGAAATCCTCGTAGCGAGGATCCTTAAGGGTTACCTCTACTTCACCGGCAGGCGACGCATATTTTTCCGGGACAGTGAATCGAGTCGCTGGCCCGGCATAAGTACCGTTGATAAAAAGTCCGGCATCGCCTGGCTTCCCATGTCCGCGTACAAAGCCTGTGTCTTGTGCGTGCAGGAGGCTGACTCCCATCCCCGCAGCAATCAGGTAACTTCCAATCAGGGTTAACCTGCTCATACTTACGTGTGTCATCAAATCGCCTTAATTCCTCTCCCTCCTAATGTACTCCAATGAACCGCCCCCCGCTGGCGTGCAACCGGAAAAGTTGTTAGATTTGATGACGGTTCCGGCCCGGAATGGCGCGGTCCCAAACAAGGAGAAAATCATGTTTAGTCTTCCCAAGCGAGCACTCGCTGAGTCTATCGGAACATTTTGGCTTGTCTTTGGCGGCTGTGGCAGCGCTGTATTAGCGGCGGCTATCCCATCCGTTGGCATCGGTTTCGCGGGTGTTGCCTTAGCCTTCGGCCTGACCGTCCTGACGATGGCCTACGCCATCGGCCACATTTCAGGTTGCCACCTGAATCCTGCTGTCACGGCCGGCCTGGTTGCGGGAAAGCGATTTCCAGCGGCGGAATTGCCGGCGTACGCGATTGCGCAGGTCCTCGGCGGCATCGCGGGCGCGGGAGTGCTATATGTGATTGCCAGCGGTAAAGCCGGGTTCGATCTGGCGGGCGGGTTCGCTTCCAACGGATATGGCGCTCACTCTCCGGGCGGCTATGCCTTGGTTTCCTGCCTGGTGGCGGAAGTGGTACTCACCTTCATGTTTCTGATGATCATTCTTGGCGCAACGGACGAGCGTGCACCGAAGGGTTTCGCAGGCATAGCCATCGGCCTTGGCTTAACGCTGATTCACCTGATCGGCATTCCCGTTACGAACCTTTCTGTGAATCCGGCGCGCAGCACCGCGACAGCCGTTTTCGTGGGCGGTTGGGCCGTGGAACAACTTTGGCTATTCTGGCTTGCACCAATTGCCGGAGGAGTGATCGCCGGCGCAGTCTATTCCCTGTTTGCCAGCAAGCCTGAGCCGGAGCCCGTATCGGGCCTCGCCGCAGCCGCCGGCCGTGCCTAGAGTTCGGTGCAATCAGATGCGGCCGAACTTCGCTACGGCCTCTTTGATCGACCGGAACTTTTCGATAAAAGGCAGCATTTGGTGCTCGGTGTCGTCCAGTTGCTGGGCGCGCTTGAGCACCTCGGCGGCTTTGGCCCTGGGGACAACGGCAACGCCGTCTTCATCGGCGACGATGATGTCGTTCGGAGCCACCCGCGCCCCGGCGCAGGTAACGGGAACGTTCACACCGGCAAAGCGGTAGTGGTTGACTGACGTGGATGGTGCGATTCCAATACTGAACACCGGGAACTGCAGCTTTTTGATTTGCGGAGTGTCGCGCACGGAAGCGTCGATAATAGCGCCGGCAAAACCGCGAACCTTCATTGCCGTGGCCATCAAGCCGCCGATGCCCGCGACGTCGGATCCGTCTTCGAGCACCATTACATAGACGGATCCGGCCGGCGCGGCATCGATCGCATCCAACATTCCCTGCGAAGCCTTGGACCCTTCCTTGTGTTCTTCCTTCTTAAGGAGGACGGTGACGGCGGGGCCGGCAAATTTGGTGGTGAACAGCGGCCGCATCTTGTGCGACATGTGAGCGGGCTGTCCATAGAGCTGCTCCATGGCATCGGCAACGGATGCGACTTCCACCAGTTTGAAGCCTTCAATCAATGGATCGCCCGCCGGTTGGGCGAACAGCCAGCAGGAAAACGTCAAGCTAACAACAATGGAGGAGGTGAAAATGAGGCGCCGCAGTGTCATAAAAGTATCCGGCGCAATTATAACAATTAGGCGCGGGGCGTTTGCGCCTAGCGGCCCGGACCCGTCAGGTTCGAATCGAATTTGTCGCGCCCCCGGCCTTCGAGCACGGTGGTGGTGCGCAGCTTACCCAATTCCCGCCGGGCGATGGCACCCCAGGCGCTGGCGGGGTCGAGCTTCAAATAGGTTTTCCAATGCCGGACAGCCTCCATTACCTGGCCATTGCCCTGGTAAAGCAGCGCCAGATTGTAGTGAGCATCGGCATAGCGGGGGTTCAGAACGACGGCAGTACTGTAATGTTGCGTGGCCTTGGCGTAGTCGCCTTGCTCATCGTACAGATTGGCGATGTTGAAGTGAGCCAGCGCGTAATCCGGATCAATGGCAATGGCCGCTCGATAGCAGGCTTCGGCCTTCACGAGGGATCGGGCGTTGAAGTGAATGGTGCCGAGGTTCACCAGCGCTCCGGCCGATGTAGGATCCAGCTTGGCTGCCTTCTCATAGGCCTCGGCGATCTGCTCCACCGGCGCGCCAGTGTGCTCCAGGTCCAGACCTTTCTGAAACCACATTTCGGCGTTCTGGCGCTCCGCATTCTGCTCGTTTTTCCCCCGATCCGGGAAAGAGAGCAGGCGCTTCAACTCGGTCTGGTCAAAATTGAATAACAACTGACCCGAGACCGGCTCCATATGTTGCCCGGAAATCTCCACCCGGATGCGTTTGCCGTCGGAAACCACTTTCAGTTCTTTCAGGGGATCGGTGACGTGGCGCATCTTCTTGCGCAAGGCCGACAGAGCCAGTCGAATCTTGGCGGAAGGCACGCGGTCCTGGCGCAGTTTGGTGAGAGTGCGGAGAGCGATCAGATCCGAGAACGCGAATTGGCTGAGTGGCCGGATCAAGTCATGCCTCTCCCATCCGCGGAGCTGACGCTCGGAAATCGACAGCAACCGTAGAACTTCCTCCCGCGTATAAACGTCCTGGGGAGCTAGATCGGACACCGCATAGATTTTAGCATGCGTGTGCGAGGCCGGAGTCCGGTTTCGGCTCAGGTGCAATGAATATCCAACTGGCCGCCAGCCTCTGGCGGATGACGGCGTAGCTGCGCCGCAACTGTTGGTGATCGCAGACGGAGGTTTGGGCGTTCCAGGCGCGCTTGACAGAGTATTTACCACGCCTCATACTGGAGTAAAGATGCAACTCAGTTTCAAGAAGAACAGACTTCCTTCTGTCGGCGCAAAGCGCCTGCCCGGAAAGCTTTCAGAGTTGCGGGAAGGGGAACAGGGCGTTCTGGAAAGCATCGAGCTTCCGGAAGCCGTTTCCCAGAGGCTGATGGAGTTAGGTTTTATCCCAGGAATCGCAGTGACTGCCGCGCAGAGCGCACCGGGCGGCGATCCGCGTGTGTTCCGGGTGGACGGTACTGAGATCGCGCTGCGCAGGGAAACTGCTTTGCACCTCATTCTGAAACAGTAGCATTATGAGCGACTGTCACAGTTGCTCAATGGGTCCGTCTTTTCCGCCTCCCGCGGCGAAGGCAAATTCCCGCCACACGGTGGCCCTGGTAGGTCCGCCAAACTCTGGAAAAACAACGCTGTTCAACCGCCTGACAGGCTTGCGTCAGAAAGTAGCGAATTTCCCTGGAGTTACCGTAGAACAGCACACGGGCCGCGCTAAGATTTCCGCGCAGCGCGATGTGTTCCTGACTGATCTTCCCGGAATTTACAGCCTGAAACCGTGTTCGGAGGATGAGCGGGTCACCCATGACGTCCTCATGGGGACGATGCCCGGTACCACGCGGCCGGATGCGGTATTGCTGATCCTCGACGCCACAAATCTCACGCGGCATCTGACCCTAGCGGTGCCGATTCTCAGCCTGAACCTGCCGACGCTGGTCATCCTGAACATGTCCGACGATCTCCGCAATCGCGGCGGAGAAGTGGACCCGGCGGCGCTGGCCGCGCAACTGGGCGCTCCGGTGGCACTTATCAGCGCCGCTACGGGCGAAGGCATTGAGAAGATTTTCCAGTTCCTGGAAGGCACTGCCGCGGCGGATCACCGGCGCAGCACGCCCCTACTGCAACTTCCTGTTTTACAGGACGTTCCTAAGTGCCGCCAATGGGCGATGCAGGCGGGGAAAGGCTCGTCCTACCAGGCACCGGCGCATTCGGCCTGGACCAGGCGGCTCGATGCCGTGTTTCTGCACCCGATTGCGGGGCCTATTGTCTTCCTGCTCGTGGTGATTGCTGTGTTCCAGACCATCTTCACGGGCGCCAAGCCGCTGATGGACGGCGTCCAGAACCTGGTCAGCAGTTCGGGCGCGCTGCTGGCGAGCGTGTTGCCGGAATCGATCTTTCGTTCGCTCTTAATTGACGGAATCTGGAAGGGCGTGGGATCGGTGATCGTATTTCTGCCGCAGATCCTGTTGTTATTTCTGTTCATCGGCGTGCTGGAGGATTCCGGTTACCTGGCCCGCGCGGCGCTGATCGCGGACCGGTCCATGCGGCGCGTCGGCCTGCAGGGGAAATCGTTCATTCCTCTCCTGTCTGCCTATGCTTGTGCGGTCCCGGCCATCCTGGCGACGCGTACCATCGAGAACAAGCGCGACCGAATCGCAACTATCATGATCGCGCCATTCATGACCTGTTCGGCCCGGCTTCCTGTTTACACGCTGTTGATTGCTGCCTTCATAGAAGACCGCCGCCTGCTGGGCGGCTTTCTGGGAATGCGCGCGGCGACGATGCTCGGTTTGTATGTACTCGGGTTTGTGGCGGCGTTCGGGACGGCTCGCCTGCTCAAATCATCCGTATTGAAAAGCGAACAGACGCCGTTCCTATTGGAGATGCCCCCGTATCGCTGGCCGACCCTGCGTTCCCTGGGATTGCGCCTGTATGACCGGGCCAAGGTCTTCCTGCATCGCGCCGGAACCGTCATTCTGCTGGTTGCCGTTGTTTTGTGGGCGCTTGGATCCCTGCCGCTGGAAAACGGGAAACCGCCGGCCATCGAGAACAGCATCGTTGGAACCATCGGAAAAACGGTGGAGCCGATTATCGCGCCGCTGGGCTTCAACTGGAAAATCGGGGTGGGTCTCATCACTTCCATCGCCGCGCGTGAAGTCATCGTTGGTACGCTGGGCACGCTCTATGGCATGGACAGCAATACTCAGTCTGTCGGCTTGCAGCAGGCGCTGCAAAAAGATTTGACGCCGGGCGCCGCGGTGGCCTTGCTGATTTTCTTTGCCTTCGCCATGCAATGCATGTCCACCATCGCCGTGGTGCGCCGC
Organism: Bryobacteraceae bacterium; assembly: GCA_040002435.1. GTDB lineage: Bacteria > Acidobacteriota > Terriglobia > Bryobacterales > Bryobacteraceae > JANXXV01. The sequence goes on from JBDUEM010000221.1 coordinate 6,135, forward strand.
GAGACGGGTGGATGGACCTGGCCGGCGGCACAGTTCGCCTACATGACTTTCCTGGCATATCTAGGCGGCTTCATTGCAAATCACGTCCTCACCGGCGCGGGGCCTTCTACGCTCGCACTATTTCGCTAGATTCCGAATCCCGCTTGCGTGATACCCTGGAGGTTTAATCCAACCATGCAAAATGTCATTATCATAGGCTCCGGCTGCGCGGGAAGCACTGCGGCAATTTATACGGCGCGGGCTAACCTGAAGCCCATGGTGATTGGCGGCCACGAACCGGGCGGGCAACTCTCCATGACCACTATGGTGGAGAATTTTCCCGGCTTCCCCGAAGGAATCAACGGTCCGGATTTAGTAGACAATATGCGCAAGCAGGCCGAGCATTTCGGCGCCGAATATGTGCACGGTTCCGTCATCGAGGCTGACCTGTCCAAGCGGCCGTTCCGCCTCAATATTGAAGGCGATTGGATGGAAACCCGCACACTGATTGTCGCCTCCGGCGCTTCGGCTCGCTGGCTGAATCTTCCGTCCGAGCAGAAGCTGATCGGCCACGGCGTAAGTTCCTGCGCCACCTGCGACGGCTTCTTCTACCGTGAGAAAAAGATCATCGTGATTGGCGGAGGGGACTCGGCCATGGAAGAGGCGAATTTCCTCACGCGCTTTGGCTCTGAAGTTTCCCTCATTCACCGCTCGGAAGTCTTCCGCGCTTCGAAGATCATGCTGGACCGCGCACGGGCGAATCCCAAGATCAAATGGCTGCCCAGCACGGTGGTGGAGGAAGTATACGACGTGAACCAGAACCTGGTGACCGGCGTCCGGCTGCGCAATTTGAAAACCGGCGCCATCTGGGATCAGGACGTCGAAGGTTTCTTTGTGGCCATCGGCCACATTCCCAATACGAAGCCGTTTGTGGGGCAGTTGCACCTGGATCCGGACGGCTATATTCTTTCCGCCGGTGGAGCGCGCACCAATATTGCCGGCGTTTTCCATGCCGGCGATGTACAGGACCGGAACTATCGCCAGGCAATCACTGCTTCCGGAGCGGGCTGCATGGCCGCCATTGAAGCGGAGAGGTTTCTCGAAGCCGAAGGGCACTAATCGGGGAAGACCTGGCTGATTGCAGAGGGAAGACAATACAGTCGGCGGTTGACGTGAGACGGTGGTAGCTGGCTAGATGAGCAGATCCCAAACCAACCTGACTGATGGAGCTTTCACCTGGTTTCGTGCGCTTTTAGGCTTGGTCTACTGCGGCTGCAATCCGTAGACGGCGCGGAGCCGTTCAAACTCTCGCAATGCATCGGCGGCCCTGGCAGTTTCACCAAGCGAACTCCAGGTGCGATAGATCTGATATTGAATGGAGGCGTCGCGCGGGGCCAGCTTCGCCGCATTCTCCAGGGCGCGCAACGAGTCGCGGGGACGGTCCTGCCCGGCATAGATTCGGGCCTCCAACTTTTGACCCGCAAGGTCGCGCGGATCCGACGACAACGCCTTCTCTACGAGAGCGAGGGCAGAGGCAGTGTCCCCGGCGGCTAAACGAAGGCGCGCCAGTCCAATTTGAGACCTGGGCAGAATGGCGGAAGCCTGGTAAGCCTTCCCGGCTTCCGCGTTGCGGCCGAGACGCTCCAGGCAACTTCCCAGGAACGAGCGGGCCTGCGGGTAGCCGGGATTGCGATCCAAAGCCTTTTGAAGCCAACGGGCAGCCTCTTCCGGTTTGTCGAGTTCGCTATCGTAGTAGCGGCCGAGATAGTAATAGGCGCTAAAGTCGTCCGGGCTGCTGCGGATCGCCTCCTCCATCTGCGCGCGGAACAGCACATATTGGCCCGCCAGGTAATAGGCGACACCGAGCGCTTTTGCCTCTTTGGTGTGCCGGAGGATCCGGATTGCTTTATCGGGCTCATGCCGGGTGATAGCCAGGATGCCCTGCCAGACAGGATCAAGCGAGCGCGCGTCCGCCGCTGCCTTGTCCAAGTCTCCCGCGAACAAATGGTGCCGGATCGCCTCGGTTTGCGGGGAAGGGGCCGGGAGTAGGGGAACGAGGTCGGGCACCTGCGCACAGGCTGCTGCCTGCCACAATACAATAAACGTTATGCTGCGGGCCTGGCTACTCATCGTGTTCACAGCATGGAGTGTCCCAGTATACTCCCAGTTTCTGCCGGATCTGCAGGCGAAAACTCCGGAAGAATACGACGCCTATCTCGATGTTTTGGACGGACCGGTTTTGGAAAAGGGGGCTGTCTTTCAGGACCGGTTTCCGGCCTCGGCGCTGCTGTTGCCCGTCTGCGAGTTGCTGTCTCGCGAATGGCGATCACAGGGCAATGCGGGGAAAGCCATCGAGGCCGCCGAGCATGGTTTGTCGCTCGCGCCGGACTACGTCCCTCTCCTGGTGGAACTCGGAGACTTGCTCGCGAACGGGCCGGGCAGATTGGATGCCGCGGCCGCCGCGGCGCGGCGCGCATTAGTGCTGCTGGAGTCAGCGCGGGCTCCCCGGCGGGTGAGTATCGAAGAATGGACCTCCGCGGTGTCCCGTTTGAGAGCACGTGCCCATGGAGCGCTTGGGTTGATTCTCTTCAAGCGGGACGATGTTGCGGGAGCGGTGAGCGAATACGAGACGGCCCTGCGCGAGCCGGGCGTGCAGGAGCCGACCCTGCATTATCGCTTGGGCAGGCTCTATGCCGTCGCCGGCAGGAAGGCCGAAGCGCGGAGCCAACTCCAGGAAGCCGCGCGCCGGGGCGACAGGATACTCCGCGAGCGGGCGGCTGCCGCGCTCGCGGACCTGCATTAGAAAATGTACTTCAATCCAAGTTGGATGTTGCGCGGGGAATTCGCCTGGCCTCCGATCTTGCCGAAAGATGCCGGGGCGTTGATGTTGGCCGACGGTGCACCAAAAACGACGCGGTTGAAGACGTTGAAGAACTCCGCGCGGAACTGCAGCCGGTGAGCCTCATAAATTCCGAAGTCCTTCAACACGCTGAAATCCTCATTGAACAGGGCGAAGGTCCGTACGTTCGGGAGAACGGGGGGCGCATTTCCGATCGTGAATGGCGCCGGCTGAGCGAATGCGTTGATGTTGAGGTACAGGTCACGCGCTGGATCGAAATCGCCTCTCGATACACTGCTGCGTGCCGACGTTCCGGCAACTACGTTGGGGCGGTTACCGCCGTTGGAGAGCGGGATGACGCCACCGCCGGAGACTCCGATGGGAGTTCCTGAGACATAGCGTTGAATGGCGTTGATCTGCCATCCGCCGGCTACCATATCCATGGCGCGGCCGCGGCTGGAGAGGTACTTCTTTCCTTTTCCGAACGGCAATTCGTAGCCCCACGCCAGCACCAGATTTTGGGGTGTGTCGAAGCCGGCCAGGCGTTTCTCGATCAGCCGGTTTGCGGTATCGAGGGGCCGCGAACCAGCGGCATCGTCGCCTAGTCCGGTGTAACCCCCGCCGCTCACCAAGCTCTTAGACAGCGTGTAGGCGAGCAGGAAATTCACGCCCGAGGATTGCCTCTTCTGAAGCCGGATCTGCATGGCGTTATAGGTGCTCCAACCGATGGGCTCATAGAGATTGCGAATATCCGAATACTGTGGATAAGGGCGCAACGCCTGCGAGACGGATCCCGTGAATCCCGGGTATGGAAGCCCAACGCCCGCTGCCCGCGCCGCCGCCGAGTTGATGTCAGCGTTCAGGGTGTTGCCGAGGCTGAGATACTTTGTATCGACCTGATTCAGGTTCTCGAGGCCCGACGGCAGCGCCGTACCCTTCTGGCCGACGTAGCCGATGTCGAGCAGGAATTGCCAAGGCAGTTCGCGCTGCAGGTTGAGGGTCCAGCTGCTCATGTATCCCGGCTTGCCGGCTCCGGGGTTCATAAATTCTATGACGCCGCCGTTCACCAGCGATGGATCGGTTGTGGGAAGAGTGCCGGTGAACGCGGGAAGGCCGCTGTCAAGAATCAAGGCGGGAACACGGCCCGACGTGACTTGCGGGAAGTTCTGCGTGAAGGAGAAGCCGCTTGAAAACAGACCGGATTGCCGCCCGACACTAGAGGCATTCGTCGGGGAATAGAAAATTCCGAATCCGGTGCGGATGACGGTCTTCTCATTCACCATGTAAGCGATTCCCAACCTGGGAGAGAAGGCTTTCATATACGTAGGGGTCAACAGTTCGCCTGGCTTGATGAATTCCAGGGCCCCCAGCCGTCCGCCGGCGCCGGGGTTGGCGAGACTCAGATTCAAGCGCGATTGCCGGCTGTCGGCTTCGCGGACCACAGTGGGAATTTCATGGCGCAGACCCAAGGTGAGGGTCAGTTTGCGATTCACTTTGTACACGTCTTCCACATACCAGGCGTAATATTGATTGCGCATCCGGCGCAAGGGTGCCGGGATCAGCCTCTGCGCGGAGTAAACCTGGCCAAGCAGAAGGCTCGCCCATCCATTGCCCTGTTGCGCGGAGTTGGGTGAGCTGAGATCGGCCGTCGAGAGGGGATTGAATGCGTAGGCCCCGCTCAAACCGCCGTTGACGGTTCCCGCGAAGTTGTCATATTGGAAGAATCGGAAATCGACACCGAGTTTAATCTGGTGAGCGCCCTTCACCCAGATGAGATTGTCGATGAACGCAAAATTGCGGTTTTGCGAGGGATCGTTCGGCTGCTGATCAGAATTGCCCAAGGCCAGGGCCCCGTACGTGTTCGAGACGTTGAAAACCGGGAAGCCCGGGGAGTCCGCGGCTACACCGGGCAGCTTGTAAATCTGGTTCCCTTGCCGCGTATCACGCTGCCGGATAGGATTGCTGGCGGTGTATCCGAATCCGAAGTGATGCAGCAGATTCGGCCTGATGGTGTAGTCGTAGCTGCCGCGAAGACCCACACCGTTTACCGGATTGTAGCTCCAGAAGCCGATAGGCGTGGTCGCACCCAGTGGCGAAAAGCTCGGCGAGTAGGTGGACGCCCTCCAGAAAGCGACGCTCACGCGTTGATTGGACGTGAGGATATGATCGCCCTTCAGAGACCACGAATAATCTTTGACTGGATTCGCGGTCCGATTCAGGAAATTGTTGAAGTACCCTGAAAAGTCCGGTTTGGGAATCAGCGCAATCACGTTCTTGGCCACGCTCGATATTCGGTTCGCGGGGATGATATTGCCAGGAAACGGAGTGCGAGCGCCATCGGCAGTGGTGGTGGCCGGGTCGAAGATGGGAATCTGCGCGCCCCCCGTATTTTGATATCCCGAAAAATCGCCGCGGAGGAAGGCCTCCGTCGGCAGACTGATAAACGTTCCGTTGGCGGCGGGCTGATTCCGCAGCCCCGTGTAGTTGAAGTTGAAGAACGTCTTGTCTTTGCCGTTGTAGATTTTGGGTATCCAGACGGGTCCGCCGAAAGAACCGCCGTATTCATTGAACCGTACCCGAGGCCGCGCAGTGGCGAAGAAAGGACGCGAATCGAGCTTGTCGTTGCGGAAGAATTCGAACAGCCCGCCATGAAACTGATTGCTGCCCGAACGCAGGGTGAAGTTGATCACACCAAAGCCTCGCCCGTACTCGGCCGGGAACAGCGAATTCTGAACCTTGAACTCTTCCACGGCTTCGTATGGCGGTGATGTTTGCGCCAGGAAGCCCGGAGTCACGGCAAGTTGAGCGGAGATTCCGTCGTACAGGACATCCTGGCTGAAATCGGGGCTTCCATTGATGTTCTTTGACCAAGGAATGCCGCTGACACCAGGCGTCAGGAAGATGAAGTTCTCCGGCTGGCGGCGGCCGCTGGCGGCGGTGGTAGCGCCGGAGCCGCCCACCTGGATAGGCAGGTCGAGTATCACACGGCGATCGAGCACTGTGCTGACTTCGGGAGATGTGGTCTGCAGAGTCACGCCGGCGGTGGATACCGTTACGGACTCGCTAACGGCTCCGACCGCGAGCTGAATGTCGAGAGTCGTCACTGTCGCGGTGAGTACCGAGACATTCTCCTGCACGTACTTCTTGAAACCAGGCTTCTCCGCCTCCAGCCGGTACTGACCGGGGGGTAATCCGCGGAAGTTATAAGTTCCGGCGCTGTCTGCCGTCACCGAAGAGGACGAATTCGTCTGGGCGCTGGTCAACGTCACTTTCACTTCCGCCACGGCGGCATTGGACGAGTCAGCCACGGTGCCGGTGAGACCACCAAGATTTCCTTGCGCGAAAACGCTTGTGGCCAGGCACAACGGAAGCAAGGCCCTGAAAAATGGGGACAGCGCTTGAAACGGATTGGTCTTCATCATAGGCGGCACAATATCACAACGGGCTGACTAACGGGCGGTTACTAATCCATCCGGCTGGACCACATATTTCTCTTGACAGCCTGCGGTCACAAGACTACAGTCATCTTAGTAAGACAGCTACCTATGTCCACTTCGGATAATCTGCAAGGCTCCCTCAATTTGCTGGTGCTCAAACTCCTTGCGAGGAAGGCTCCACTGCATGGGTACAACATCATGGCTGCCATCCGGGAAGCCTCGGATGATGTGCTGCGGGTGGAGCAGGGTTCTTTGTATCCCGCCCTCCATCGGATGGAAGAGGCGGGCTGGATCACGGCCGAATGGATTGACCGCGACAACGGCAAACGCGTGCGCGGTTATTCGCTAACCAAACTCGGCCGGAAGCAACTGGAAGACGCGGAACGGCGCTGGACGAGTGTGACCTCGGCGGTAAACCGCATTTTGAGGACAACGTAAACGTGTCGCTCTGGAGCCGAATTTGCAACGCGCTACGGCCTGAGGCCGTGGACCGGGAACTCGATGCCGAGATCCGTACGCATCTGGAGCAAATGCGCGAGGAAGGCGAGGACGCGCTGGACTACGGCAGTGTATTGCGGTACCGCGAGCAGAGCCGGGATATCAAGTGTCTGCCCTGGCTCGAAACCATGCGGGCCGACGTTAGTTTCGGATGGCGGCAGTTGATGAAGAAGAAAACCGTCACAGCAGTGGCCGCGGTCTCTCTGGCGCTCGGCATTGGCTCCACC
>JBDUEM010000222.1:0-13041 GCA_040002435.1 Bryobacteraceae bacterium
CCGGACCTGCTTGGGTCGCAGCCATCCTGGGTGGTGTCTCCGTTAGCTGTTTCTTTTATGCCCCACTTTGGAGTCCCGGATTGGAAAGCGTGCCCGGGTATGTGGAGTTTGGACTTTACACAGTCGTAAGTGCTGGAATCGCCTTCCTCGGCGGGGCGATGCAGGCGGCCCCTTCTGGGGCCCATAAAAAGCTTCATCAGACGCGGGAAGACCTTGCCCTGTCCGATGAAAGGCTGAGCCTCACGTTGGGATCGGCGGGAATCGGCGTCTGGAGCCGCGACCTCGAAAACAATCTTATTGAAGGTGACGAAAACTATAGAAATCTATTCGGGCTGCCCCGTGGGCATTTCGATTTTACGGTCGATATGTTTGTAGAGATGCTGCACCCGGAGGACCGAGAACGCGTGATACGGGAGATCAATGCTGCCGTGGAAGAGACCGGAGAATACAGCTCGGAATTCCGCGTGACGTGGCCTACGGGTGAAGTCAGATATCTCTCTTCGCGGGGAAATGTCTATTTCGATTCTTCAGGCCGCGCGAGTCGGCGCATGGGTGTCTGCTGGGATGTTACCGAGCAGCGGAGGGTAGAGGAAAATCTCCGCGCCGCCACACAGCGTCTGGCGATCGAAAGGAAGTTTCGGGAACTTCTCGAAGCGGCGCCTGATGCGGTTGTCGTAGCGAATGAGGACGGCAGAATCATCCTCGTCAATACAGAGTCGGAAAAGCTGTTTGGATACAGCCGCGATGAATTGTTGGGCCAGACGATCGAGTTGTTGGTTCCCCGGAGTTTCCGCGGCAAACACCCGGCGCAGCGCGCCGGATTTGCCGCCGAACACCGGTCGCGTATCAAGGGCGCCGGGCTGAATCTCCATGCACTTCGCAAGGACGGAACCGAGTTCCCTGTAGAAATAAGCCTCAGCATGCTGGACACTGAGGACGGCCCGCTGGTGTACAGCGCCATCCGCGATATCACGGAGCGCGCACGGGCGGAGGCCAAATTCCGAAGCCTGTTGGAAGCGGCGCCGGATGCCGTGGTGGTGGCCGATCAACAGGGAAAGATCGTTCTGGTCAACACCCAGGCGGGAAGATTGTTTGGGTACCTCAGGGACGAACTGCTGGGCCAGACAATCGACATGCTGGTACCGGAACGCCTGAGAGGTCAACATCCGGGGCACCGTACGGGTTTTTTCGCTGAACCCCGGGTAAGAAACATGAGGGCGGGCACGGAAATCTTCGCCGTGCGTAAGGATGGCACTGAAGTTCCCGTTGAGATCAACCTCAGCCCCGTCGATACCGACGAGGGGGTCCTTGTTTCCGCCGCCATTCGCGATATCACCGTCCGCAAGCGGGTCGAGTCGCAAATCATGAACTTAAACCAGCAGTTGAAGGAAGCGGCGAAGGATGCGAAGGCTGCAAATCTCGCAAAATCGACGTTTCTGTCAACCATGTCTCATGAAATCCGCACCCCCATGAACGCCATCCTCGGATACGCCCAGTTGATGACGCGCGATCCCGGCCTGGGAGCCGAGGCACGAAGTAATCTCGAAGTCATCGGGCGCAGTGGCGAACACTTGATGACCCTCCTGGATGGAGTCCTGAACATGTCAAAGATCGAAGCCGGGCGCATCGAACTCCATCCGGTAGCTTTCAACCTGCCGAACCTGTTGACGGATCTGGAGGGCATGTACCGCTCGAAGGCGGAAGCCAAGGGGCTGCGGTTTGAAATGCTGGTGGATGGCGAGTCTGTTCCGTATGTCCGGGCAGATGAACCGAAGCTGCGGCAGATGCTCATGAACCTTCTGGGAAACGCGGTCAAGTTCACCCGCACCGGACAGATTACCCTGCACATAGCTTTGAACCAACGAAACGATGGCCGGCTTTGGCTGTCGGCAATTGTGAAGGATACGGGGGCCGGGATTGCGGCGGAGGACCACGAAAAAGTGTTCGAGCTTTTCAGCCAGACCAAAAGCACTCCGAACACGCAGGAGGGGACCGGCCTGGGACTGGCCATCAGCCGAAGGTACGCCCGGCTGATGGGAGGCGATGTCACGGTAAGCAGCACCCCCGGCAAAGGATCGTGTTTCCAGTTCGATATTCCCATCGAACGCGGCGATGCCAGATTCGCCATCCGGCGAAGCGCACCACGCCGCGTCAAGCGGATCCGTCCCGGAGAGGAAGTTCCCGGAATCCTGGTGGTCGACGATCAGTTTGAGAACCGGGACTGGTTATTGAAACTACTGGCTAACATTGGTTTCCCGGTGCAGGCTGCGGGCGACGGCGAGGCGGCTATCGAAATATGGACGGTTTGGAACCCGGGGCTGATCCTCATGGATGTACACATGCCCCTGATGGACGGGTTGGAGGCGATGCGCCGCATCAAGTCCCATCCGCGAGGGAAAGCAACAGTCATAGTCGCTCTGACCGCCAGCGCCATGGAGGAAGACCGCCAGAACTCTCTTCAGAGCGGCGCCGATGATTTTCTGGCGAAGCCCTGTCGCGAAGATGAAATGTTGGAGAAAATCGGCACGCTCCTGAACATTCCATATGAGTACGACGCTACCACTCAGACGGTGGAATCTTCATCTGCCTCTACGGGAACGGGTTCTCTCGGGGAACTACCCATGGAACTGCTGGAGGAACTGCTGGGAGCTACGACGGACGGAAACAAGAGACTTCTGGACAGGTTAATCCAACGTGTGCAGGAGATCGGAGGGAAGGGCTGCGCCGACGAGTTGCGCCACTACGCTGATCAATATGAATACGATGCCTTGACGCGGCGCCTCGAAGAGGCGAGAACGGCGGGGCCCGCCCCCCGCGCCGAAGCGCCAGCCCCGGCGGAGGGGCCGAAGTAGGAACTGGAGGAAGACCGTTCGTTTAGCCACACTGGAAGCGCGATTTACTTCCATCTGATGTCAGGTTGACCTTTGCTGCAAGGCCCTCCTAATCCCCCTGTCATGCGGAAGCACGTCGAGAGTCTCCCCGAATGGGAAACATTGAGTATCCCGCGTCAGGCGCCAAGGAAGGGTCCCGCCCGTTCCTGTTAAGCTACGCCTGTGCCCTCGGTAGTGTTGCGCTGGCCACTATGGTCAGGCGCCTATTCGACCCTGTGCTCGGCGATCCTCTACGCGCTTATGGCGGAATTCGGCCAGCCTTGGCCACTATTGCCATGGGCGCCTGCTCCATAGATTTAAACCTGGAAGAGGCCAGCCAGAAATGACAGCCGCATTCATCGATTTCTTCCGGCGGATCTTCTCCACTGATTTCATGCCGCATGTCCTCTGTCTGCGGGATACCAGTGTGATCGCGCTTCACGTCGGCGCCGATGTCGTCATCGCCTTATCTTACTTTCTGATCCCGGCGGCCCTCGTACTGCTGGTGCATCGCCGGCGCGATTTGGCGTTCTCCTGGATGTTTATCCTGTTTGGGGTTTTCATCCTCAGCTGTGGCCTCACGCATATCCTTTCCGTGGTGACGCTGTGGATCCCGGTCTATCGTTTGGAAGGGATGGTGAAGGTCCTGACGGCGCTCGCCTCGGTGGGAACGGCTGTCCTGCTATTTCGTCTCATCCCGAAGCTGATGCTCATCCCGAACCCGGATGAACTTCGTGCCGAGATCGCAGACCGCCAGAGAGCAGAGCATGAAGTTCGCCTGCTAAATCAGAAGCTGGGGGAAGCGGCGGCGGAAGCAGATGCCGCCAACCACGCCAAGAGCGCGTTTCTCTCCACGATGTCCCACGAGATCCGCACCCCGATGAACGCCATCCTTGGGTATGCGCAGTTGATGTCAAGAGATCCGAATTTAGGACCGGAGCTCAAAGCTAACCTTAAGATTATCGGCCGGAGCGGGGAGCACCTGTTGATGTTGATCAACGATGTGCTGGATATGTCAAAGATAGAGGCGGGCCGCGCGGAGATCAAGACGGCCACATTCAGCCTTCAGGCGCTGCTTGACGATTTGGCGGCAATGTTCCGGTTGCGCGCTGACAGTAAGGCATTGAAATTCGAAATGACGGTAGAGGGGGATCTGCCTCTGTACGTCGTAGGGGACGAAGGCAAGATCCGCCAGACGCTGATCAACCTGCTGGCAAACGCCATCAAGTTTACCAAGCGCGGGCGTGTCTTGCTGCATGTAACGTGCGAACGGAAGGAGTCCTCGCTGCACTGGCTGTCCGCACGTGTGGAAGACACGGGGCAGGGCATCGCAGCGCGGGACCAGGCGAGCTTATTCGCGCCGTTCCGTCAGGTTAAAGGGGCCCTCAACACACAGGAGGGGACGGGATTGGGACTTGCCATCAGCCGCGAGTACGCACGGCTGATGGGAGGCGATATAACCCTCACAAGCGTTGCCGGCAGCGGCTCGGTCTTTTTGTTCGAGATTCCTCTTCAACAAGGCGATTCCGGAGTCGCCGTCAAAAGAGCTTCGTCCCGCCATGTGATCGGCATTCGCGCCGGAACCGCGATTCCCGGCGTACTGGTGGTCGACGACCAATTTGAAAACCGGGATTGGCTGACGAAACTGTTGACCGCGGTCGGCTATTCGGTGCGCGACGCCAACAACGGAGAGGAGGCCGTCCGCAGTTGGGAGAAATGGAAGCCCGGCTTGATCCTCATGGATATCCATATGCCGGTAATGGATGGTCTTGAGGCGATGCGAATCATCAAGGCGGATCCTGTCGGAAAAGATACTCCCATCATCGCCCTTACAGCCAGCGCCATGGATGACGACCGGAATACCGCCATGGCAACCGGCGCGGACGCGTTCGTGGCTAAACCGTGCCTGGAAGATGAACTGCTGGAAACGATGCGCTCGCTTCTCCATATCACGTATGACTACGAGGAAGTGAAGGGGGGCGGCGGGTCCGATCCAACTGCGCGGTCATCTCAGTCTGAGACGCTCGACAGTCTGGCGCCGCCGCTTCTCGCCGAACTGCTGAGCGCAACCCTGGACGGCAACAAGCGCCTGCTGGACAAGCTGATCCTGCAAGTTCGCCAGAGTGAAGACGCCGGCGCCGCGGATACTCTGCAGAATCTTGCGGACCACTACGAATACGATAGCCTGACGCGATTATTAGAGGAGGCGTGCCAAAGATAATGGAACAGATCCCGGCCGGAAGCGACATCATGATAGTGGACGACAATCCCGCTAATCTTAAGCTACTGGAGGACATGCTGCTGCAGAAGGGGCAGGAAGTCCGTTCATTTCCACTGGGGAGGCTGGCGCTGGCATCGGCGGCCAAAAATCCGCCGGACTTGATTCTGCTGGATATCAACATGCCGGAGATGAATGGCTATGAAGTCTGCGAACGGCTGAAGGCCACACCGGAACTTGCCTCTATTCCCGTCATCATCCTGAGCGCGCTGAACGATATTCAGGACAGGGTGAAAGCATTCCAGTTCGGCGCGGTGGACTATATCTCCAAGCCGTTCCAATTTGAAGAAGTCCATGCGCGGGTGGAAACGCATCTCAAGCTGCATGAACTGCAGCGCGGATTGAAGTTCCAGAACGAGCGCCTGGAGCAGGCGGTGGCCGAGCGCACACGGGAACTGGCTGAAGCGAACGGACGGCTGACCATCCTCGACAGCTCCAAGAACGACTTTCTGAATCTCATCTCGCATGAGTTCCGGACGCCACTAAACGGACTTCTGGGCGTGGCCGAAATGATCCTGGACGATCTGAGCCCAACAGACCAGAACAAGCAGCTCAAAGGCGTATTCCGGCGGTCCCGGCGCAGAATTCTCTCCATCCTGGATGACGCTTTATTGCTGACCCAAATCGACGTCACCGGAAAACATTTCAAGTGCTCCGCGCTCCCGCTGCGGCGGGTGCTGTGGCGGGCCATGGAGCGGACGGCAGAAGTGGCCGAAGCGCGCCATGTGATACTCGGCGCGCCGCAAGAGGCGGCCGGCTTCATCCTGGGAGAGGAGGACCTTCTGATCCGGGCATTGCATGCGCTGCTGGAAACAGCCGTCCGGCTATCGGACGCCGGGCAGACAGTGCGAATTTGCTGCGACCCCATAGCAAGTCCACGGAGAGTTCTGGTAGATGTGAGCGCCAAGAACTTGCCGGAAGTCGCGGTGGCGACGTTCTTCGATCTCTTCGCGATCAGCGAGGCAATCACGCCCGGCAGCGACCTGGGCCTGGGGCCCGCCGTAGCGCACCGCATTCTGTTGCTGTTCGGCGGGTCGGTGAGTCTGCAGAATCTGGAACCAACCGGAATCCGTTTGACCATTTCGTTGATGGAATCCAAGGTGGACTCTATTTAGCACATTGGTACGATAAGAGCGATGAAAATCGCGCGGGCAGATTCCAGCCGCAGCGGCGCGGGAAGACTTAGCCTCGCTACCCTTCCCCCGGCGATGCTGCGAACCGCAGCTTCGCGGCTGGTTTGGATTGGACTGGCGTGCGCCGGCACGGCCGTTGCCATGCATTTCATCCAGAAGGCGCTGCAGCCGGATGTCGCGCTGCTGCAAAAGCAGCTCGCGATTCAGATCAACCTCGCGGCGGTCATCGTGGTCTCCCTGAGCCTCGCCGCGGCCGGTCATTTCGGATGGCTGGCGCCGGCGGCGATGCTGCGGTTCGGATTGGTTCTGGAAGTGGTGGTGGGCTTCGCCCTGTCCACCTTCGACTACCTTCTGCCCTGGGACGTGCAACACCCGGTGCGCGGCGTCTCCTGGATGGTGCTCTGGATCTCGGTTTGCGGGCTGCTGATTCCCAACCGCCCGGCGATCATGGCGGCGGCGCTTTTCGTGACCGCATCGATGGGCCCTCTTGCGTACCTGGTCTATCATCCGCAGCCGATTCCCCTCAATCTGCTGCTCATCTGGAACATTCCGAACTACCTGGTCGGGCTGGTGACGGTCCTGATCGGCCGGCGGCTTTATCACCTGGAAGCGGAGGTTCACCATGCCAAAGAGTTGGGCAGCTATCAATTGGAAGCCCTGATCGGCAAGGGTGGAATGGGCGAGGTGTGGAGGGCAAAGCACCGCATGCTGGCACGCATTTCGGCAATCAAACTGATACGGCCGGAGATGCTGGTGAGCGTAGCCGGAAAGGATGCCAAGATGATCGGCCGGCGGTTCGAGCAGGAGGCCAAAGTAACGGCCGCTCTGCGTTCCCCGCACACCGTGGAACTTTACGATTTCGGAGTCTCCGACGATGGCGGCTTCTATTACGTCATGGAATTGCTGGAAGGCATCGACCTGGACACGCTGGTGAGGGAGTTCGGGCCGCAGTCCCCGGCACGGGTCGCCCATATTATGCGCCAGGTCTGCCAGTCGCTGGGCGAAGCCCACCGCGAGGGACTGGTACACCGGGACATCAAGCCGCCAAACATCTTCATTTGCCGCATGGGGGATTATGACTTCGCCAAGGTTCTGGACTTTGGACTTGTGAAGTCCATCGCGCCCGATGGCGATGCGGGCCTGACGAAAGACGGCGCCACAGCCGGGACGCCCGCCTTCATGTCTCCGGAGGCAATTCAGGGGACGGACCATATTGACGGCCGCGCGGACATCTATGGACTGGGATGCGTCGGCTATTGGCTGCTGACGGGATCCCTGGTATTCGAGAAAAAGGGCGCCATGGCGATGATGCTGGCGCACGCACAGGAGGCGCCGATTCCGCCATCGGAGCGAACGGAACTGCCTATCCCGAAGGAACTGGACCGGATCATACTGGCCTGCCTGGCGAAGAAACCGGAGGATCGTCCGGCGACCGCGGAGGCGTTGTCACGCATGCTATTTGCCTGCGAGGGAGTGGGCCGCTGGACGCAGGACGACGCCGAAAAGTGGTGGCAGACAAACCGTCCGGAAGCCGTCGCCAAGCGGACAACCGGCGCCCTCCATGAGACGCCCGCCGGGCCGACCGTGATAGTGCGGCATTGACAGCCTGCGCCTTGTCCAGTAGAGTTCTGAATAGTGCTGCTCTTCACCTTTCTGCTGTTCACGCTATGGTGCGCGCAGGCATTGCCTTGCGCGAAACCAACGGCCGCGGTGAGCGGATATGCGCAATGCGGGCAGCGTGAGCTTCCGAAAAAGACACCGCGGGCATGCGGTGAATTTGCGGTTCGCCGCGAACGTGCCCTGCCTTGCTACAGCGCCGTGTCGGCCTGGGCCGAACGCGCTGTGGTTTTTCAAATTCCTCCTCCTTTCTTCCGTCTGTAGTCCGACTGGCAGTTAAAAAGGGGGAGAGATGCCATCCGATTTGGAAAAGATCAACCGGCGGCGCGCGGAACTGTGTGCCTGTACGGACGAAGAACTGAAGGTCTTCGACCGAACTTCGCTGGTGGAAACATTCGCGGTCTGCTGCGAAGCGGCCGATCGCGTGCTGGGCCAGCGCCCATTTGACGTGCAGATTCTGGGCGGACTCGCGCTGTGCCGGGGTAGCATCGCTGAGATGCAGACCGGTGAGGGCAAGACTCTTGCCGCGGTTCCTGCCGCCGCGTTTCTGGCGATGCAGGGAAAAGGCGTGCATGTGCTGACCGTGAACGACTACCTGGCGCGCCGGGATGCCGAATGGATGAGCGGCATCTACCGGTTCCTTGGACTCACGGTGGGCTACATCGCGCAGGGCATGACCATTGCGCAGAGGCAGCAGGCCTATGGGTGCGACATCACCTATGCCACCGCGAACGAGGTTGGCTTCGACTTCCTTCGCGACGGCCTTTGCACGCGTCCGGAGGACCTGGTGCAGCGGGCTTTTCATTGCGCGGTGATCGACGAGGCCGACTCCATTCTGATTGACGAGGCTCGTATTCCACTAGTCATAGCGGGCGGTGCTACCGCCGCTGAGCCGGCGGCCCTGCGCGCCGACAGGCTGGTGCGGAGGTTCCAGCGCCATATAGATTTCGACGTGGATGAGTACGGCCGGAACGTGCAGTTGACCGATACCGGCATTTACAAAACGGAGGCGGCGCTGGGGATGTCCAATCTGTTTGAGATGGAGAATCTTGCGCTGCATACCGCGGTGCAGGATGCGCTGCATGCCCATGTGTTCCTGCGCCGGGACGTCGATTACCTGGTGCGGCACAACGGCATCGAACTGGTGGATGAGTTCAAGGGCCGCATCGCACAGGAACGGCGCTGGCCGGCGGGATTGCAGACCGCGCTCGAGGCGAAGGAAGGCGTTGCGCTGCAGCGGCAGGGCTCGATTCTTGGATCAATCACGCTGCAGAATCTGATCGGCCTGTATCCATTCCGCTGCGGGATGACCGGGACCGCGGCGACGCAGGCCGAAGAATTTCTGGAAGTCTACGCGATGCATGTGGAAGTGATTCCGACGAACAAGCCCATGATCCGCGAAGACTATCCGGACGTGCTGTTTGCCTCCAAGGCGGCTAAGGAACGGGCTCTTGTAAAGGAGATCCACGAAGTTCACGCCACGGGCCGTCCGATCCTGGTAGGCACGGCGAGCGTGGAGGAGTCCGAGCGGCTGAGTTCGCGGCTGTCTGTTCCGCACGAAGTTTTGAACGCGCGCAACGACGAGCGGGAGGCGGCCATTATTGCGCGGGCGGGACAGCGAGGCGCCGTTACCATTTCGACTAACATGGCCGGACGCGGCACCGACATCGAACTTGGCGCCGATGTCTCCGATGTGGGCTTGTACGTGATCGGCACGAATCTGCATGAGAGCCGGAGGATTGACAACCAGCTGCGGGGACGCGCGGGACGGCAGGGCGATCCTGGGTCGTCGCGATTCTTTGTCAGCCGCGAAGACGACGTGATGGTGAAGTTCGGCGGCAACCAGAGGATCGTGGAAGGGCAGAATCTGGAAATCAGACGGACGCTCTGGAAATACGAAACGGTGCTGGAGAAGCAGCGGAAAGTGATACAGCAGCGGCGGCGGGATGTTCTGCTGGGTGAGGCTGCAAGCCTTCTGGAGGAGCTGGATATCCAGCTTTACGATTCCATTCTCGCGGTAGTGGGTGCGGAGAAGATGCTGGAGGCCGAGCGGCTGATTGAGCTGGCCATCATCGATGAAATGTGGGCCGACTACCTGGCTGAAGTTGCCGAGCTGCGGAGCGGCATTCACTGGGTTTCCTGGGGCGGGCGAGATCCGCTGCATTCGTTCCTGACGACCGTTGTGGAACTCTTCGCCGATTTAGAAGAACGGATCGATGAAGAGGTTCTCGATGTCTTCCGGGGACTGGACCTGTCGAGCGGGGAGATTCGACTGGAGGGCCTGGGGCTGCTGGAGCGGGGCGCGACGTGGACCTACCTGACGACGGATCAGCCGTTCGGGACATGGACGGAGCGCTTCGTGAAGGGCATCGCGCGGCGGTTTCGCAGGCGGGAGGCGTCCGGTTAGTTTACTATCAGGTTTATGCGCCGATTGATCGGGATTGGAAGTGTTCTGGTATTTCTGAGCGGCTGCGGGACGAAACCGCAGGCGGAGAGCTTCGATAAGCTGGCCGAGGAATTTGTCTATACTTCGCTGGCCAACTCACCAGTTGCCGCCACGCAGGTAGGTTATCACTCCCATAAAGGAGTGGCGCTGGATTCGCGGCTGGACGACTATAGCGCGCCGTCGGTGGAGCAACAGAGACGCTGGTATCAGGACTTCCGCATCCGGCTGGTGTCTTCAGTGGACGCCGAAAAGCTGAACCCGGAGGACCGCGCGGACTACGACATTCTGCAGGATCAGATTTCGCTGGCGCTATTGGAAATCGATACGATCCAAAGCTACAAGCACAACCCCACGCTCTATGTGGAGTTGATTGGGAACGCACTGTACTCGCCGTTTGTGCTGCAGTACACGGATAAGACGACGCGGTTCCGGCAAATCATTGCGCGGATGCTAAAAATACCGCTGCTGGTGGAACAGGCCGAGCGCCAACTGGTGAGTGCTCCGGAGATCTGGAATACGGTGGCGCAGGGCGAGAACGAGGGGAACATCGGACTCATCGACCAGGAGATGCGAGCGGCTGTACCCGCGGAGCTGAAGGAAGAATACGAGACTGCGGCGAACGGGGCGTTGAAGGCGCTGCATCAGCTGAACGATTTCCTGAAAAACGGATTAAGCCGGCGCGGCTATGCCTGGCAGTTGGGCTCCGACAAATATGCGCAGAAGTTCCGGTTCGTGCTGGCCACCGATCAAACCCCGCGCCAGGTGCTGGCGGGAGCGGAATCGGAATTGAAGCGGGTGAGAGACCAGATGTATGACCTTGCCCTGCCGATGTATCAGAAGCTTCACCCCGACTCGAAGGGAAAGCCGGAAATGAACGAAGTGATTTCGGCGGCCCTGGGACAGATTGCCGAGAAGCATGCTACACCGGAAACCTACTTCAGCGATGCGCGGCGGGATCTGCAGGAGGCGCGCGATTTTGTGCGAGCAAAGGATTTGCTGACTCTGCCGGCGCGGGACAACCTGCAGGTAATTGAGACGCCGGAGTTCATGCGCGGCATTTATTCGGTAGGCGGTTTCAGCGCGGCGCCGGCGCTTGAGCCGCAGCTTGGCGCGTTCTACTGGATCACGCCAATTCCCAAAGAATGGCCGAAGGCAAGGGTGGATTCCAAGCTGCGCGAGTACAACTTCTACGCATTGAAGCTGCTGACGATTCACGAAGCAATGCCCGGACACTATGTGCAGTTGGAGTATGCGAATGACATCCAGCCTCCCTTGCGGCGGATCTTCCGGAGCGTGTTCGGGAACGGGCCGTATGTGGAAGGCTGGGCTGTCTACGTTACCGAGGTAATGCTGGATCAAGGATACCTGGATAACAATCCCGAGATGCGGCTGACGTTCCTGAAGCAGCAACTGCGCATGATTGCGAATACGATTCTGGACATCCGGCTGCAGACGATGGGCATGACCGATCAGGAAGCGATGGAGCTGATGCTGCGCGACGCATTCCAGGAGAACGAAGAAGCCTCGGGCAAGCTACGGCGGGCGAAGCTGTCGTCCACGCAGCTGCCGACCTACTATGTGGGCTGGCGTGACTGGCGGCGCGTGCGGGGAGTCTACATGAAAGCCAAGGGCGATCATCTGAAGGAATTCCATGAACAGGCGTTAAAAGAAGGCGCGGTGCCGCTGCCGGTTTTATCGCGGCTGTTGACGGGCCAGGGGCTTTAAGAGGGCGCGAGACGGAGCACCCCCTTTGAAGCGATTTGGCTGCCCTGCCGGTGCGATTCGGATGTCAAATATCTGCGGGCTGAACCACGGAATGGAAGCCCTTTCCGCAAGATGGCTCAGCCGGTGACAGGGTTCTGGCGCGTGTGCGAAACGCAGCCAATCCCGATTTCGGACAGATTGGGTTCGTTCGTGCAATTTTCGGCGAACGGGACCGCGACGGAGAATGCGCGCTGCACGAGAGTATCTTCGAGCGGCGGTTTGTTTGCTTCCTCTTTGGCTTGGGCCGTTTCGGCGGCGCGGCGTTCTTTCTGCGCGATTCTGAGTTCGCGGATGGCGCGGTGCCAGGCTCGCTCGATACTGGTTTCGTAGCGGCGAAGAATATCGAAATCGCGGGAATCGTTTGCCATGCAAATGGAGATGCCCGCGTCGTCTTGCTCCTGATCATCCGGGGCGATGTCGAAGCGATCCTTCATGGCGGTCAGGCGATTCTCGAATGCCGCGGTTTCGACGCGCCGGCAGCGGAGCAAGCGCCAGTAATTTTGCGCAATCTGGTCAGCGTAGCGATGCTCCTGCGCCGTGCGGGGTTGGTATTCCATGACGATGCTGGCGTGGAGTTCCTGGTAGGCCGCGTAGTCTTCGTGTTTGAGGACGATGTGTTTGGCGGTGAGGCCGTGCTTTACGGCGTTCTGGCTGAGGGAGGCTGAGGCTTCGGGGCTGAGGGGGCCGCGAGGCAGGGTGGCGTTGTGGCGGTTGGCCGCTACTTGTCTGGGACTTGCCATTTTCGTACTCTCCAAACTGGGCTAAGGGCGGGTGGAGAATGCCCTTGCGATTTGAGATTTACATGGCGGGTGGATTACCGGTGCGGCGGGATGGCTGTAAAGCACTGATTGTAGGGGTAAAAAAATCGAAAGTTTCGAGGATGGTACTTGCAGAACCCAACGTGTTTTTGGCTTGGTTTGGCCCTTTAAATGC
>JBDUEM010000223.1:0-12971 GCA_040002435.1 Bryobacteraceae bacterium
ATCTCCCGGATTCGACGAAAATATATCTTGTCGGTCTGAGGCGGAGCCTCGTTAGCCTTATCCTTACCCTTACCCTTACGTTCGCCGACTAAATGCAACCGGTAGTTGAGGTCGGCGCTGAAGTGGCTTTCTAGACTCGGCAAACCAACATCCCCACCGACTACGCACCTGGAATGCCTGATGGGTCTTCGAGGTGCTATTGTTTTGGAATTAACCACTATGGCTTGGCCTGCGTTCCAGATGCGGCGAGAACGAATGACCGCGGCCGTCATTGAAACCTTTCTAGCGCGGCCAGCCATTCCTCATCTCTGGAATATATCGACTTGCTGTCGCGTTGCATGTAACTACACAGAGTAGTTACACTAGAAGTTGCTGTATGAATGGGACTTGGCGAAGAATCGCAGCAACTTCGTCAAGCATGGGCTTGACTTCGCCGATGCCGAACAAGTGTTGACCGGTCCCAGTGTTGCCTTCGTGGACAGCCGCTTAGAATATGGAGAAAAGCGGCTGATTACGTTGGGTTTGCTCGCCGGCAGGGTAGTCATTGTGGCCCATGCCCCACGCGGCGATAAAACACGCATTATCTCCATGAGGAAGGCAAATCGACGTGAGCAAAAGATCTACCATCAAAAGCGACTTGGCGAGGGTTGACCGTTTAAAAGATACCGAGATCAACTATTCCGATATTCCGCCGCTCGACACCTCTTTCTTTACCCAGGAGGCTGAACCTTGGCCCCCAGTCAAACGCCAACTCACCGTCCGCCTGGACGCCGATGTGCTCGACTGGCTCAAGGCTACTGGCAGAGGATATCAAACCCGGCTAAACCGGATTTTACGTATCGCGATGGAGAGCCAGTCTTCACCTGCTGTACGCAGGCAACAACGAAAAGGATGAGCCCCCTCCAACCCTTCCCGCATACCCGAAACCTGGATGATAATAGAAGTAGCCAAATAAAGTGCAGCGAAGTCCTTTCCAGCTACGTCTCTGGGAATATAGGTCACTGTAAGCACATAAGGAAGTAGTGTCCATGAACCGAAAGGTCGCTCAGTCATTCCTCATCGCAATCTCATTATTTACTACTCTCTCGTTCGCCGCTGAAATGGAGCGGCCCAAGTCCGGCAAAGTCGAAATCATGAAGCTTTCCGAGATCAAGCCCGGCATGAAAGCCGTGGCCTGGACGGTTTTCAGTGGCAAGGTTCCTGAAGCGGTTCCAGTGGAAATCATCGGACTATGGAAGAACGCCTGGGGCCCCAAGCAGGACATCATCGTCGGCAAAATGGGCGGAAAGGCCGAGCGCACCAGCGTGGCCAAGGGCATGAGCGGCAGTCCCATCTACATTGATGGAAAGCTCATCGGCGCGCTCTCCACCCAGATCGGCCAGTTCTCGCCGGATGCCATTTGCGGAATCACTCCCATCGAATTAATGCTCGAAATTAACGACTTTGACACAAGCCGTCCCGCCGATGCCCGCACTCCCGACAACGCGCAGCCATCGAATCGCGCGCAGGCCGCCGTCCCCGGCGACTTGCTGGCGAAGGTGCTCGCGGCGGGAGCCAACTTCGGCCAGCAGACGCCCATCATGACGCCGATTGAATCGCCTCTGACTTTCTCCGGTTTTCATGAGGACGTCCTGCGCCAATTCGGCCCCATGTTCCAGCAGCTCGGCATCACAGCCGTCCAGGGCGGCGCAAGCGGCGCGGTGCAAAGCTCGAAACCCGCCGCAGATTGGAAAACAGCCCTGAACCCGGGCGATTCCGTCGCCGGCATTCTGGTCTCCGGCGACATGAACGTCACCGGGCTGGGCACCGTCACCTATAACGACGGCAAGCGCGTACTCGCCTTCGGTCATCCTTTCTTCAACCTGGGTCCGGTGGACATGCCTATGAGCAAGGGCGAAGTGTTGATGGTGCTCGCCTCCACCTACCAACCCACCAAGATCGCGAACGCCACGGAAGTGGTCGGCGCTCTGAAGCAGGATCGTCATAGCGGCATCATGGGTGAGCTCGGCGCGACCTCTGACATGATCCCGGTCAACGTCCGCGTCCGCACGTTCGGCGAAGGCGATCAGGTAAAGAAAGAGAAGACCCTGCACTTCAACGTCTTCGTGCAGCAGAAGTGGACACCGTACCTGATGATGCTCACCCTGTTCAACTCCATCTCCGGGATGAACGACTTCTCCGACGATGCCACCTACCGTTTCAGCGGTAACGTTGAGCTGGCAGGCCAGCAAAAGATCTCGTTAAGCACCATGCTCGCGCCCAGCGATATTCCGGTCCCTCCGCCCATGCTGCTGGCTGGCTGGTGGGGCGACAAGTTTAACAAGCTGTTTGCCAATAATGTGAAGGTTCCGCAGTTAAAGAGCGTCAATGCCACCATCGACCTTCTGCCCGAACGCCGCACCGCCAGCATTGAGAATGCCTGGGTGGCCAGCAATGAAGTAGAAGCGGGAACCGAGATTCCCGTGAAGGTATTCCTGCGCCCCTACCGCGGCGGCAGGATCGAAAAGGAATTCCTGGTCAAGATTCCCGCCGGCATGCCCAAAGGCGACCACCGCATCCTGTTGAGCGACGCGGAAACCCTCAACAAAATGCAAAGCTCCGCTGCCGCGGCCAACCGCTTCATCGATCTGCCGGAGGCCGTCTCGCTGATTAATCAGGAGCGCACGAACAACCGCCTTTATGTTTCGCTGGTGCAGGGCCGTCCCACCTACTTCGACGACGACAAGACGATGCCTAGTCTTCCGGCTTCGGTGTTGAACGTAATGCAGTCGGGCCGCTCCGCGAACCACCCCTTCGTCAGCGCTTCAGAAAGCGTGCAGGAACAGATGTCGATTCCATTTGAGCAAGTGGTGAACGGTAGCCAGTCGCTTAAGATTACGGTGAAATAACCCTTTGATTCCAAAAATTGCTTCGCTGCTACTCGCCCTTGGGGCGCTTACACCATATTGCTATGCCGTGGAAACGCGGTTTTGGATCCAGAACGAACAGGCGGATTTCGAAAAAGGAACACTTAAAAATCTGTCGCTGCGCAGTGACGGCCGCCTGGCGTTGGCTCCCGTGTTTAAGGAGTTGCTGGCCTCCTCGACCCCTTACCTCTGGGCGCTGGCAGAAGACTCGAAGGGTAATCTGTATGCCGCCGGCGGCGGGTCGGGCGCTTCCATGGCGAAGCTTTTTGTCATTGACCAAGCCGGGAAATCAAGGACGCTGGCCGAACTCCCGGGAATGGAGATTCACGCTCTCGCCATTGATGCGAAGGACCGTATCTTCGCCGCCACGTCCCCGGACGGCAAGGTCTACCGCGTCAGCGCGGATGGCAAATCCGAAGTAGTCTACGATCCGAAAGCGAAATACATCTGGGGCATGGCCTTCGATAGCAAGGGCAATCTCTACGTTGCCACGGGCGACCAGGGCGAACTGCACCGCATTACCCCGGACGGAAAAGGCGCGGTGTTTTTCCGCACCGAAGAAACCCACGCGCGTTCCCTCGCCATCGACGGGAAGGACAATGTCATTCTCGGGACGGAGCCGGGCGGTCTGATCATTCGTGTCTCGCCGGCCGGAGAAGGCTTTGTCCTGCACCAGGCGAACAAGCGTGAGATTACGGCAGTCGCTGTTGGCAGGGACGGAGCAATCTACGCAGCCGGTGTGGGCAATAAAGCCGCCGGCTCATCGGCGCCCGTCCAGGTATCGGTAACACCCGCGGTCGTCACTGTAGCCCCCGCCGCCATGGCGCGCGTGTCCAATACCACCAGCACGCCCCCCCCTCCGCCGGCGATTCCTCCCATCTCCGGAGGCTCCGAGCTCTACAAAATTGAGACGGACAACTTCGCGCACAAGATCTGGACTCACGCGCAAGACGTGGTGTACGCCATTGCCTTCGATTCCCAGGGCCATCCCATTCTGGGTACCGGAAATAAGGGAAACATCTACAGCATCGATTCCGGCATCGCATCCACGCTGCTCGTCAATGCGCTCCCCACGCAAATTACCGCCCTGCTCAGCGCAGCGAAAGGGAAGCTCTACGCCGCCACCGGCAATATCGGCAACGTCTACCAAATCGGCCCGGAAATGGAGAAGAAAGGGACCTACGAAAGTGATCCTTACGACGTCGGCGCCTTCTCGTATTGGGGCCGCCTGGTGTCAAAGGGCGAGGCTGATGGCGGGAAGGCGGTCTTCGAAACTCGCAGCGGCAACCTGGATCGTCCGCACAAGAACTGGAGTCCTTGGGCTCCCGTGGATAGCGCTGGAACGGGACGCGTCACCTCTCCCCCGGCTCGCTTTCTGCAGTACCGTGCCACCCTCACCGCGGCAACCTCCGGCCGCTCTCCCGAAGTCACTGAGGTTGAGGTCGCGTATATGTCGAAGAATATCGCGCCCGCCATCGAGGAGATTGAAGTCACTCCGGCAAACTATAAGTTCCCGCAACCTCCCGCGTCGCTGGCCAGCCTGAACCAGTCGTTGACACTGCCGCCCCTGGGACAGCATCGCCGGCCGGCGACGGCCGCAACCGAGTCACAGTCCGGCGTAACTCTGCAATATGCGAAAGGCCAGATGGGCGCGCGCTGGGCAGTCAGTGACGCCAACGGCGACGAGATGATCTTCAAAGTGGAGATCCGCGGCGTCAATGAAACCGAATGGAAACTGCTGCGCGACAAGGTGAAGGAGCGCTTCCTCACTTTCGATTCCACGGCATTTCCCGACGGCCGCTACAAACTGCGCGTCACGGCATCGGACGCGCCAGGCAATCCGCCCGGACAAGCACTCACCAACGAACTCGCCAGTGCATCTTTTCTGATTGACAACTCTCCACCGCAGATCAGCGGCCTCGCCGGCACACGTTCCGGAACCCAGGTGACCGTGCGATGGAAGGCGAAGGACGCGCTCAGCATCATCGACAAAGCCGAGTATTCGGTCGACGGGAAAGAGTGGCTCGCCGTCCAGCCCACCACGCGGCTCACTGATTCCCAGGAGCACGACTACGCACTGACCCTCGACGGAATGTCCCCCGGCGAACATACAATAGCGGTACGGGTTTCGGACGAGTTCGACAACCAAAGCGTCGATAAAACGGTAATCCGCTAGTCAGCTATGTTGATCGCTTCACTCACGCGCCGCCAGGTCCTTTTAGGATTCGCCGGCGCTCCCTTTATTCACCGTCTCTCTGCGGCGGAAGCCAATATCAGGATCACCGGCATGCAGGTCTTCCTGGTGAACGCGACGCAGCGCACCAAATGGATCTTTCTCCGCTTGACCACCAACACCGATCTCACCGGCCTCGGCGAAGCCTCTGACGGGTTTGGAGGCAAGGTTCAGGCGGCAGACACCGCCCGTATCCAGTCCACACTGGAAGAATTTTTCGAACTGGTTCGCGGCAAATCGCCGTTCGAAATCGAGTCGTATCGCAAGCGTGGACGCACCATTGCGAAGGATGGCCCTCTGCCGGTACGGACTGCCTTCAGCGCCATTGAGCAGGCCCAATGGGACCTCGTCGGCAAAGCGCTCGGCACGCCGGTGTATGAACTATTCGGCGGAAAGCTTCGCGAGACAATCCCCTTCTACGCCAACATCAATCGCGTAACCATCCAGCGGACTCCTGAGAGCTTCGCGGCTTTTGCGAAACAGGCGGCCGCCGAGGGCTTCGGCAGTATGAAGGCCGCGCCCTTCGACGGCTTTCCCAGGGAGGTTAGCGCCGAACAGGGCATCGCCTGCGTCGAGGCAATCCGCCGCGCCATCGGCCCGGCACTGAACCTTATGATCGATTGCCATAGCCACTTCGATGTGAAGCAGTCCGTCGACATCGCCCGCATTCTGGAGCCGCAGAACCTCACCTGGTATGAGGAGCCCGTTCCCCCGCAGCGAACCGACGATACGGTCAAGATTCATTCCGCCATCAAGCAGCCCATGGCGGGCGGAGAGGTTCTCTTCGGCATGGAAGGCTTCGCTCCCCTTTGCCGCAATCACGCGGTCAACGTCATCATGCCCGACGTGAAGCACTGCGGCGGCCTCACCGAAGGCCGCAAGATTTCGGCCATGGCGGAGCTTGACGGTTTGAGCGTGGCCCCGCATAATCCAAGCGGACCGGTCGCTACCGCGGCAAGTATCCAGTGGTGCGCCAACCTGCCGAATTTCATGATCCTCGAATATCAATGGAACGAAGTGCCCTGGCGCGGCGACCTGGTGAATCCGCCGGAGCGTTTTCAGAAGGGCAGCATCCCTGTTCCCACGGCACCGGGTTTCGGCATCGAACTCAACGATGCACTCGTCAAAGAGCACGCCCTTTAGCCCCAACCGCGTACGGCCCTGGTTGTGGGCCAATCTGCTAAGCCTCGATGCTCCCATCGTCGCCATTCTCTGGCAGCAGCTTTTCTCCAGAAGCCTGAACGTTCCAACCACTGCCGCCGCGGCAGTCACCCTGGCAGCCGCCGTGTGGTTGATCTACGCCAGTGACCGCGTCCTGGACGCCGCCCGGGAGCCCGGGCATTCCGCGCGCCACCGCTTCTACCGCCGTCACTGGCGCAGCGTCGTTCCGGCACTTCTGGTCGCACTGCTGCTGGCCGGGTGGCTCGCGCTCACCGGAATTCGAAAGCCGGTTTTTTACAATGGCCTCGCCATGCTTGCCCTGGTGGCTCTCTACTTCGCCGCGGTGCATCTGGCGCCCCAATTCATCCGTAGTTTCTGGCCGAAGGAAATGGTGGTCGCCCTCATCTTCTCGGTGGGAACCTGCATCCCCGTGTGGACTTTCGCTCCTTACGCGCTCTGGGCTGCGCCGCTCGCACTCTTCGCGGCGCTGTGCTGGATCAATTGTGCGGCCATCGCTTACTGGGAAACAGATGCATTGCATCCATCCACCCGATGGATCGGAGCCCATCTCGGGCCCATCTCGCTGGTCCTTGCGGCGGCAGCAACCATTCTCGCGTTGTCTACCCCCGCCCCTGCCAGCCGCCTCTATCTTTCGGAAGCCCTCAGCGCGATTGCGTTTATGCTGCTGGCAAGGTTTTCCTCGGAACTCTCTCACGACGGGCTTCGTGTAGCGGCGGATGCTGTGCTGTGCACTCCGCTGCTATTCCTGCCGTTTGCCGCGTTTACATGAACTGCGATCCCATCGCCCGCTGGTACCGCTACTTTGAATACGGAGCGTTCGGCCGGGAACTGGAACGCCGCCGGTTTGAATTTCTAACCGAGACCGCACACTGCAAGCATGCCTTGATGCTGGGAGAAGGCGACGGCCGGTTCCTGCAAATGTTCCTCAACCAGAACCCCGAAGCCACCGTGGACTATGTGGATTCCAGCCGGGAGATGCTGTTGTTAGCAAGCAGGCGCGCCGGCCTTCACCAAGACCACGTCAGTTTCCACTGCGCCGACGCATCGGCCTGGCTGCCTCCCCGCGCGGACTACGATCTGATCGTCACGCACTTCTTTCTCGACTGCTTCAGCCAATCCGATCTCGCGACTCTGATCCAAAGAATCGCCAGCCATGCGTCACAGGCACGGTGGATCGTCTCTGACTTTCACCAGCCACCGCGCGGATTCGCGGCTCTCCGCGCCACCTGCTGGCTAAGCGTGCTCTACGCGTTCTTCCGCCTCACCACCGGACTCAAAACGCGGTCTCTTCCCGATCATCGAAGCATTCTATCCGCCAACGGCTTCAGTCTGGAACGCATCGTCGAGTCAGAAGCAAGCTTGCTCGTCTCCGAATTATGGACGCAGTGTAGTTGAAAGACCCACTCTCCGGCTCTTGTGATTGAAGGGCACGGAAAATAATTCCAACCACAAATGACAAGCATCACGGGCTTCGGCCTCCGAAGCATCAGGATAGCTGCGCCCGCGATTTTCATCGTGTGGTACTTCCTGCAATTCGCCGGTCGCGGACTCTTCGCCTACTTCAGCGCGGATGACCTGATGAACTTGTATTGGTCAATGGATCATTCGCTGTGGAGACTGCTCCGTGACAATCTTACATTCTGGTCCGGGTCCTACCGCCCGCTCGGCGCCATCTTTTATCACGTCACCTACAGCGTGGCGGGCTTCCATCCGTTCCCATTCCACCTCATCTGCTTTGCGCTGTTGCTGCTGAATCTATACCTGTTGTACCGGCTGGGACTCGTGCTGACTCGTTCGAGTGAGGCGGCCTTGCTGGCCGTGCTTCTGTTTGCCTATCACCCGAACCTATCCGACCTCTACTACAGCGCCGGAACCGTCTACGACATTCTGTGTCTCACCTTCTACTGTCTTGCGCTGCTTGTGTATGTTCGCCGCGGACATTGGGCGGTATTCCTTGCCTGTTTCATCCTGGCGCTAAACGCCAAGGAGATGGCCGTGTCGATGCCGCTGGCATTGCTCGCGTATGACCTGACGTACCGCAAGCGTATCCGCTACAAATGGATCGCTTCCACCGCGCTGATTTCCGCGGTCTTTTGCGCGGGGAAAATGTTGACGAAAAATCCCATCGCGGGCCATCCCGCATACACGCCGATCCTCACAGGCGGGCGCTACCTCGACAACACCGCTCACTACCTCGGCGAGATCTTCTATCGCCGAAGCTGGTTCCTGCCGCTGGTCACCATTCTGCTTCCCATCGTAATGGTCGCCATCGCGGTGCTAATGAAAAACAGGGCGATGCAATTCGCTGCAATCTTCGCCTGGATCTCGCCGTTGCCGGTAGTGTTTATCAGTCTCCGTGGCGGCTACGTACTGTACCTGCCCATGATCGGTTGGTCCATCTACTTTGCCGTGTTGATCACGGAGCTGCGTTGGCGCTCCAGTGCCAGGCCCGCCATGGCGCTGCGCTACGCGGTCTTTGTGCTTTGCGCCGCTCTTCTGCTGCACGCCCATCGCTCAAGACAGCCCCAGGTCAACACTGCCGCCATCGGCTCGAACGCAAAGCTTCGCGCCGCAGCCGATCAATTCTTTGCGTTCTATCCCACCTTGGCGCGCGGCACCCGCATTCTGTTTCTAAGCGATCCTCTTCCCGGCGATGACTATGGGATGCTTTTCCTGGTCCGGCTCAAGTATGGCGACCGTTCCCTCAACGTGGATCGGCCGGGCAATCACCCTCCCGGCTGGCGCCCCAATCCAACGGACTACAATCTGGTCTTTGATTTCTCGAAGCCGCCTTGCGTTATAAGTGGAAGATGCAACATCCCCCCGTCTGATGGAACACTCCTTCACATGCCCCTATTGTTGGGAAGAAATCTCGATGGTGTTGGATCCCTCCGTCCGCCGCCAGACATACGTGGAGGATTGCGAGGTCTGCTGCCACCCGATTGAGATCACCTACACGATTGAGGACGATGCCCTGGTCGATTTTGAAGCTGCTGCCCTCGAATAGCGAACGGTGTCTACAGAGACTTCACATAAGCAAGCAGCGTTTTCGTTGACGCCGCATCCAGCCAGTTCTTGGTGCCTTTCATATCGGAGTGCCCGTCCTCAATCAATGACATTAACTTGGCATCGGTCAGGCCCTTCTTCTGAACCACACCGTCCAGGCTGCCTCCGGATTTCTGGTTTGCGTGGCACCGCGCACAGTAAGCGGCGAACAAATCCTTTCCAGTAACAGCCGTCGTCTCCACTTCCGGCCGCGCGTTCAAGGTCTTCAGAAACGCAAGAAGATCGTCGAATTCCTCCGCGCGAAATTGGTAGCGGTACGATGGCATCCGGTTGAAGCCCTCCAGTATCAGTTCCCGCACATTCTCCTCGGTAGCGCGCGTCCCATTCCGCAGCGTCACCTTTCCGAAGAGCGTCCTGAGCGAAGGCCCGGTTTTCCGCGCATCCGTCTCATAGTTGTGGCAGCCCGCACACGCACGAAACAACTCCTTTCCTTTCGCCGCATCCGCACCAACGAGTGCCATTGGCAGGAGACAGAACGCCCCCACGGCAAGCCACGAAAATCGCATGATCGCCGCCATGTTATCATCCGCCTGATGTTTCGCCGATCTTTGCTCGCCCTTATCTTATTCAGCCGGTTCGCAGCCGCTCTGGACCTCACGCATTCCTCCGTAGTCTCGCCGCAAGGCTTCTCGGCACAGGAACAACAAGCGGTCCGCGTCCTGGTCGAAGAGGTTGCGAAGCGCACGCAGGTCACGCTGCCCGTCGTTCATACCGCCCCGCAATCCCCCACCATCTCCATCGCCAACGCCCACGCCGGGGCCGCTGAGGGCTTTCGCCTCACAGTCAACAACACGGGTGTCAGCGTTACCGGCAACGATGCTCGCGGCGTATTGTTTGGCATCGGCCGACTGCTCCGCGAGATGCATCTCACCAGGCAGTCCATCACCATCGCCGACTCGCTGACAATCGAAACGGCGCCAAAGTACAAGCTCCGCGGCCACCAGCTCGGCTATCGCCCGAAGACCAATTCCTACGACGCCTGGTCCGTCCCCATGTGGGACCAGTACATCCGCGACCTCACGGTTTTTGGCACGAATGCGATCGAGCTGATTCCGCCGCGCTCCGACGATGACGCCGATAGCCCGCACTTTCCTCTGCCTCCCATGCAGATGATGGTGGAAATGTCGAAGATCATCGATAGCTATGGCCTCGACGTCTGGATCTGGTACCCGGCGATGGACAAGGATTATTCAGATCCCAAGACAGTAGAGTTCGCGATGCACGAATGGGCCGAAGTCTACAAGCGCCTGCCGCGCATCGATGCCATCTTCGTCCCTGGCGGCGATCCGGGCCACACCCCGCCCAAGCACCTCATGGCGCTTCTGGAAAAGCAGACGGCATTGTTGCATCGCTATCATCCGAAAGCGCAGATGTGGGTCTCGCCCCAAAGCTTCGACCAGCAATGGCTGGATGAGTTCATCGCGATCCTCAGGGATGGCAAACCAGCGTGGCTCACCGGAGTCGTATTCGGACCGCAGGTTCGCGTCAGTGCGCAACGCCTTCGCCAGATGGTTCCGGCGAACTACCCCATTCGCCACTATCCCGACATCACGCACAGCCGGCAGGCAGAATACCCGGTGCCGGATTGGGATCTTGCCTATGCGATGACCGAGGCCCGCGAAACCATCAACCCGCGCCCGCTCGGCGAGGCGCAGATTTTTCGCGTCATCCAGCCTCTCATGGCACAAGGCTTTCTCACCTACTCGGAAGGCTGCAACGATGATGTGAATAAATTCGTCTGGAGCGCCCTCGGTTGGAACCCGGACGCCGATGTCACCGGAGTCTTACGCGACTACAGCCGCTACTTCATCGGCGAGAGTTATGCCGACACCTTTGCCCAGGGCCTCCTGGCATTGGAGCGAAACTGGGTAGGTCCGCTGATCGCGAACGCCGCGGTCTACACCACGCTGCAGCAATTTCAGGCGCTGGAGAGGTCCGCCGCGCCGCACGATCTGCAAAATTGGCGCTTCCAGCAGGCGCTGTATCGAGCCTATTACGATGGCTACACGCGCAGCCGCCTCATTCACGAAACAGAACAGGAAGCCCGCGCCTTGGAACACCTGCGAGCCGGCTCTATCCCCGATGCCGAAGCATCTCTAGATCAATCCAGTCGCGTTTCAGAAGACTGGCGCGCCCGCATCTTTGAACTCGCCGAAGCACTCTTCCAAAGTGTCCGTATGCAGCTCAGCGTCACCCGTTACAAAGCGATCTCCGTAGGCCGCGGCGCCAATCTCGATACCTTGGATTTCCCGCTGAACAATCGCCTCTGGCTCAAGCAGCGCTTCGAGGAGATTCGCAAACTTCCCGAGGAACGACAGAGAGCCGAAGCCATCAGCAGCATCGTCAACTGGACCAACCCAGGCCCCGGCGGCTTCTACGACGACCTGGGCAACTCCGCCGCTCAGCCGCACCTGCTGAAAGGCCCGGGCTTCGCCAAAGACCCCGCATTCCTGGAATCCGCACTAAGCGGATTCCAGCAGCGGCCGGAATGGCGGACATCCTGGGGTGACTACGCGGAAGCATTGGGCGAAACTCCGCTTCAAATGCACTACACCGCACTCGATCCAACCGCCCGCTACAAGATCCGCGTCATGTACACAGGCGACAGCCAGAACCGCAAAATCAAACTGGACGCAAACCGAACCCCGGTTCATCCCTTGATCGCCAAACCGTCCCCCCCTGTGCCGTTGGAGTTCGATCTCCCCACGAATCTCACCGATCTAACCTTGACGTGGAGCGGCGAACCGGGTCTCGGCGGCAATGGCCGAGGTACCCAGGTCGCCGAGGTCTGGATCCTCAGAACAAGTCCTTAGGGCTTCTTCTCCATTTTGTCCATTTTGTCCATCTTGTCTTTCTCCATCTTGCCGCCCTTCTTCTTTTTTTCCTTCTTCATCTTGCCTTTCTCCATTTTGTCCATCTTGTCCATCTTGTCCATCTTGTCGTCGGCAGGCGAGGCCTTGATGGCGATGGGCGCGGCCGCGAATGCAATCGCGAGCGTAAGTGCTGTCAGGTACTTTTTCATTGAGTGATTCTCCTTTTTGGTGTTACTTAAGCTTCGGCCAGTTCGCATCCGCGTCATGAATATAACGAGGCCGGTCCTTCGCAAAGTCCTTGGCAACGCCTGTGCTGTAGTTCAAATACAACCGGCCGTCAATCACGCTCCAGGCTTCCGGATCCACCGGCGCCTTGTGTCCCTTTGCCATCCCATACGCGCAATAACCGCCGTACTGCGGAACGTACTTCGCGGGATCAGCGGCAAACTGATCGCGATGCGCGGCCGATGCGAACAGGTACGTGGCGCCCTCATAGTCAACCTTGAATGCGTCCGTCCCTTTCACGGGCCGTTTCTCATCGAAGTATCCCATCACGTCGTATCCCTTGACAGCCAGTCCTTTCGGATCTTTATTCACAGACCCGTTGCCGGCCGCAAAGGCCAAGCCGATCATCGTGAGGGTTCCGACCAGCAACAGGGCACACATCTCCCTACGTTGGTATTTCATCTTTTGTCTCCTGTGTATTTAAATAAAACCTAGGGCTTCAGAAGCGCTGTACCGAGTATGCGTCCCTGTCCCCGCTCTTGCACA
>JBDUEM010000224.1:0-12964 GCA_040002435.1 Bryobacteraceae bacterium
TGGTGCCCGGGGTGGGACTTGAACCCACACTCCGCTTGCGCGAAAAAGGATTTTAAGTCCTTTGCGTCTGCCGATTTCGCCACCCGGGCATATTGAAAGTATATGTCTAAGCTCTAGTGTGCCTGACTTTGTGCCCATTTTGAACTCACGAGCCTGATTGATCCCCTCTGTTCCCGCGAAATACCTGCCACGCCGCTCTGGCCCATGAGCTTCATTATAGTGAATGCGGCAGCTCATCCGGCTTCGCCCTTAAACCGTCTGACTGCCCACGGTGTTCTGTTTTCGTGACCCAAGGGTCGGTGTTGGATGCCCCCCGAGCGCCGGTCACTAAACTTTTGTAACAGAACTCGGCTGACGGTAGTCCAGGTGACAGGAGGGCATGTCAATTGGCCCGAAAACGAGAAACCATCGAAGTACACGAAGGTGACAAGCGCTACATCCGGCGTGATGCCGAGGGGCACTTTACCGAAGACCAAGTGGACGTTGGGAAATCATTGGCAGCTGATAATAATCAACACGCCAAGACAGTCGCTCCCAAAGGCCATGGCGATAAAGGGGATGAGAAAAGATAGAAGCTTAGGTGCCCGGGGCCACGGTCGTATCTTCGGGCGATTTCTATCACTCTCGGTATCCTCGGGCATTCCGTGGAGCCTGCCGTCAGGAGGACGCAGGCTCCGCTGTTTTACGTGGCCTAGGCGGCGTCTCCTGTAAGTTAGGGTAGCTTCCCGATTCACAATCCTTCCTTCACACCCCTTCGGTAGGCCGTAGGTTACGTTCATCTGGCGGGAAAGAATTAGCCGCATCCCACCACGCGAACGGAACGCGTCGTTATTCGTAATTTTCACTCTACCCACAAATGTAGTGAGCCGCGGAGTAAACCATTGGACCTTGATATTTAGGCCGCAAAAGGGCACTATGAGGTCGAGTTGTTTTACTTTCGGACCGAATAGCGAAAAAAACGGACTTAGGAATTTCCTGAGCGTATCGCGGCCTTGGGGCTAATGCGCTGCAAACGGAATGACACACCGATGGCATCAGGCACAATAGTACTTATCCTCGACGACGTGGAACTCGGAACCAGGCTGGCGCGTCTTGCGAAAATTTCCTTTCGCCTTGGCGAGTATGCGTTGGGCCGACAGTCGCTCTCCGACGCCGGCGATTGCTATAGCCGAGCCGAACGTTTGATGGCGAATTTGTCTTCCGCGGGCGATAAACGGACTGCGACGCAGAGCCTGCGTACCCTCCGGCTTTCGATCCAGGAGACGTACGTGGACGTTGACAACTTCAACATGTGCAATCCGGCCCTGGCCCGGTTGATGAAAGCGTAAGTCCTCGGTATTGTCCGATAGTTACTCCAACAAACTCGCAAGCTCCCTCTTGCTCAACCTCTTCTTTAGCCTAGGTTCCCAAGTGATTCGGGAATACAGATGCATTGAAAAAGCCGGGCAAGCGCAGCATCAGGCTTGCCCAGCAAAAGCCGCGTCGTCGTTTTCTTTGAAGCGGAAGGGGCTCTTTCAGTGTACGAAGTCGATATAGGGTTTGATATCGGGGATTCCCGGATTTAATGACAGGGATTCCCGGATAATGTGCGGTTACCCTCTAGCCCGCAGTATCTATCCTGAGTATCAATGTTACTTTGCCCTCTTATCCCGCGGAGTAAATAAATCCATCGGGCAGTTCCTGTAATCAGAACGGTTACCTCGCATGCTTCAACGTGATTGGAAGGCAGGGGGCTGTAGCGCCCCAAACTTGATGGACGAACCAAAAGAAATACATCCCTCCGATGATGAACTGGAACGTTATTACATGGGCCTCATGGAGAATGAAGCAGGAATCGCGCAGTTGGAAGAACATCTTCTGACTTGTCAGATTTGCATCAGCAGGGCTGAGGCCGCACAAGATTACGTGGACATGATTCGCATTGCCTTGATGAGACTGGACGAACTCTGAGAAGATCTAATCGAACTCTCACCTCCTGCGGCGCCAGGTTTTCTCCAGGAGAATAGGCGAGAATAAAGAGGTTATGGCCAAATATCTGCCCTCCCTCGTCTTTCTTCTTGTCGGTGCCTCTGGCACATTCGCGCAGACTACAACCGTTTCCCCGCGCCGCCTCGTTCGCGCCGTCGGCGAGGGCAAAGCATCGGGCAAACCGGACCAGGCGCAAGTCGATCTCGCGGTTGTCACGCAAGCCGCTACTGCCCAGGACGCCGCGGCTCAAAACGCTAATCAGACAACCGCTGTGCTTAACCAGCTAAAGCAACTGCTGGGAGCTAATGCCGATATCAAGACTCTGAACTACTCTCTTGCGCCGGTCTACAACTATCCTCGCGACGGGGGCCAGCCCACGCTCACCGGTTTTACCGCCAACAACACCGTGGAGGCCACCGTCGGCGACCTTACCCTGGCCGGAAAGATCATCGATACGGCAATCCAGGCTGGCGCAAATCGTGTGGACAGCCTGCGCTTTTCGCTCAAAGACGATCAGCCTCTGCGCATTCAGGCCCTGCGCTCCGCTTCGCTCCAGGCCCGTGCGCACGCCGACGCGATTGCGCTCGGCCTCGGCGTTCGGCTGGGTTCCGTGCTGGCAGCCGCGGAGAACTACTCAACGGGAATCGTGCCCGTCGATCGCGTCGCGCTGGCGGGAGCCCCATCGGCTCCCACGCCGGTACAGCCCGGGACCGTCGACGTCACGGCCAACGTAACGCTGGAAATCGAAATCGCCCAATGAAAATTGAAACGCGCGCTGTGCACGCCGGGCGCCACATTGATCCGGCGACGGGCGCCGTTACCACTCCCATCTACCTTTCCACAACGTTCGAGCGGGACGCCGATGGTGAGTATCCCCGTGGGTTCAGCTATTCGCGTGAGGACAATCCGAACCGCCGTGCGCTGGAGGCTTGCCTCGCCTCTTTGGAAGGCGGCAAAGAAGCTTTGGCGTTCTCCTCCGGGTTGGCGGTTGTTACGGCACTCGTACAAGGTTTGGAGCCGGGCGACCACATTCTGGCGCCGGACGATGTCTACTGGGGCCTGCGGAAAGTCATCGGCGGAGTGTTCGCAAAAGCGGGGTTGGAGACGACCTATCTGGATATGACGGATGTGGACGCCGTGCGCGACGCCATTCGTCCCAACACGCGGCTGCTTTGGCTGGAGACGCCGTCGAACCCACTGTTGAAGATTACCGACCTGGCGGCCATGGGAGAGATTGCACGCAAGGCGAACATCGTCAGCGTCTGCGACAGCACTTTCGCCAGTCCCATTTTGCAGCGGCCGCTCGAATTGCAGATTGACATGGTGATGCACTCTACCACTAAGTACATCGGAGGCCACAGCGACGTGGTGGGCGGCGTGTTGATCACGAAGTTCGACAATTACCTGTTTGAACGTGCCCGCAACGCGCAGAGATACGGCGGGAGTGTTCCTTCGCCCTTCGAGTGCTGGTTGACGCTCCGAGGCATCGAGACGTTGCCCTGGCGCGTGCGTGCGCAGTCTGCAAGCGCCTTCCGGATCGCCAACTTTCTGGAGCGGCATGCGGCGGTGGAAGCAGTTCATTATCCCGGTCTCCCCAGCCACCCCGGCTATGCCTTGGCTGCTTCGCAGATGTCCGCGGGCGGCGGTATGCTTTCCGTGAGAATTCAGGGAGGCAGGGAGAATGCCATGCAAGTTGCCGGCAGAACGAAGCTCTTTATCCGCGCCACCAGTCTCGGCGGCGCCCACAGCCTGATTGAACACCGGGCTTCGGTGGAAGGACCCCAATCGAGCACACCTCAGAACCTCCTCCGTATGTCTATCGGACTTGAGAACGACGGCGACCTGATGGAGGATCTGGAACAAGCACTACTTCAGCTCTCGTAAGTGAACCAGTGCTTCAAAAATACGATGTTGGTTGTAAAGCCGCTGCGCTTCCTCAACCACAACGGGCTCGGATTCCGCGGCCAGAATCGCCTTAGGATCGTCAGAGACCATCATGGCAAGAAACAAGTCCTGTGCCTTTCGCCATTTCTCGGGTGTCATGCCTGTTTAGTGGGATGAGGCGGCCCGGGTTTTGCTGCCACTTTTCGTCCTCGTCATTTTCCCAGGAGGCTTTGCGGCTGGAATCGCGTGCCCTGTCTTATCGTCCGTATGAAACGATTGAGATTGGAAGGCGAGGAAGAAGGCGCGGTACTTCCCGCCGGGGTGTTGGAAAATCAGGCACCCGTCGTGGAAAACACCGTCGTCGCCGGCATGGCTCTTGTCGTTGCCCTGATTCATGTGAATGTCGTGGATGCCGTTACCGGGTGTGAATTTGAAGTATTGGTCCTTCTTCGTTTCCGGTCCCCATTTCGCGCCGAAGGCATAGAGGAATGTCCCGGCCTCGCTCATGGCCGCCACTACTGCATCCTCCATGGAGTCTTTCAGATCGTTGTCTACACCCGGAATGTCGCCGGGGACCACCTTGAATTTGTCGGGTTTAATGAGGCCGCCGCGCACAAAGTCCTGGGCCAGGCCACCGCGCTTACTGGCCAGCTTTTTGAAGCCGGGCGGAAGTCCTGTAAGCTCTTTCGTGAGGCTGGCCGGAATGGACGTCAGGCTTTGAAAGAGCAAATCCGGCGGTTTCAAGCTCGATTGCACATTCACTGCAATGCGGTACATTGTGTTTCCGGCTGACAGGAGTATCTGGTAATGATCGTCATCGGCATTGCGGAGGTGACCGCTGACGGTACCTTTCAGAACACCGTAAAGCATTGTTTGTTTTGCCATGGGATCCCCTAAACATGGAAAGCGTGAATTTCCACTAATTGC
The DNA here is from genome assembly GCA_040002435.1 of Bryobacteraceae bacterium. Classification (GTDB taxonomy): domain Bacteria; phylum Acidobacteriota; class Terriglobia; order Bryobacterales; family Bryobacteraceae; genus JANXXV01. Next base: position 4,780 of record JBDUEM010000224.1, read on the forward strand.
GGCCATTAATTTCGGCGCAATAAAGTGCTTATATGAAGAAGGGCACCATTAAACGATTACGGCGTTCGTTCAGGCTGGGAATCTCCAGCAGGTGCGGGAGACACTCGACTCGCAGCCTGAACTGGTGAACATGGAGAATGAACCGCGATACGAAAATGACACGCCTGTTGATGCCGCGCGACGCGAGCACGCGACGGGTAGAACTGAGGTGCGCGATGAAATAACTGAGAAGTACGATGCTCGGCTGGGCGTGCTGCCGAGGCAAGGCGGAGGTAGTGAAGATCCTGCTGCAGCGCATGCCAGCGTGCTTGAGGTGCTGAGGGGCGTTAACATCTGAAGAGTGCCAGGTCTGTCAGCAGCGAAACGACGGCGCCGCCCCCGCCCCGCCCAAAAATCCCAAACGAAGCCAAATATCTGGTTGCCCTTCTGTTTTGCGCTTGTTGTAATCGTGGCCGGTGTCGTTTTTCATCAACGCTATACAGTCAGCTTGCAATCCCCCGTCCGGCTCAGTCTGCATTCGCCGCTGGTAATCACGGAGCGCACCATTTCTGCTGGCGCCGACGCGGCCGAGGCAGATCAGAACGGGCGCGGACTTTCTGCCTGGCAGCAATATGCCTGCCGGAAGTTTGGTTCGGATTGCCGGGTTGCCCTGGCCATTCAGCGCGCGGAAAACCCGCAGGGCAAGTGCGAGATCTATCACTACAACTCCAACGGAACCCTCGACTGGGGCTACTTTCAGATCAACACCGTTCACCTCGAACGGCCGGGTCTGAATCTGCGGGACCTGCTGGACTGCAAGGCTAACATCGATTTTGCCTATCAGCTCTACGTGGAAAAAGGCGGATTCAGCCCCTGGAGCACCTTCAAAAGCGGCCGCTACCTGCAGTTCCTCTCCCGTCAATAAACCTCATACACGCGCCGCCCGCAAAATGCGTCATTATATCTATATGCGAGTTCCAACTTCCCGTCGCCGCAGAGGCTTCTCCCTTATCGAGTTGCTGATCGTGGTGGCCATCATCATGGTTCTGGCGGCTATTGCTGTTCCGAAGCTGAACCAGGCCAGAATGTACAGCCAGGAAACAGCGGCAGTCAAGCAGATAGGCACTGTTCACACCGCGGAAACGCAGTATTACTCGCAGTTCGGAAAGTATGCGGTGCAGATGAGCGAACTCGGCCCCCCTACCAGCGGCCAGCCCGGCCCGACCGGCGCGGACCTCATCCCCGGCGACTTCGCGCTCGGCAAGAAGTCCGGCTATGTCTTCCAGATTCAGGCTACGCCCACCGGATACGCCGTTACCGCCGTTCCCGAGGCCTACAACAGTTCCGGCCGGCGCAGCTTCTACTCCGACCAGACCACCGTGATCCGCGAAAATTGGGGCCCGGAACCCGCAACCCTTAACAGCAAAGAGATTAAGTAAGATTAGGCGCCGTTTGGCGGCGTAAAGCGCCCATTAAAAGTTACTCACCTTCAAACTATTTCTACTTAGTACCTGAGTTTTGTCCCGCAAACTTGTTATACTTCCGACAAGCTCTAAGGCATACAGCATTTAGAGTAGGAGACGCAGGTATGCGCTGGGTCAGGTTTCTATTTTCTTCCCTCTTGGGAGCCTCGTTCCTCCCTTGCAGTTTTGCCGCGGATGGAGTGGAATCCGTCGCATCCATGAAGGACTGCAGCTTCAACGCGTCTCCAGATGAGTTTCTTTCTGCTCAAAGCCGCCTACGCACCGATATCTCAGAGCGCCTGCAAAAGATAGGAGCTGCGCGCTTTAGCTTGACTGCGACCCGCGGTACCGTGAACGCCTCCAGCGTCGCCCGCCGCAACTTCATTGACGAACAGATCTTTGGCAGAATGGCTCAGGCGAATGCGGAAGCGGCTCCTCTCACTACTGATGAGGAGTTCGTGCGCCGGATCACGCTGGACTTAACGGGGCGTATCCCCACCCCGGCGCAGGTACGAGATTTCGAAGCCAGCACGGACCCCAACAAAAGGAACGATCTGATTGGAAAGCTTCTTTATTCGCCTGAATTTGTAGACAAATGGACGCTTTGGTTCGGCGATCTTCTGCAGAACTCAGCCAACCCTCTTTCCACGGCTTCGTTCGGACGGGTGACCGACGGTCGCAACGCTTATTACAACTACATCAAAAAAGCGATTGCCGACAGCAAATCGGTTCGCGACATTGCCTGGGAGGCAGTCGCAGCTTCGGGCAACAGTTTCAATTCCGAGACGGCCGCCGTCAATTTCGCGATGAACGCATCAGCGGCGAACGGGCCGGTACAAGATACCTACGACATGATGCTGATGAAGACTGCGGGAGCCTTCCTCGGTTTGGCCCACTACGACTGCCTGGCCTGCCACAGCGGCCGCGGCCACCTGGACCTGTTGAGCCTCTGGGGCCAGCGCACCAGCCGTATGGATGCGTGGAGAATGTCGGCGTTCTTCTCCCGCATGCGTATGAACCGATATGCGCAGCAGTCCACGCAGTACACTGATCCGAATTACCAGAGTGTAGATGTCCTGGATGCGGCGGCCGGCCAGTACGATCTGAACGTGACTTTCGGCAACCGGCCGCCGCGCTGCACCAACGCCTTGCCCCTGGACGCGAAGACGAACCGCTGCCCGCCTGCCGCGAACGCGGCTGCGAACCAGGTTACGCCTGAGTATCGCGGAACGCTGGCCAAGCCGAAGGATGGAAATTGGCGCGCGTCTTTCGCCGACAACATGGTGAACGATCCGATGTTTGCCCGGAATTTCGCCAACAGGATCTGGAAGCAGATGTTCAACATGGGTCTCGTGGAACCGGTAGACGGCCTCGATCCGGATCGTCTCGATCCCAGCAATCCGCCGCCCGCGCCCTGGGCTCTGCAAGCGACTCACCCCGAGCTTCTCGAAAAGCTATCGCGCGCCCTTATTGACAGCAGTTTCAACCTGCGGGAATTTATCCGCTTGATAGCGGAATCTTCGGCATACCAGCTAAGTTCCCGCTACGATGGCGATTGGAAGGCGGAATATGTGCCTCTGTTTGCGCGCCACTATCCCCGGCGTCTGGACGGGGAAGAAATTCACGATGCCATTGCGCTGGCGACCGGTGTTCCCGGCAAGTATGTGATTCAAGCTTCCAGCAACCGGATTTCGCCCACCGATCCGACCCCCAATCTGCCTGATCCAGTGGTGTGGGCCGTCCAGCTCCCGGACACCCTGGAGCCGCGAAGTAACGGAACAGTGGCGAATTTCATGAATAACTTCATCCGCGGCAACCGGGATACCCAGCCCCGGAGCCAGGCTGGGTCCATTCTGCAACAGCTCAGCCTGATGAATGATAGTTTCGTGAACTCACGGACCAAGACCTCGGCTTCTCCGGTGCTTGCGGCGATTGCCAAAATGCCTACCAACGAAGCCATTGTCAACGAAATCTTCCTGACGTTTCTTTCGCGCAAGCCATCGGCCCGCGAGATGAATCGCGGCGTGAACTTCCTTTCGAAGTACACCACTGCTGCAGCGAAATCGACGGCTGTGGAAGACATGGCATGGGTCGCGATCAATAAAGTGGATTTCCTGTTCAGCTACTAAAGAGGGTCTATGAAAGCTCGTTTCGGCACCGATTGGAGCAAGATCCAGGGCACGCGGTTCTGGAAACAGCCGCAACTGGGACGGCGGATGTTTTTCCGTCACATGGCGACGGCAGTCAGCGGCTACTTTCTTCTACCCTCGCGACCCATGGAAACTGTGGCGAAGGCATCTCCAAGCACCATCGGGACCGCGAAGAACGTCATCTTTATTTTGATGGCGGGAGCTCCCAGCCATTCCGATACCTTCGATCTGAAGGAAGGCCCGTGGACGCCTGCTTTCATGGCGCCTACCTCTTACGGCGATCTCCGCTTTCCACAGGGCATTATGCCGAAAATCGCCGACCAACTCGACTCGGTGGCATTGGTGCGTTCGGTTCGGGCCTGGGCCGCCGTCCACGCTCTGGGTCAAACCTGGGTGCAGATCGGGCGCAATCCTACTTCCAGCCTGGCAAGAATCGCCCCGCACATTGGATCGGTGGTGTCGATGGAACTGGGGCCCACTTCCGCCAACCGCTCCCTGCCGGCATTTCTATCGCTGAACGCCAACACAGGCCCCGGCTCGGGTTATCTGGCGCCGGACAACGCCCCGTTTTATATCTCGCCGGGAGGTGGCGGCCTCGGCAATTCCAGCCATCCGAATGGAAACGTGGTCTTCGACAGACGCTACGGGTTGCTGCAGGAGATGGACGCGGAGACCAAGGAATCTGGAGCGCTGGGCACTGCAGTATCCGAAATGGCGCAGTTCAATCTAAGTGCCCGTAAGTTGATGTACAACGGAGATATTGATAAGGCCTTCAGCTTTGACCAGGCCACAAAAAATCTCTACGGTAACTCCGGCTTCGGAAACGCCTGCATCGCCGCGCGAAATCTGCTGAAGGCGAAGCTGGGCACACGGTTCATCCAGATCTCCATCGGCAGCTGGGATCACCATACCAATATCTACGCGCCGAGCGGCCAGCTACAGGGACTATCCCGGCAATTCGATAGCGGAGTGGGGCAACTGCTGGCGGACATGAAGCAGGACGGCACGCTGGATGAAACACTGATCGTCGCCATGGGCGAATTCGGCCGTACCGTAGGCCCTCCTAACGGACAGAACGGGCGGGACCATTTTCTGCAGCAGGCTGTGATGATGGCCGGCGCGAGGATTCGCGGGAAACGGGCCATTGGGTCCACTGACAGTGAGGCTCGCGACATTGTCGATCCGGGCTGGTCGCGTGACCGGGAAATCCGTCCCGAGGACATTGAAGCGACCATCTATTCCGCGCTTGGAATCGACTGGACAAAACAGATCGATAGCCCGCTCGGCCGTGCGTTTGAATACGTTCCTTTCTCCAGCCAGGATCTGTACGGTCCGATCAACGAGCTCTGGTAGAGCGCCGTCCGCCCCTCACGTCCCGCTTGAAAAGTGTGAGACTGCTGAGAAATGCCCCGAAGGCGCCGGCAATCAGCCATAGAACCGCGTTGAACTCATCTTTGCCTGTAAACGTATAGGGAAGAACGAGAAAACCGCGCACCATCATCACGAAAACGATCAGCGTCCAAAGCGGAAACAAATAGCGGAAGACGCCTGTCATTGCCAGCGCGGTGGCGGCCAGGCCGACAATACTGCCATAGAAGACCCAGTGAATCAGTTCGTCTCCCTTCCATGGAAACATCTGCAGATTCAACGTATGCACGTCGCTGGCGATCGCGACACCGGAGATGGCAAAGAGAATCAGCGCAAGCACAAGGTGGTACAAGTAACTATACAAACGCAGTAGAGTCGCCATCAGAAATAAACGGCTATTGTATCAAGCTATGAGGAACAATGAGACCAATCCTTAGCGCCCTCCTTATTCTGTCTTCCGCATCCGGACTGTTCGCTGAGCTTTCAGCCTCGCAGAAAGCCCTGGACTTTCAGGTTCTTGCCGGCGTCTACGCCAAGAATTACGCCCTGTACGGCTGGAAGCGCGATGTGATCGGCTTCGATCTGTTCGACCTGACGCCCTGGCTTGATCGCGTGGCTAAGTCCAAGGGCGATCTGGCCTTCTACGAGATATGCGCCGAGTATGTGGCATCGTTGAACGACGTCCACTCTACGTTCCTGCTGCCTTCGAACTTCCGGGCCGACCTGGGATTCCGCGTCGATATCTACGATGGAAAGATCCTGATCGACGAAATTGATCGTGAAGTGCTGGCGGCAGATGATTTTCCGGCTGCGATCGGAGACGAACTGGTCTCGGTTGACGGCATCCCGCCCGCGGAAATTATCAAGGATGCCTCGCGATTCCTGGCCTTTGGAAACGCCAGATCGACTGCCCGTTACTCGGCTTTCTCGGTTACGGTACGGGACCAGGTGGTGTTTCCGCGTGCGGTGGAAGTAGGGGGAACCGCAGCGGTCGTTGTGCGGCGGCAGGACGGAACTCTTGAGAATTACAAACTGCCATGGATCAAAACCGGACGGCCGTTGTTTTCGAATGGATCCGTGCCCAGCCCCAAATCGAATGGAATCAGGACGGCCGCCGCGAATCATTTTGAGCCAACCACCGATCCCCTGGCGCTGCTGGATCGCCACCGCGTCAATCACCTGTTGAATCTGAAGGGATTCGGGGATCCGGAGCCTGTTTTCCGGATGCCCTCGAACTTCATCAATCGCCGGAACGGAGTGTTTTTCTCGGGAACATTCAAGTCCGGCGCGCTGAACATCGGCTTTATCCGGATTTCGGATTTCGAACCAGCCGCGCAGGAGGATTTGAGTTTTATCTATCCCTACTTCGAGCGCGAGATCAAGTATTTCCAGGCGAATACCGATGGGCTCGTGATCGATGTCATGCGAAACCCCGGCGGCTTTGGCTGCTACGGCGAGAATCTGCTCCGCCGGCTTATTCCTTACCAGTTTCAGTCGATTGGAATGGCTATCCGGCCCACCTTGAACTGGTTGAACCTATTCTACGATGAGCTGGAACTGGAGAAGGATCCGCAATACGGAATTCCGCAATGGCGAATCGATCTATTGGGAGCATATCTGAAAGAAATGGAAACCGCGAACGCCGAGAATCGCGGGATGACCGGGCCTCTGCCGCTCTGTACCTATCGATTTGAGCGGGATCCGGCGACCGACGCTGACGGAAACTCCATCGCCTACACGAAGCCGGCCATTCTGCTAACTGATGAATTCACGACGTCGGCCGGTGACATTTTTGCCGCTCTGTTTCAGGATGCCAAGCGAGGCCCGGTGGTGGGCTGGCGGACGGCAGGGGCCGGTGGCAGTATCAACGAATTCTCAGCCGGTGTCTACGGGGAAGCTACGGCTTCCGCGGCGACCTCTATGTTATTGCGCCGCGCGCCGGTGGTGACCTCGGATTTTCCTGCCAGCGCCCTGATTGAGAACGTCGGGGTCCGGCCGGACGTGGAAATCGATTATATGACTAAGGATAATCTGTTGAGAAACGGCCGCTCATTTGTCGATTCGTTCACCAGGGCGATTACAGATGAGATCATGAAACGGCAGGGAAAGTGAGCTCGAAGCCGAATGTTTCAACTTACGCGCAGGATCTTGTAGAATGTACATAGGGAGTCGTGTCTATCCATGCGCAGGCAATCGGCGTTAACCGATAGAAACGTTGCGATTCTGCACGCTATCGTGCAGACATACATAGAGACCGGGGAACCCGTCGCTTCCCGTACCATCGCGCGTCGTTTGACGCAGGATTTGAGTCCTGCATCGATTCGTAACATTATGGCTGACCTTTATGAGGAAGGTTATCTTTCACAGCCGCACACTTCGGCGGGGCGCGTCCCCACCGAGAAAGCCTACCAGAGCTACGTCAAAACGCTGGTAGCCCGCCGGATTTTGTCGACGGAATTGCAAAGGCTGCGAACCGAACTGGGCGAGGTGGAATCGATGCGCGCGCGTGTGGAACGCTCGTCGCACATCCTCATGGAAATGACACGGGGGTTTTGCATTGCGGCGGCCATTCCGAGTTCCAGTCAGATGCTGGACCAGGTGGACCTTCTCGCTCTGGCTGACAGGCGCGTCTTAATGGTGGTGGTGACCCGGGACCAGATGGTTCACAATCGTGTCGTCCCGCTGAATGAATCCATTCCGCAGGAAGAGCTTCATTCCATTCGGAATTACCTGAATCAGAATTTCAGCGGCTGGCTGCTTTCCGATGTCCAGGTGGAGTTGGAAAAGCGTCTGGAGCAGGAAAGCGCCGCCTACGATGCGATTCTAAAAAAGATCAACGTACTGTATGCGAAGGGTCTGCTGGATATCGGCGACAGTCCCGAAATTCACATGGAGGGCGCTTCGAATCTTGTCGGGCTGGACCTTCATCTAACCAGGGAGAAGATGCGCGAGTTGTTCCGGGCGCTGGAACAGAAGAAGAAGATCCTGGTTTTGCTGGACCGTTTTCTGGAACGCCCGCAGGGAGAGATCGGCATCCAGGTCGGGCTGGCCGAGATGCACCCCAGCATGGGCGAGCTCTCGCTAATCGGAATTTCGGTAGACCTGCCCAGCGGCTTGTCCGCCAAGATCGCGGTGCTAGGCCCGATGCGCATGAATTACGAAAGGACAATCTCCGCGGTACTTCATGTGGGCCAAGCATTTCAAAGCGTTCAGGCGTAGGTCTGA
>JBDUEM010000225.1:0-12888 GCA_040002435.1 Bryobacteraceae bacterium
CCGTCTGTGGCAGGAGAATAAGATTACCGTCGCGGAGGAGCACATGGCGACGGCGATTACTCAATATGTAATGGCCCAGATCTACGGCCGGTTTGAAGAACGCGACACGACCCGCGGGAGCGTCGTGATCACTGGTATTGAGGGAGAACTGCACCAGATTGGGGCTAATATGGTCGCAGACGTCATTGAATCGCGCGGCTGGAACGTGCGCTTTTTGGGTACGAATCTGCCGCACGACGGCGTACTGCAGGCCATAGAAGAGCATCAGGCCGACACGATCGGCATTTCGGCAACCACGCTCCTCAGCATCCCGAAAGCGGTGCGCCTGGTTGAGGCCATCCGGCACAAGTTTCAAGCCGTCAGCCCGCGTATTATACTGGGCGGCCGTGCCTTCCTCGCTACCCCGGCGCTCGCGCAAGAACTCAACGCCGAGGGGCCTGCAATGGATCTCAGGTCTGCTTTGTCGCTGATTTCAATAGGCGAGAGCGGCGCTCGACTTTCTTAACCCGATTTGTTACATTAGATTAGAGGGTTTTCTCAAGATGGCCAGCAAACCGGCATTTGCTACAGGCGCCCAAGTGGAACACACAAGATTCGGCTTAGGCTCAGTTTTGAACTGTGGCGACGACTATATTGTAATCAAATTCGACGATCATGGCGAGAAGAAATTCGTCACCGCTATCGTGCTTCCGGGATTGAAGAAAAGCGATCGCCAACCCCCGGTGGAAAAGCGCGCAACCCGGGCCAGAAAGAAAGCTGTGCCGGCCGCCGCTGCCGCGAAATAATACGCTCCTTCCAGCGTCATCCCAGTAATGGGTGTTCTTTATTATCTCCTCCTGATTGGCTTTGCGATCCTTGGCGCCGCACAGGCTCAGGATCCTCTTGACATCGTTCGAAAGTCCCTAAGTGTAGACAACGATTACAACAAGAGAGCGCAGGATTACACTCTAACCCAGAAATCCGTGGAGAAGACCGTCGGTTCGGATGGTCTTCTGAAATTGACTTCATCCAAGACGAAAGACATCTTCTTTATTGAAGGAGACCGCTACTCCCGGCTCATCGAGCGTGATGGGAAACCGCTTTCGCCCGACGAGGAGAAGCGGGAGCGCGAGCGTTTCGAAAAACGTCTGGCCGCCGGCAAGACTGCAGCCAAACGGAAAGATCAGTCCGCCGAACGCGAAAAGCGAAGACAACAGCAGCGCGAATTCCTCAAGGAACTTCCCGATGCCTTTACTTTCAAGATGCTCTCTCCGGAAACCATCGACGGGCGTCCCGTCTGGACGATCCAAGCCGATCCCCGCCCTGACTACAAACCCCACGCCTTCGAGGCCAAGCTGTTTTCCAAATTTCGAGGCAAGCTCTGGATCGACAAAGGGGATTACGAGTGGGCCAAAATGGAGCTTGAATCCATCGACACGGTGGCTTTCGGATTCTTTCTGGCCCGGCTGGCGAAAGGTGCCCATTTGGTCATCGAACAAACCAGACTGAACGACGAAGTCTGGCTTCCGAAGCGAGTCAATATCCGCTACGACGCCCGGCTGGCCCTCTTAAAGCACCAGGCCGGAGAGGTAGAGGAGACGATGTACAATTTCAGGAAGTTTCAGACCGATTCACGGATCGTTTCCGTCTCCGAGCATCAGTAATTCGCTTTAGTACCCTAATGTTCTTCCGGTCCACCCCCGATAAATATCTGGGAGAGGATTCCTCCTATCACCCACTCTTAAGGATATAGCGATGGCGCTGAGGCAAAGGGTCCGCGAGATAGAGCCGAATCACTACGCCGATTGGCGGGCCGCACGAATCTCGGATCCCATCGAAAAGCTTCAGTATTTGCACGGCGCCATGACCGGTCGGAAGTCTCCGGTCAGGAGGCTGTTTTGGAGGCGACTTTCGCTCGGAGCTTTTGTGTTAATAACGGTTTCCTTTCTATTGCCTGCACCTCCGGCCGTCTCCGACGCCTCGCTTGTCTCCCACCGGCAGATGTTCCCTGAGACCGCCAGGAAAGCCCCTCCTCAGAGCTTTGCCGACGTCTGGCTGGTGGAGGAGACGGATAAGGAGGACGTCTTCAGCAACGGGCTCCGGGTGGACAACCGTTTCTCCACGCCGAACCAGCCGCGTTTTTACCAGGTGCTGGACCGCAAACACGGCATGACGCCTTCCGGCGACTGGCATTCCCAGCCGGTGGGCATCGTCTATCACACCACTGAGAGCGCCATCGCGCCATTTGATGCGCAGCGTAACGACGCCCTGAAGCGAATTTCAAAAGTGACCCTGGACGGACTTCGCGATAACCGGTCCTATAACTTTTTCATCGACCGGTTTGGCCGCGTACTCCGAATTGTCGAAGAAACCAGTGCCGCCAACCACGCCGGCAACTCCATCTGGGCGGACGAAACTTCGGCTTATTTGAATTTGAACAGCAGCTTTCTGGGAGTTGCGTTCGAAGCGCAAACCGGAACAGACGATTTCGAACCACGTATCAACGCCGCACAGGTCCACGCCGGCCGTATTCTCACCGAGATGCTCCGCGCAAAGTACAAGATCTCGAGCCAAAACTGCGTAACTCACGCCCAAGTTTCGGTCAATCCATCCAACATGCGCATCGGTTATCACACCGACTGGGCACGGGGCTTCCCCTTTGCCGCGCTCGGTCTCGACAACAATTACAACCTGCCGCCCGCCAGTCTCAGCGATTTTGGCTTCGAATACGATGGGCTGTTCCGGCGTGCCATCGGTCCGGATTTTTGGAAGGGCATCCCGCTGGCCGAAGCGCAAATGGCGCAGGATGCCGCGGGAAAAGGCAGTACCTATTACGCCCACAAGGCAGCTCTGCAGGACCGGTACCACAGACTATATTCCGCGCTCAAACTCACAGGGGCGCTTGAGGAGAGTAATGATGCCACAGCAAAAACAAGTGAATAACGGATCGCCCGTTGGACTCGATGTAGGCACATCGCGAATTGTAACGGCCCATCGCGTTGACGACCAGTTCCAATATCAGACTCAGTTAAACGCCTTCGTCAATCTTCCTTATTCGAAGATGACGGAAAACGTGCTGGCGAAGGAAAACGTCCCGCACTCTATCCAGGGATCCGGAATTGTCGTTCATGGAAACGAATCCGAGCGCTTTGCGGACCTGCTCAGCGTGGAGACCCGCCGGCCGATGAGCCGGGGCGTACTGAATCCGGACGAGCCGCAAAGCCTCACCCAGATTCAGAAAATCATCCAATCTCTGATCGGGCCTGCCAAATCGAAGGGGCAGAAACTCTATTTCAGCGTGCCCGCCGCCTCTCCCGGCGCCGAGGACAGCATCACCTATCACGAAGCCAGCCTGCGCCAGATTATGACGGAATTCGGCTACGACGTCCATAGCATCAATGAAGGACTCGCGGTGGTATACGCCGAGCTGGAGAGTTCCAATTACACCGGTATTGGTATCAGCTGCGGCGGTGGTCTTTGCAATGTGTGCCTCGCTTACCTGTCTGTTCCGGTTCTCAGTTTCAGCGTGAATAAGGGCGGAGATTTTATCGACACCAGCGCCGCCAGCGCCACCGGCGATCTGATCAACCGCATCCGCATCACCAAGGAAGACTCGTTCCATTTCAACGGCTACTTCGCCGACAAGACACACCAGGCGCTTAGCATTTACTACGAGGATATGATTCAGACTCTGGTCGCCAGCATGAAAGAAGCCTTCCTTGCTTCGAGAAGTCTTCCCAAGTTATCGCGTCCCATTCCGCTGGTGCTCAGCGGCGGCAGCACGATTCCCAAGGGTTTCCGCGACCGGTTTGAGAAGGCTCTGCAGGCAAGCGATTTCCCCATCGTGTTGTCGGAGGTACGGGTTGCCTCCAATCCCTTGGAGTCTACGGCGAAGGGCGCGCTTGTCGCGGCTTTGAGCGAAGTATAGGAACGTCAGTTTGCCAACGCGCGCGGCTTCGTGACGCCAGAGCGGCGATGGCGGCGGGTAATGTCCTACGGTAGCGTTGGTCTTATGGGAATGAAGCCGGGCGTGGCGGATTAGACTACGATATGAAATGTGGCACCGGAAGAGCTTCGACAATGCCTGGAAGAAGTTTTCGGGGACGTGGAACCGCCCCGCCCTGAAAGGTTGTCTTATGCCTACCCTGGCGAGGAGGGAATCTGGGATGCGATTGATCCTGATACAGGCGGGATAAAGCGGTGGCAGGAACTTCGCCCTTTGTGGCACTACGCGGGAAGCGCCCTAGATGTCCACCTCTTAACTCCGGAAGCCTGCCAATATTACCTTCCTGCGTATCTTTACGCAATGATCGATCCGGACGAAGTCTGGCGCTATCTGGGTAGCGTACTCTCTACACTTTGGTACGAGAACGAATACGGAGATCCTTTATTTAATAATCCTCAATTGCGTGATACGTGGGAGGAACTCGCAGCTCTCTTGACGGATCGACAAAAGCGATGCATCGCTCATTGCTTGGTGGGAATCTTGAAAAGCGCCGATTCAATAGAAGAATGCGCAGAAGTGCATTCGGAAACGGATCGAATCGAACACATGCTGGAAAAGTACTGGAATGCTTGGCTATAGTAAACAGCAAGCGCTTTGTTTTCCGGCGCATAGCAGAGACTACCAAACTGCTTCAAGGGCGCGGTAAACGCGCTGGGGTGGTGCTAGACGCGGCCTTCCTGCTTTTGGACCTCATCGTCTCCAAACCCGCTGACCGCTGCCGCGCGCGCGAGTAACATTCTCGATATCAGTAAAAGTCACCGAGCAACTAGGCCCTGCTATTTCCGTTACCTTAGAGAAGGACGAGTAGCTGAGAGGATGTTCCGGCCCGACTGAAGAAACAACCAGCACAACCGTAGGACACTGCCGGGCGGCGCGCGGCTTCGGCTCTCAAACGCCCGGGCGAAGTATTCTTCGTAGCGGCTCTACATCTGTTCGAAGACCGAATCGCAGGACCGCTGCTAAACTATTTGAGGTTACTTTCGCTTGCCCAGGCGCGGATCGAATCGGAACGATTCGAATTTGCCGATGCGAAGCCGGGCAAAGTCTTCGTGTCTGGGATTCAAAAGGAAAATCGGCTCACTGGGAATAATGGCGCTTCGCAGTTCGAGAACGGCCGAGCGGCCCTCCCGCAGCCAGTTGTCGCCAATCGCCCTCGCTTTGGCCGGCGGTGGATCATCGCGCCAATTGCGCGGAAATAGCGCTACATCGGACACGGTGATGAGCGAAGCGTCGATTTCAACTGCCGCAACTACGTAATGATTCAACAACGCGTCCGCGTCCAGGTGAACAAGCATCTCCAGGGCAGCCAGGGATTGTGTTCCTGCAGTGTAAACCACGGGCAGTCCGGGACTGTTCCACCGTCCCCCATAGACGCGCGCGCCTTCCCCGCTGAAAGCAGTTTTGGAGTAATTGCGCTTGACGATTCGCCAGGCGTTAACGCTCACGAAAAAACGCCATGCTCCAGCCGTCCAACCAGATTTTCTACCTCGCGAGCGCCTAATTCCGTGCGCGAATAATCCAGCGGAACATGGCCTTCCAGCGCCCTCTTCGGCGTGGTCAGCCAGCGCACGGCCCCTTTGGCATCGCCTTCAAAAAGCTCCAAAGCCTGTTCGAAAATGAAAGAGATCCGCAGCAAGCGCTCCGATTCATCCGGCGAAAAGCGTCCGGCAGTCTTCCGCCGCGCAACGGTCCGCTCGGGAATCCCCATGGCGTGGACAATTGCAGCCTGCCCCATTCCGCTCGCTTCCGCCAGACGCTCCAGGGATTGGAACGGCAGACCCCGCTCCAAGGCCGCAATCAGCTCATTGGTGCTACCAGCCTTCAATCCCAGGCTGAATCCGCGATCCCACGCATTCACCGTGACGCTCATACTCATACCTAAAGTGTACGCCATATTGTCGATATTTGTCTGCCACATGGCAGAACGCCACCGCGATATAGTTCAGAATACAGATATGCGCCTCACCCTGGTATTTCTACTCCTCGTCTCTAGCCTTGCTGCCGCGGAGGACTACTTCCCGCCGCCCGATTCCGCGGGAGGCTGGCGCAACCTGAAAGACGCCGCCCAGATTCGCAAGACCGCAGGGATCGACGTCCACAAGCTCGACCAGGCCTTTGAATACGCCCAGCGCAGCAGCCAGCACGGCGGGTTGCTCGTCGCGCGGCACGGCTGGCTCGTCTATGAGCGTTATTACGGGAAGGGAAACCGCGAGGCCGTCCCCACCACCGCGTCTGTCGGTAAAGCCTTCACCAGTATCGCCTGCGGCGTCATGCTCAAAGACAAGCACGACCAGATCCCCGAAGGTCTCGATCAAAAGGTGTTCACTCAGAAATATCTGCCGGAGGCCTTCCCGCTGAGCGATCCGGCGAAGGCCGATATTACGCTCGGCCAGTTGTTGACCATGGCCGCGGGTATGCACGGCGAAGGGTCAAACCCCGGTTTTGTCGATTTCCAGCCTTCCGTCAAGCTGGATCCTCTTCCCCGGCCCACCAGCCCTATCGATCTCGACACCGCCGCGATGCAGACTCCGCTCTGGACGAAGCCAGGCGGCGGCTATTCCTATGCCTCCCTATCGCCCCATGCCGCATCGATGGTCCTGCGCCACATTACAGGAATGGAGATGCAGGATTATATCGATCAGAAGTTAGCCAAACCCATGGGCTGGGGACCGTGGGGCTACGGCATCCACCGCGGCGGCCAAACTATTCCGCACGTTCATGGCGGCGGCGATATTGCCATGCGCTCCACCGATGCGCTGCGCTTCACCTACATGCTGCTTCATCAGGGCCGCTGGGGAAAGGAGCAACTGGTGCCCGCCGGCTACGTCGCCATGTGTGGAAAGCCGTCTCCTTATCAGAAGCACGCGCCGTTTAGCCTGATGTTCGAAGTGAATGCTGACGGCCACGTGGCGGGAGCCCCACCCGATGCTTTCTTTAAGTCGGGAGGAGGGGGATTCGGCGTTGTCGTCATCCCTTCGCTCGATCTGGTGATCTACAAGATGGCGGGGAACGACGCCCAGTACGACCCGGCAGTCACCGGCATTCCGCAGTCCTATAAATACGATGGTTCCCGCGATAACTGGAAGCCTGCCGCCCGCAGCCAGTTCAGCGATGGACCCATCGGCACAGACGACGGTCTGCGTCGAGTGATAGAGATGGTATCCGCAGCGGTTGTACAGTAGAAGTGTAGGCTTATGTTCAAGCTATCCTTCCTCCTGGTTCTCTCCTTCAGCATTGTGTATGCGGCCGATACTCCGAAGGAGTCGGTGGCCGAGCAGTTCGCGAAGAGGGCCAGCCGTCTCTGGTCCCTGCAGCCCATTGCGCACCCCGCAGTTCCTCCGTCGTCCTCGGCCAATCCAATCGACGCCTTTATAGCGGAACAGTACAAGCAAAAGGGCCTTCGTCCGGCGGGAAAAGCTGACAAACTCACCCTCCTGCGCAGGGTCTACTTTGATCTCATCGGCCTTC
Organism: Bryobacteraceae bacterium; assembly: GCA_040002435.1. Lineage (GTDB taxonomy): Bacteria > Acidobacteriota > Terriglobia > Bryobacterales > Bryobacteraceae > JANXXV01. The sequence continues at coordinate 7,454 of JBDUEM010000225.1, forward strand.
CACCCACCGTCGCGGAACAGGACGCCTTCCTGCAGGACCAATCCCCGGATGCTTACGAGAAGGTAGTGGACCGGCTTCTGTCAGACAATCAGCACGGCGTGCGCTGGGCCCGTCACTGGCTGGACGTACTGCGCTACGCCGATCTGGACGGACTCGATGGATCGGTGATGCCCGCCGCGCCCAGCGTCTATTTATGGCGCGAATGGGTGATCGCCGCGCTGAATCACGACATGCCCTACGACGGCTTCGTTCGGGCGCAGATCCTCGGCAATCGCTACCGGCCGGAAACTGCCACCAACCCCGGGGGCCGGCGCTCGCGCGTGGAAGGAAGCGTCGAGGATACATTTGCGTTGGGCTTCCTGGCGCGTTCGGCCGTCACGCGGAACGACAAGGATCGGGACATCGCCTTTTCCGCCGTGGAGACGATTTCCACCGCTTTCATGGGCATGACCGTCGGATGCGCCAAATGCCATGACCACAAGTTCGATCCCATCAAGCAATCCGATTTCTATTCGATGAAAGCCATCTTCGATCCATTAGTGTTGAAGAATGTGCTGTTGGCCACACCGGCTGCCATCTTTGAGAACGGCCAGAAAGTGGACGAGTACAAGCGCAAGAAAGCGCCCATCGAAGCGGCCATTGAAAAGCTCACCGGTCACTACCGCACCAAGCTGTTTGACGAGCGCGTGGCACTTCTTACTCCGGAGGTCCAGGCGGTTGTCCGCAAGCAGGAGCGGGATCGAACTGAGGCCGAACAGAAAATCTACGACGATTACTTCCCGGTGATCCGCATTGACCCTTCCAAGATCAAGCAGATCATGTCTAAGGAAGAAGTAACCCAATACGAGGCGCTGCTAAAGCAACTCGCTGCGTTGGGCCGCGTCCCCGAACTGCCGTCTTACTGGACGGTGGAGGAAGATAAGGCCAAGCTGAAAGAGCCGAGCTACATCCTTACGACTGGCGATCCGAATCGTCCCGAAAAGGACAAGCCGGTGGAACCCGGTTTCCCGTTCCAGCCCGCTGGTGTGGACTTTCGCGATGGACGGCGCGAGGCGTTTACCGAATGGCTGACCTCGCCAACCAATCCGCTCTTCGCGCGCGTGGCCGTCAACCGCATCTGGGGATGGCATTTTGGAGAAGGCTTGCAGCGGGTCACCAGCGATTTTGGCATGCTTGGCGGCAAGCCGGCCAACCCGAAATTGCTTGATTACCTCGCCTCAGAGTTCATAGCCCACAACTACAGCATGAAGTGGCTGCACCGCGCCATTGTGACTTCGGACACCTATCAACTGGCCTCTAAAGCGGACGCGGCACTGGTAGCCGCGAACCAGAAAGCGGACGCCCGTGACTCGTACCTCTGGCACTTCCGCCTGCAGCGCCTGGATGCCGAACCCATCTGGGACTCTGTTCTGTATTCCTCGGGCAACCTTGATCTGTCCATTGGCGGCAAATCGTTTCAGCTCACCACGCCCGACAAGAAGCAGAGCATTTTTCTGCCGAAGGATGGGGTATTCGATTCCAAGACCAACCGCCGGGGCATTTATCTGGTGCGGGGCTACATTCCGAGCACCGATGTGATGAATAACTTCCTCACCTCGTTCGATGTGGACGACGGTCGCGCTCCTTGCCCCGTCCGCACGCAGACGGTAACGGCGCCCCAGGCGCTCTTCACCATGAACAACGAATTGATCGAGGCGGAATCGGACCGGCTTGCGGACAAGGTACTGAAGGAATCCTCGGGTGATGTGAAGACTGCCGTGGCGCTGGCGTATCGCACGACGCTTGGCCGCGAGCCATCTGGCAAGGAACTGGACCACGCCCTCACATACATTGGTAACGATCCGCAGCGCATGAAGGGGCTGGCCTGGCTTCTCTTTAATCTGGACGAGTTTATTTACGTGAGATGAATATGAGTGACCTCAGCAAACTGTATCCCTGCGGGAAGATCGCACGCCGGCGATTCCTGTATCAGTCTGCCGCGGGCTTTCTGGGCGCGGCGCTTGGCTCTCTCTGGGCCGACGACGGACAGATTCCGGACGCCCGCCTGCCTGGCGTAGCCCCCGCGAAATCGGTGATCTTCATTTTCCTGTGCGGCGGCATGAGCCACATCGATACCTTCGATCCCAAGGACAACAAGCACGCCGGACAGATCATGGACGCCATCGGGTTCGGCGACAATAACGCGCCCATGAAGCGCCCGGTGATCCCGATTCTCCGCACTTTCAAGCCGTATGGAAAATCCGGCATTCCCGTGTCGGACTGGTTTCCCAACGTTGGCGAAACCATCGACGAGTTTGCCGTGGTCCGTTCCATGTTCTGCCACCAGACGAACCACTTCCCGGCGGTGCTGGAAGGCGCTACCGGCAAGCCTCTGCGGCAGTTTGAGCATCCTTGCCTGGGCAGTTGGGTCTCGTACGCGCTGGGTACCGCGAACAAAAATCTGCCGACGTTCGTCAATATCGGCAGGCCTTCGTCTCCGGTGCAACTGACCGGCGGCTACCTCGGTGCCAGCTATTCCGCCACTCCGTTCCAGCCCGGTGACATCCCCATACCAAACCTGCTTCCCCCGAAGAGTTCCAACCGCAAAGAGCGCGACCGCGAAATGCAGGCACTGCTTGAGCTCAACCAACAATTCCGCCAGGACTATGCGCTCGAAAGTGAGATCGCCGGCCGTACGCGTGCCTTCGAACTGGCCGCCAGCATGATGGTGAAGGCGCCGGCTATCGTGGATTTCTCCACCGAGCAGCAGCACGTGCGCGACCTCTACGGTATCGGAACCAAAGAGACCGACGACTTCGGCCGCCAATTGCTTCTGGCGCGGCGTTTGGTGGAAAATGGCGTTCGCTTCATCCAGATCTGCCACGCGGGTGGAGGCAACGGAGCATGGGATGCGCATGACGATATGAAGAGTCACGCGCCGCTGTGCATGGCCGTGGATAAGCCGGTGTCCGGCCTGATCCGCGACCTGAAACAGCGCGGCATGCTGGAAAGCACCCTGGTGGTATTCACCAGCGAGTTCGGCCGGACGCCGTGGTCGCAGAACACCACGGGCCGCGATCATAATGGCAAGGGCTTCACGTCATTGCTGGCGGGCGGCGGTGTGAAGGGCGGGATTGTCGAAGGCGCAACTGACGATGTCGGCTATCAGGCGGTAGAGAAGCCACACTACATCAGCGATCTGCAATCCACCATCCTGAAACAGGTGGGTCTTGACTACAAAAAGATGGACTTCGTGCTGAATGGACGCCCGTTCCACCTGGTGGAAGAAGGCCTCGGGCCGATCAACGCCATCCTGAGTTAATTAACCCGGCGGCCTTCTCGAATCCGGCCGCCTGCACTTTCGGCACCTGCCGACGCAACACCATCCGCGGGCCGTGGATGGGCAACCAGGACGTTTCCCGCTCACCGCTTGAAGGAACTTGGAGTTCCGCATGGAAATGGCCACTGGTCGCGGCTACCATACTCGAGCCCGCAGCCGATTAAAATAACAGACAAATACAGCCATAGGTGAAACCTGGCTTAGACTAAATTCGTCTAATACATGTAGACGTACTGCCGAACGGTCTCGCGCCGGCCAAACTAAAAAAAGCCCGTTCAAAAGCTAGCTCCTACGCCCACGCTTGCTGGGGTCAGTGTGCATTTGAAAGGCGACTAATTCAGCTCAGTTTGCCTGGCAGCTAATTTCCTCAAATTGACACTTTCTGCTCTTCTGCGGGAGTGCGGTTCTACAGATTACAGGATTCGGAGGGTTCTATGTCAGCACTCATTCCACAACCTGCTATAAAGAGCTTCCATCCGGGGCTCGGTATTTCCAAATCGCTAGCTGAAAATGGATCAGAAATCAGGTCTTCTGTTTGGGCTCCTGTCCCACTGAGTCGACGAGACTACGTGATTCATGAGCACTGGGGGCTTGGCCGGGTTCTGCGTGCGGGTACTGACGAAGACGAGATGACGATTTGTTTCGACAATAGCCAGCGCACGGTCCCGCGCCGCAGCTTGCGCCGTTTGCTTCCACGCACCGTGATTGCACAGTTAATCGAGAGAAGTACACCTGACGTGTCCGCGTGGATGGTGCGCAAGGCGGACAAACAGGGCGCCATTGAGCCCGATCTCAGGGGCCGCTTTGCCGGGCACGCTGTGCATTATTATGATGTAGCTCGAATCCCCCATTTAATTCAGAAGCTCTCCGCACAGGACTCTTGGAGTATCGGAACTCTGGTGCTTCATCCAAATTATGGCCCGGGCAAGGTAGTGGCTGGGCAGGGGCTGGTGAATAACTCAGGGGGCGCAGGCACGCGGCTTGTGCAGTTCTTCGCCGATTCTTCCTGCTTATTTGTCGGCGTCCAGGAGTTACGTCGCTTGGTTTCTAGCCGCAGGATGGCGAGCTTACTTGGGTTGAACCGAAAAACATTTTCCAAGGTAGCGAGGCGCAAAGGAGTATTTCCGGATCATGTGATCTCAGCTAGCCGTGTTCGCGAGTTCTACGATGAGAGCCGGATAGAGGAGATCCTCAAACGATGGGCCGTTATCGAAGATAAGAACTCCTTTCCGCCCGGCTGTCTCGTCCTTGATCACCACGGCGAAACTGCCAGAGTGGAATTCAAGGACGATGAAGGTCTACTGCAGCTTCGGGATATCCAGTTTCCAGGCCCTACTCAGTCCGCCGACCCGAGGAGTGTTCGCAAGCTGGCATCTCTGCGGGAACTGGCTCGCGGCGAGCAAATGTCCCGTTACAGATTGACGCGCCTATTGACCGCCGCCGGCATTCAGCCTGTTTATCACAGCGGTAAGGCAATCTATTTTGACGCGGTCAGAACTCACCAGGCAGTGCGAGACCGCCTGCGGCGCGAGAGTTCGGCAGTGAGCCTTGCCACGCTCGCCAGACGTACGGGAATATCCAAGGCGGTCTTGGCGAAGAAAATACGGCAGGGATGTATTAGCACGACCGGCGAAGCCCATCATGCGGTGGATGCCTGCGAAGCAAAGCGCATTGAGGCGGTAGTGCGAGTTCTCCAGCGCCGTGGCGAGAATGTCGAAACAGCGGGTATTTGTCAGTCGCGGCCCAGGGGTTGCAAGGGTCAGGAAGTGGCTGCCTGGGACTTGGCTCAGTTAATCAAGGTCACGCAACCTTTGCCGCCGCCGCAGCGAATAGCATGGTTCAGGCAGATCGCCTGGCTCTGTGACGGTGCTGGCCGGCGCCGGTTGATTGAGTCGCTGAATGACTATATTTTCTCGCACTACAAAGTACCAGGGGATGCAGGGGAGTTGAGCCGGGGTGCATCCGTGTTGCTCGCACTCCTGGGGCACTTGCCCGCGGAATTCGGTTTCCACCGCAGTCGTCTCGCGTTTCTGGCCTCCGGAGCTCTGCAGGCTTACGGCCCGAAGGATGAGCTACGAAGCCTTGCCGGCTATGCTGGCACGACCTACGATTGCTT
>JBDUEM010000226.1:0-12862 GCA_040002435.1 Bryobacteraceae bacterium
TTGGTAGGCGCGGCAGGACTCGAACCTGCGACCCTCAGCTTAGAAGGCTGATGCTCTATCCACCTGAGCTACGCGCCCGCGTTTTCAAAAATTACGAATATCGCCAGAGCAGTTCGTCAACGAAGGGAAACACCTGACTAACGTAATGTTTAGAACCCTTTCATGTTATCAGCAGAACTTCCAAGCTTTCAATGGAGCTTCGGACTCTCGCGTCACGCATCCGCTGAGTTTCCCGCATTGACGTCTCGCGGCAAAGACCTAACAAGACCCGCGGTCAGGCTCCGATTCTAAACTACAATCGCTCAATGGCTGCGATACGACTTCTCACACCTCCCGACCTCCCGGCACTGCTTCATCTGAGCCGTTCCGCATCCTGGAATCAGACGGCCGACGACTGGCTGCGCCTGCTATTCCTGCAACCGGATGGCTGCTTCGGCGTCGAGTTGAACGGTACCCTCGCCGCAACCGCCACAGTAGTCTGCTACCCTCCGAATCTCGCGTGGCTCGGAATGGTATTGACGCTTCCCGAATATCGGGGACGCGGCATGGCGCGCAGCCTGGCTGAACACGCCATTACCTATTCCGGACGCCGCACCCTCCGGCTCGATGCCAGCGACATGGGTAAGCCGCTCTACGAATCGCTCGGCTTTGTCGATGAATGTCCCGTGGAACGCTGGCTGCGCGATCCGGCGCCATTCCCGGCTGTTGGAGGTGAGCACCCATTCGCTTACCCTCAGGCGCTGGACGTCGAGGCCTTCGGCGCAGACCGTTCGGCGCTCGTGCACCAGCTTGCCGAAGCAGAGTGCGCGGCCCTCCCGGACGCCTCATTCGCATTGGGCCGGTCAGGCGCGAATGCCCGCTATTTCGGTCCGTGTGTTTGTTTCGAGCCTGACTCGGCGCGAAAGCTCGTAGAGTGGTTCCTCGCCCGGCATCCCGGCGAGCCGGTTTTTTGGGACCTGTTTCCGCACCACGTACATGCCTCCAGGCTTGCCGCTGAGTTCGGCTTCCGCCCGGTTCGCCGTCTCAGTCGCATGTCCCTGCCAGCCGCTGCGCGCTCATTACCGGACCAGCGGATCTACGCGATCGCTGGATTCGAATACGGCTAGCAGGTAAAAGAAGAGCGGCAAGGATCGAAAACAGCCGTTTTGGGTACGGCTCGCCAGGCCGCTGTTACACTGGGAATGTCCCGTGAAGATCTTCGCCGTTTGTCTGCTCTTCGTTTTCACTCTTGCCTGCACCACCAGGGATCTGCCGGTAAAGGCTATCGTGGGAGCGGCTCTGGTCGACCCGCCAATCCCGTTCTCAGTGATCGTGATTGCAGACGGGAAAATCGTCGCCATCGGCCCGCAACAAACGGTCCCCGTGCCCACGGCCTCTGAAAAAATCAACGGGACCGGCAAGTACGTTATCCCTTTTGAGAGCGGGGCGAAATTGCAGGTAGGCGCCCCCGCGGATCTGCTGTTGGTCACCGATCCAAAGAATTCCCTAACGGCCGAGCGAACCATGCGCGGCGGCCAATGGATCACACGCTGATGCAGCCGTCACAGGCTTTTTCGGTGAAGCGGGCGCAGGTGGAGTTTCACAATTTCGCCTCGCTTGGCGAACCCGAGCGCGCTATCGCTACCTACGCCGAAGAGAATGTGCGCCGCGGAGCCGTCATCCGGAATCACATGGAATTTATTGGCCCCATGTCGCCGTTCCTCGAGATTGGCTCGAATGTCGGCCACACCAGTTACATGCTCGCGAACGAATTCGGCGCGGATGGCTTTGCCCTGGATATCTCCGCCGACGCGCTGCGATACGGAGTGGCACTTCAGGATCGTTGGGGACTGGCGCGCGCTCCCATCCGTGTGGCAGGCGATGCCGCCAACCTGCCGTTCCAGGACGGCTCCCTGCGCTTTGTCCTTGCGTTCCAGATGCTCAGCCAGTTCATGAACATGGAAAGCGTCTTTCTGGAAGTGAAGCGCGTCCTTGCGCCCGGGGGCATTTTCTTATTTGCTGAAGAGCCGTTAAAGCGCCAACTTTCTCTGCGCCTCTATCGCTGCCCCTACTACGACACGATGAAGCCCTGGGAGCGGAAGCTTTACGACTGGGGACTGTTGGGTTATCTCGTCCAGGACGTGATCGGCGCGCACCAGGAAGAAAGTTTCGGTATCCGCCAGAACCATACCATGCGTCTGAAAGACTGGCATGCCCTCATCTCGAAGCATTTCGCAGCGCAGGAGTACGAAATATTTGTGCCGGAGCGCGGGTGGGGGGAACGCATGGTCACCCGCTCCATGTCGCAATGGGGAGCAGGCCGGCTGCTGGGCGGTACACTTGCCGCCGTCTGCCGCAAGGCCGGGGAGCCTCCGGCCAATGTTCCTTCCCTGGAACATTTTGAGACATTTCTGCGATGCCCGGATTGCCACTCCACTTTGAAACGGGCTGCCCTGGAAACTCTGGTGTGTACAAAGTGCGGCTACGCAGCCCCCAACGAAGGAACAGTTTACAATCTGCTTCCCTCGGCCGAGCGCAAGGAACTCTACCCGGGCGATCGCGAAGACGTCATCGATTTTTGCCTCCCCAGCCACGACGCCCGCCTTCTCGACGGCTGGTACGACCTGGAGGGTGTGTTCGGGAATAAATACCGCTGGATCGGGGCGCGCGCGTCCGCTATTTTGAAGACAGTAAAGCCAGGGCCGCAACGGCTGCGCATCCGCGGCCATGCGTACGAAGGCAGACCAGTTACGCTGGATGTTTCGGCCAATGGAAAAAGCGTCGGCCACTGGCCGCTGGACCGTTCGGGGCTGTTCATTCTGGAAGCCGACCTGCCGGACGCTCCGGAGTACCGGGTTGAGATAACGGGCGGACCCGTGTGGAGCGTCCCCACTGACGACCGTGTGTTTTCCGTAAATCTGAGCATGCTCAGGCTGGTTGGACAAGATTAGGCGTCGAAAGTAACCTTCCGCGCATCTATCACGCATAATAGTAGTAACCCCGCCCTGTCCGCCAAGAATTAGCTTATGTGGATCGTCAGACTTGCTCTCCGGAGCACATATACATTCGTTGTAATGGCGCTTCTGATTACGCTTTTGGGCGTAATTGCCATTGATCGTATGCCCACGGATATTTTTCCGGAAATCAATATTCCCGTGGTCAGCGCGATCTTCTCCTATGCCGGAATCTCGCCCGAGGAGATGGAGAAGCGAATTTCCACGATTGCCGAGCGAGCGTTCACGACAACGGTTAATGACATCGAGCATATTGAATCGCAATCGCTGCCAGGGGTGTCGGTAATCAAGGTGTTTTTCCATCCGAACGCCCGGGTGGAAGCCGGTGTGGCGCAGATTACGGCAACTTCCCAAACTACGCTGCGCATCATGCCGCCGAACATGTTTTCGCCGTTCATTGTCCGGTACAACGCCTCCAGCATTCCCATTCTGCAGCTGGCGGTTAGTGGGAAGGGCCTGTCTGAGCAGCAGATGTACGATTACGGCACAAATTTCATCCGTACCCAGTTGGCTACCGTGCAGGGCGCCTCCGTTCTGCTGCCGATGGGCGGTAAGCCGCGGCAGATTATGGTGGACCTCGATCCGAAGGCCCTGTTCGCCAAGGGGATTTCGCCTTCGGACGTCAGCAATTCGCTCAACGCGCAGAACCTGATTCTGCCCGCCGGTACCGCGAAGATGGGTGATCGCGAATATTTCGTCCGCCTGAATAGCAGTCCTCAGGTAGTGGACGCGATCAATGACATGCCGATTCGCGAAGTGGGCGGCGCCACGGTCTATATGCGCGATGTCGCGCAGGTTCACGATGGGGCCGCGGTGCAGACCAACATTGTGCGCCAGGATGGACGCCGCTCCACGGTGCTGTCTGTTTTGAAAAGCGGCGGTTCCACGCTCGACATCGTGAAGCGGGTGAAGGAGGCGCTGCCGCGAATCATGAGCACTCTGCCTCCGCAGATGACGGCCAAGCCTCTATTCGACCAGTCGTTGTTTGTCCGCGCCGCGATCGACGGCGTTGTGCGCGAAGCCGTGATCTCGGCGGTTCTTACGGGCCTGATGATCCTGTTGTTCCTGGGCAGTTGGCGCAGCACGGTGATTGTTTGTATCTCCATTCCGCTATCCATTCTTACTTCGCTGATTGTTCTTTATCTGCTGGATCAGACCATTAACGTAATGACGCTGGGCGGCCTCGCGCTCGCGGTAGGAATTCTGGTGGATGACGCCACCGTAGAAATCGAGAATATTCACCGCAATCTCGGGCAACAGAAATCTTTAATCCGCGCGATTCTCGACGGCGCGGAGCAAATCGCGGTGCCGGCCTTTGTGTCCACCCTTGCCATCTGCATCGTGTTCGTTCCAGTAGTGCTGCTTACCGGAGCGGCCAAGTATCTGTTCACGCCCCTGGCCATGGCGGTTGTCTTTGCCATGCTCGCCTCCTATTTGCTTTCGCGGACGCTGATTCCAACCATGGTGAAGTATCTGCTGCCCTCCGAACTGGAGGTTTACAGCCAGGACGAGCACGGTCATGAGGTAGGGGGCACCGGGTTCATCTGGAACGTGCATCATTCCTTTAACCGCGGGTTTGAGAACCTTCGGCGGAGCTATTCCAGCGCGCTCGATTGGTCGCTTCACCATCGATTCACTGTCATTGTCCTGTTCGGTATCTTCGCTGTTGGCACGGCTTTCATGGCTCCCACACTGGGTCAGGATTTCTTCCCGCTGGTGGATGCGGGGCAGATCCGGCTGCATGTTCGAGGACCGGCGGGAATGCGCGTGGAATCCACGGAACAACTCTTCGCGCGGGTGGAGAATCGAATCCGCCAAATTATTCCTCCCGAACAGATGAACACCGTGCTCGATAACATCGGCATTCCCGCGGTCCCCATCAGCCTGGCCTATTCGGATTCCGCCACAATCGGACCGTTCGATGGCGAGATTCTTGTCTCGCTGAATGAAAATCGCAAGCGCGGCAACACGTGGGATTACGTTCGCGAGATGCGCACCGTACTGCCCCACGAATTTCCGGAGGCGACTTTCTTCTTTCAGCCGGCCGATATTGTGAGCCAGATCCTTAATTTCGGATTGCCCGCGCCGATCGATATCAAAGTGATCGGCCGGAACGCGGCTGGGAACTACCAGATCGCGCGCGAGATCGAGCGGCGCGTGGCGCAGATTCCCGGGGCTGTGGACGTCCATATTCATCAGGTGGTGAACTCGCCGGAATTGCGTGTAGATGTAGATCGGACACGTGCCGATCAAATGGGACTAACGCAGCGCGACGTGGCCGGCAGTCTTCTCACCTCTCTGAGTTCCAGCGGACAGGTGGCGCCTAATTACTGGCTGAATCCCACCAATGGCGTGAACTATGTAGTTGCCGTGCAGACGCCGCAACATTTGATCGACAGTATTGGCGCGCTGCAGAGCACACCCATCACTCCCTCGGGCACCAGGGCACCGCAAATCCTAGGCAACGTCGCTACCATCTCCCGTGGCGAAAACATGGCTGTAGTGAATCACTGGAATGTCCAGCCTGTTTACGATGTTTACGCCAATGTTCAGGATCGCGACCTGGGAAGCGTCGCCAGTCATATAGACACCATTGTCGAAGACGCACGCAAGAAACTGCCGCGCGGCACGGTCATCGATTTGCGAGGCCAGGTGCAGACCATGCGGTCCTCCTTCTATGGCTTGGCCACCGGGCTGATTCTGGCCGTCGCGCTGGTGTATTTCCTGATGGTAGTGAACTTCCAGTCCTGGTTGGACCCCTTTATCATCCTGATGGCGCTGCCCGGAGCGTTCTCCGGGATCGTCTGGATGCTCTACGTTACACAAACCACCATTAATGTTCCAAGCATGATGGGCGCCATCATGAGCATTGGAGTTGCTACGGCCAACAGTATCCTGCTGGTCACCTTCGCGAACGACAAACGCGAGGAAGGGAAGTCGGCCATCGCAGCCGCCCAGGAGGCTGGGTTCACGCGGCTGCGGCCCGTCTTGATGACGGCCATTGCAATGGTGATCGGTATGTTGCCTATGTCCTTAGGACTTGGAGAGGGCGGCGAGCAAAACGCACCACTAGGTCGAGCTGTGATTGGCGGATTGGCGATGGCGACCGTGGCCACGCTGTTTTTTGTACCCGTAATTTATAGCCTGATGCGAACGAAAACACTTCACGTACAGAAAGACGACGATTGGGAGCTACTGCAATGAGGGCTAAGTCTCAATCGGGAATAGCCCGTTTCCCCTTCGTCCTGGCATTCATTTTGATTGTCCTCACGGGGCTGTTCTTCCTGGGATATTTGCCCCGGTCGGCCAGGGCAAAGCAGTTGATCGCGGGCACGGAAACCGCGCGGCGCGAGGCGATTGAAGTCTCGGCCGCGAAGGTGGAAGCTGCGCCTGGCGCCGCCGACCTGTTGTTGTCTGGCAACATTCAGGCAGTTACGGAAGCAGCGCTTTTTGCCCGCACGGACGGCTACGTTAAGAAGCGGATTGCCGATATAGGCGATCGTGTCCAGCAGGGGCAGATCCTTGCAGAATTGGAATCCCCCGAAGTGGATCAGCAACTGGCACAGGCCCGCGCCACCGTGAAGCAGTCGCAGTCGGCGCTGGCGCAGACCGAAGCGGCGCTGCAACAGGCAAAAGCAAATGAGGCGCTCGCCCAGTCCACCTACAAGCGTTGGAAGGAACTAGTGGACAAAGGTGTCATCTCCAGGCAGGAAGGTGACGAGAAGGAAGCGGCCTACCTGGCGCGAAAGGCGGATGTGACCGCGGCGGAGGCGAATATAAACGCGGCCCGGAGTGCGATCGCGGCGGGCGAAGCGAATGTCTCCAGGCTTCTGGAGATTCAGTCATTCCAGAAAGTGCGTGCGCCGTATGCCGGTGTCATCACGCTTCGCAATATCACGCTGGGTACCCTGGTGAGCGCGGGAAGCAGCACGGCCGTGCGCGAACTCTACCGCATCACGCAGTTGGATCTCCTGAAAATCATGGTCAGCGTCCCTCAGAGTGAAGTATCGTTTATCCACGATGGCCTGGAGTGCGCCATCCACGTGAAGGAACTGCCTGGCGAGACATTCAATGCCAAGGTAACCCGTACGGCGAAGTCTCTGGACGCGGCCTCACGGACCTTGTTGACCGAGATCCAATTCCGTAACCCCGGCGGCAGGGTTCTGCCCGGTATGTACGGCGAAGTTGTCTTCACCATGCACCGAGCCAAGCCCCCGCTGCTGATTCCCAGCGATGCCATCCTCACCGGCAAGGCTGGAATTCGGGTCGCCTTGATTCGCGGCAATGGAACAGTGCACTATCAGCCGGTGGAGTTGGGCCGGGATAACGGATCGAAGATCGAAGTCGTAACCGGACTCGAGCTTGGCGATCAGATCGTGATGAACCCCACCGACGACGTCCGCGAGGGCTCAAAGGTGAAGGTCGTCGAGTAGGTGTACTCTACTTCCGCAGCGAAATACCCAGGTCCCTGAGGTTCTTCTCCGGAACAGTGTTCGGAGCGTCGCACATCAGATCCGTGCCCTTGGCTGTCTTCGGGAATGGGATCACGTCGCGAATCGACGTTTCCCCGGCCAGCAGCATTACCAGCCTGTCGAGTCCCAACGCCAGGCCGCCGTGTGGCGGCGCACCATACTCCAAGGCCTCCAGAAAAAAGCCGAAGCGGTGCTTTGCCTCCTCGTCAGAGAACCCAAGTGCGCTGAAAACCTTCGCCTGAACGTCGCGCCGGTGAATACGAATCGAACCCGATCCCAACTCCACTCCATTGAGAACCACATCGTACGACTTCGCGCGGCAATGCGCCGGATCGCTCACGAGCTTGTCCAAATCGTCGTCGTGGACCGATGTGAACGGGTGATGGGCCGCGTTCCAGCGCTTGTCTTCCTCATCCCACTCAAACATCGGAAAGTCCACGACCCACAGAAACTTGAACACCGCCGGGTCCAGCAGCTTGTGCCGGTCATTGTATTTTTGCGCCGCGAACGTACGCAGTTGCCCGCACGCCTGGAAAACGGCCTGTTCGGGCAGATGAGCCCGCGGTTCGCCAGCCCATCCTGCGAGCAGCAACAGGTCATCGGCCCCGGCGCTACTGCGCTCGCGGACTTGAACCATCGCGTCCGCGTAGTCGCGATCCAGTCGCTTGAGATCGTCGTACACTCGAAGGCCGCGCTCCACGCCGTACGCCTTCAGATCATCGCGTTCCTTCCGGCTCAGCGCGCCGGTCTTGGGAATCACAATTGCCACCAGAGGCAACCCGGCTGGTGATAGCACTCCAGGCGGGAACAAATCTTCCACGTTGAAGAACGGAGGAATGCGCATGTCCGGCTTATCACTGCCGTACGACTCCATGGCCTGTTTGTAGGTGAGCCGCGGCAGCTTCGCGTCCATCTGGTAACCTGCGGCCGCCGCAATGCGTTGCACCAGCGGTTCCACCACCGAGTATATGGTTTCCTGCTGAGGAAACGACATCTCAATGTCGATCTGCGTGAACTCCGGTTGGCGGTCAGCCCGCAGATCCTCATCGCGGAAGCAGCGGACAATCTGAAAATACTTGTCGAAACCACTGATCATCAGCAGTTGCTTGAAGATTTGCGGCGACTGCGGAAGAGCATAGAAACTTCCGGGCTGTACACGGCTGGGCACCAGGTAGTCTCGTGCGCCTTCCGGAGTCGACCGCGTCATGAACGGCGTCTCGATTTCGAGAAAGCCCTGCGTGTCCATGTACTGTCTGACCGCGAAGGCGATCTTCGATCGAAGGATGATGTTCCGCTGCATCCTGGGACGGCGCAGATCCACATAGCGGTATTTCAGCCGCGCGTCCTCGCTCACATCAACTGCATCTTCCATAGGAAACGGCGGCGTGCGCGATTCGTTTAGAATCCAGACCTTCTCCGCCACAATCTCCACCTCGCCGGTGGGAATGGCGGCGTTAATCGTTTCGGGAGTGCGCAGCGCAACAGTACCTTCAATCGCCACCACGTACTCGGAGCGTAAGGACTCCGCTTTATCGTGAACCGCCTCATCTACACCGGCGCTGAAAACAATCTGTGTCACGCCCTCACGGTCGCGCAGGTGAATAAAGATTACCTTGCCCAAATCGCGGCGGCGATGGACCCAGCCCATGATGACGACGCGAGATCCTGCGTCTGAGGCGCGAAGCTGCCCACAGCTGTGGGTACGCTGCAAATCGCCGAGAAAGTCGAGTGCTACTGTTTCTTGCATGTAAATTTGTCTACCAGTTCCTGGCGCGTCAGCGTTTGCTGATCGCCGGTCTCCATGTTCTTAAGTTCGTAATGGTCGTCAAACACCAGCATCGCATCCACCGCGCCCGCTTTGTTTGCCTGTTCCAGAAGCTTCTTCAATTTTCCAGGAGCCGCCAGTTCCACCCTCGTTCCAGCGCGCCGCATCTGACGTGCCATCAAAGCGCAATCGGAGAATTTCGATTCGTCAATCGGCGCGATGAACAACTCCAGCCGGTCCACCGCGGCGTGCTTCTCTTCCACGCTCATCACCAGGCGGTCTTCCCCGATCGAAAAGCCAATGCCCGGCGCGCGGACCTTCGAACCCAAAGCTTCGGCCAGCCCGTCGTAACGGCCGCCTCCGAGCACGGAATTCTGTGCACCCAGCGAACCGTGGACAATTTCGAAGGTCGTCCGAGTGTAGTAATCCAGACCGCGCACCAGCCGCGGTTTCACCGTGTACGCGATACTCCGCTCATCCAGGTAGCGCTTTACCGCTTCAAAGTGCACCTTGCAGGATTCATTCAAATAATCCAGGATGGACGGCAGCGTTTCAATAATCGGCTGGTCCGCCGGCACCTTGCAATCGAGCACGCGCAACGGATTGGTCTCCACGCGGCGCTGGCAATCGGTGCACATCGTTGGTGCGACGTCCTTCAACTTCTCCCGAAGCGCCGCGATAAAGACCGGCCGGCACTCTGTACAGCCAACGGAGTTAATCAACAGTCCGAAGTCTTCGAGTCCACAGGCGGTGAGCACCTCCACCACCATTTCGATCACCTCGGCATCCACGGCGGGCGATTCCGTCCCAATGGCCTCGGCGCCGATCTGATAGAACTGCCGGTAGCGGCCCTTTTGGGGGCGCTCGCGCCGGAACATCGGGCCCATGTAGTACAACTTTTGCAGCCCGGGAAGCTGATCCATGCGGTGTTCGATATACGACCGGATCACTGAAGCAGTATTCTCCGGCCGCAGTGTCAGCGACCCGCCATCGCGATCTTCGAACGTGTACATTTCCTTGCTGACGATGTCGGTCTCTTCTCCGACGCCGCGCGCAAAGAGGGATGTTTCCTCAAAGATAGGCGTGCGGATTTCCTGGTAATTGTAGGCGCGGAAAACGCGCCGCGCCACCGTTTCCACGTGATTCCACACCGCACTGGCGGGCGGCAGAATGTCGCGCGTTCCTCTTACGGCACGGATCAAGCGGGTTCTTCTTCCTTATAGATTCCCCGGGCCTTTACGTAGTGCTGCGCGTTCACGCGGAAGCGTTCCTTCTCTTCAGCAGTCACCTCGCGACGAATTTTCGCAGGTACACCCATCACCATGCTACCGGGTGGAATCTGCATGCCTTCGGGAACCACCGCACCAGCTGCGATCACCGAACCGGCGCCCACAACTACGCCGTTGAGCACCACCGCACCGATGCCGATCAGGCTCTCATCCTCCACCGTGCAGCCGTGAAGGACCACCGAATGGCCTACCGTAACCCGGTCGCCAAGCGTCAGCGGGAAGGGGCCCTCATCCACATGGAGCACCGAGTTGTCCTGGACATTCGTCTCCTCGCCAATGCGGATCGTATTCACGTCGCCGCGCAGCGTCGTATTCGGCCAGATGCTGGATCTTTCACCGACCATCACGTTGCCGATTACTTGCGCGCTCGGATCTATATAAGCAGAAGCCGCGACCTTTGGCAGGACGCCGCGATAGGAACGAATCATGGCTTGGGAGTTTAATTTTCCATGCTAACACACGGTGTCGGGATACAATTTAGAAATGCGGATTTGCGTTCTCTTTCTTGGGTTTGCTGTGTGTTTGTGCGCCCAGAAAGTTCCGTTCGGCGCGGAGGCGATGATGAAGATCGCGCGCATTAGCGAACCGCAGATTTCAGCGGACGGAAAGATGGTCGCCTTCACTGTCGATACGGTGGACCTTGATAAGAACACGAAACCAAAACAGATCTATGTAGTCCCCGTCGCCGGCGGGCCCGTGGCCCAGGTGACCAGGGAAGGCAGCAATCAGCGGCCGCGCTGGATGCCGGATTCCAAGAGGATCGCGTTTCTTTCCGACCGCGGCGGATCCCTGCAGATCTGGACCATGAACGCCGACGGCAGCGATCCCAAGCAGATCACGAGCCTATCTACTGAAGCTGCCGATCTGACGGTGGCGCCGGACGGGAAGTCGTTTGTCTTTACCAGCGAGGTCTATCCGGATTGTCCGGACGACGCCTGCAACAAGGCGAAGATCGAAGCCGACGCGAAGAATCCGGTGAAAGCCCGCGTCATCAATTCGCTTCTTTACCGGCACTGGCGCGACTGGCAGACCAAGCGGCGCAAGCATATTCTGGTGGTCCCGGTGATTGGCGGTCCGGCGAAGGATCTTACTCCGGGACAGTTGGATGTCCCGACTTTTTCCTTAGGCGGCCCGGACGATTTCGCCATATCTCCCGAGAGCACCGAAGTGGCCTATGTTTCTAACCTGGACCCCGAACGGGCGCTGAGTACGAATACCGACATCTTCACCGTTCCCATTGAGGGCGGGGAGGCCAAGAAACTCACAGTGGGTCCGGGTGGGGATGTTTCGCCGCTCTACTCGCCGGACGGGAAGTACATCGCCTACCGTTCGCAACTCCGGGCGGGATATGAGGCGGACCGCTGGCGGCTGGCAATATTTGAGCGCGCTACGGCCCGCGTGTCCATTTTGAATGACGGGCAGGACAGGCCCGTGGAGAGTCTGGCTTGGTCGCCCGATTCGTCGAAGATCTTCTATACCGTTGAGGATCGCGGACGCAGCAATATTCAGGTCATCGCGGTCACGGGTGGCGCCTCTCGCGGGGCGGTCACGGGAGCCAGCCATTTGGACGATATCCTATTTACTCCAGACGGGAAGACCATGCTTTATACCGAGCAGAGCGGATCGAAACCGGTGGAGATTTTTCGGGCGTCTTCCGGCGGTGGCGCACCCGTCCCGATGACCCACTTGAACGACGCGGTGACGGACGGCTATCAATTGACTGCCCTGGAGGAATTCTGGGTAGACTCGGCGGACAAGACCAAGATCCACAGTTTTGTCGTCAAGCCTGCCGGCTTCCAGGCCGGCCGCAAATATCCGGTGGTTTTTCTCATTCACGGCGGCCCGCAAGGGGCCTGGGGCGAATCATGGAGCTATCGCTGGAACCCGCAGGTATTCGCCGGAGCGGGGTTTGTCGTTGTGATGCCAAATCCCAGAGGATCTGTGGGTTACGGCCAGAAGTTCACGGATGACATTAACTCGGATTGGGGCGGCAGGCCGTTCGACGACATCATGGCGGTGGCCGATCATGTTGCCGCCCTGCCTTATGTGGACGGAGATCGGATGGCGGCTGCAGGCGGCTCATACGGCGGCTACATGGTGGACTGGATGCTCGGACACACACAGCGCTTCCGGGCCCTTGTTTCCCACGCCGGAGTTTATGATTTGAAAAGTATGGCCGGCGAAACCGAGGAACTATGGTTTCCGCTTTGGGAGTTCAAAGGCATGCCCTGGGACAATCCGGAACTCTACGAGAAACTATCACCGAGCACCTTTGCCAAAGAGTTCAAGACGCCGACTCTGATCATGCACGGCGAACTGGATTACCGCGTACCGGTGGGGCAG
>JBDUEM010000227.1:0-12860 GCA_040002435.1 Bryobacteraceae bacterium
GCGCGCTTGCTTGGGGTGCAAGAGGTCCCGGGTTCGAATCCCGGCAGCCCGACCAACCCCCCCTCTTAGAGATTTATTCGTATGGCGATTCGTGCCAGGTCTTGTCAGGGTTGTAGCGCTTCATGGCGGCCGCCAGGGCCTTCGTGTTCGCGCCGAGGTCCTTCTCCAGGACGGTGCCTTCCTGATTAACCAGGAACGTTTTGACGCCTGTGACGCCGTATTGAGCGGGATAGGCTACGAAGGCGAAGCCGCCGATCATGGCGCCTTGCACAACGTATTCCCTGGTGCCGCCGGCGGCATCGGGCCCCTGGGCCTTGAGCATCCGGAATACATAGCCGCTATAGGTGGGCGATAGCCCGCTGGACGGCACCGAATAACCCGCTGCGGTGGCGCGCCCCACCACTTTCGCGAGAGGACACGCAGGGTCGCCCTGCCAGTACAAGCCGTCGTGTTTGCCGGATGTGCTGATGATCTGTTGTGCATAGTCACGCATGCCGTTCTTGTTCAGATCGGAATAAGCATACTCGCGTTCGGCGGCGACAAAGTCACGCAGGTCCTCGATGGCCTCCAGTTCGTTAGCGCCGATGTGGCGGGCGAGAATCTCAAGCTCCGCCGCGGCGGGGTCAAAACGGTAGCCGCCCTTCACCTTGACGATCGGCAGCGGGACAGGCCAGTTTTCGGTGCCCACGGCAATCTGGAAGCGGTTCAGGTTAAACGGATCGGGAACCACATGCAGCGACTCTTTCGCCATTTGGAAGAACTTCTCACGCTTGGCAGGATCGGCGATGCCGTCGCCCTGGGCCACCAGTTCTTTGGCCTTCGTTCCGAGGATGATGGTGAGTTCTTTCTGATTGTTCTGCGCCGTGGCGGACACCAGCGCGGTCGCCGCCTCCTCTGGGGTGGCAAATACCTTTGGGGCCACATTGGCTTCGGCCCATGCGAAAGTGTTGCAGGCGAAAAATACGACTAGAGGCCAGATCTTCATGTTGCCTCTACTTATCCCGGCCTGATTCTCGCCCCGAACGGGATGCAGGGGCTTGCCGTTGCTGCTCTGAACGGCCGGACGGACGGGACTGCTCCCGGCGTTCAACATTGGGTTGCGACCGTGGTTGCGCACTAGGTTGCGAACTGGGTTGTGCACTAGGTTGCGGGGTCGATTGTGGCCTGGATTGCGGGCTGGCTTGAGCGCCGCGATTACCCAAACTGGAATGTCCCCGATCGGACTCAATCCGGGTCCGCTCGCCGTTGCCGACGCTTCCGAACGCGCTACGGTCGCGAGTCCGATCCGCCGGCGGACCGGAATGCGGCTGATGATCGTTGTTGCGATCGGTCTGACGATCGACCTGGCGGTTAGGCTGGGCATTTGGCTGCACCGCCTGCCGCTGTTGCACGTTGGGCTGCGCGTTGGGCCGCACGTCTCGATTCGGCTGCTGGTTGGGTCGTGAATAGTCCCGGGACGGCTGGGCTGCCACACCGCGGCCGCCTCGATTAAATCCGCCGCCGACGCGGTCAGCTACATTCCGGTTCGGATAGGGCACGCCGGATCTGTGCTGGGGATTGTGCTCCCACACGCTGCTGCCGCTTCTGAGGTAGTTGTTCGGCGAACGGTAGTTATTGCGGGAGTAGAAGTTGTTGTTGATGATCACGGTGCGGCTGCCCCAGCCCGGGTGCCAGCCCCAGCTGTTCCAACCGCCCCAGGAGTGAAACTGGTTCGCGATGGCGACGCCCAGAAAGAAGCCGAAACCTCCCGCCACAATGACACTGCCGTAGCTGGGTCGCGGCGGGTACCAGAACGACGGATAAGGATTGTAGACTGGGGGACCCCAAATGGCGACTGGATCATAAACCGGAACATAGATAACATCCGGCTGAGCCGGCTGAATGGAGATGACATTCCTGTTGTCTTCGGACATGTTCTCCACGCGCTGCTGGTCGTTAGAGGCCAGCCTTCCAGACTGCTCCGCAGCCTGTCTCTGGCTCTGGATCGCATCCATTACGTCCTGTTCCTGAGCCAGGAACGCATTCCCGAGATCCGTGGTCCATCTTAAGTTCCTATCCATCATCTGGATCACACTCGGGAAGACGACCAGCGCCTGCACGCTGGGATCCCAGGACTGCTCCCGGGCGGCGTCGGTCAATTCAGTCCCGCGAAGATTCGGATTTGCCTGCAGCCAGCGGCTGGCTTCCACCACCTCTAACGGATAGGTGGCCGCAGCTAATACCTGGGCAATCAACGGATCTGCATAGAGCGCAATCGGCGATACCAACGCGTCCAATTGTTCAGGAGGCATCAGCTGCATGTTGGAGGGCGGTTGTTGTCCCTGGTCCTGAAATGCCATCAACGGCAGCTGGAATGGGACGATCAGTCCGATGCACAGAACGGACATGGTCCGGAGAAGCACTGCATTCGATTGGAAGATCATGATTTGCGATACCTCTCCATATACATAATGAGGCATTGCGGGGAAGAAAGGTTACATCCGCCCTAGCAGGCGGGCCTTTGCATGAACCAGTTCTTGACGCCCACCACCATGTCTTCGGACACCACCTCGAAGCCGAAGCGCTCGTAAAAGCGAATGTTTTCGTGCTTATCCGTCTCCAGATGCGCCATTACGGAAAGTTCATCCATGCGCAGGCAGAACATCTTCATCATCGACCCGCCAATGCCTTTCCCCTGTAGATGGCGGTCCACCGCGATAGGGCCCAAGTGCCAATGCTGGTGGCGGGGATCGTGACTTGACCACTTGGACGTCCATTGAAGAAAGTGCTGCAGCATAGCGAAGGAGTTCCCTCTGGCCACTTGGGGAATGATCCGTAGTTTATCCATCAGGCTGGGCTGGCAGCACCCGGGCTCGGTCATACCGCAGACTCCTACCAGGGATCCGGAAAGGAAAGCGCCAAGTACGGCGCCCTTGCCGTGAATTCTCGGCATCACCGGGCAAAACATTTGAAACAGCGCCGCCTGTCTGCGGTCGGGATCCGAACCGAATACTTGAATGTGATTGGGATTGTCGCGCATTCCGCGCGCCAGGATTATCGGAGTTCGATGCACTTCCTCCTGCCGCAGTTCGCGGACTTCCAGAATGTCTGATTTCATTTAGGGTTCAACAGAGAATCGCGTAATCGGCGCAGGAATCGGCTCACCGGCCAGACTATTCGTCGCGCAACGCTACCATCGGGTCAACGCGGGACGCCCGGCGCGCCGGGATGTAACACGCCATTGCGGCAACAGCAGTCAGCAGCAGCGCAACTCCGGCATATGTTCCAGGGTCTGCCGGCGCGATGCCGTAGAGCAGCTTTGCCATCGCCTTCGTCAGCAGGAAGGCCCCGGCCGCGCCCGCTGCCAACCCGGCCATGGTCAGACCGAGCCCATGGCCGACGATCATGCGCATCATATCGCCTCCTGTCGCCCCTAACGCCATTCGCAATCCGATCTCCCGCGTTCGCTGCGTCACGGAATAAGACAGCACGCCGTAGATGCCGATCGAGGCGAGTAACAGGGCGAGCGCGGCAAACGCGCCCAGCAGTTGCATCTGTTGATTCCGGCTGGCGACCTCCGTCTCGGCCAATTCGTCCATTGTCCGAATTCCGTAAATCGGCTGTTCCGGATTCACGGCCCAGATCGCCTGCCGGACGGCGTTCACTAACGCGAGCGGATCGCCGGCAGTCCGGACCGCCAGATAGGACGCATCGGGGCGTGTCACCTGCGTCACCGGTACGTACATCCCTGGCTTCATCTCCAGCTCCAGACCGCGCTCGCGAATGTCATAGACTACACCCACGATCGTGAGCAGTTCCGGGCCGGCTGAGGTTTTCAATCGCTTTCCGAGAGGACTTGCATTCGGCCAATAGCGATTCGCAAACGTCTCGTTGATTACCACCACGCGAAGGGAGTCCTCCCGATCTTCCCGCCCGATCAACCTGCCTTCGCGCAAGCGGACCTGCATGGTCCGCAGATAGTCCGCCGTAACTTGGCGGTACAAAGCATCGGTCGCCAAACCGGGAGGCTCCGGCCGCCCTTCCACTTCAAATCCGTAGGTGTTGCCACGCGACGTGAACGGCAGATTGGAACTGAACCCGACAGATTGGACACCGGGCAGCACCTGAATCCGCTCCGCGATAGAGGCGTAGTAGGCTCTCGCCTGCGCGTCATCCCTATAACGCGCCGCAAAAAGATTCGTCCGCATCGTCAGGATATTTGCGGCGTCAAAACCAGGATCGACGGCGCGAAGCTTCAGCAGTGTTTGAATCATCAGGCCGGCGCCCACCAGCAGGACCAGGGCAAGTGCAACCTCGGAGACCACCAGAGTATGGCGTAACAGCTTCCCGCGGCCGCCGATGCCGCTGCGGCCGCCCTGATTGAGTCCTTCGCTTAGATTAATTCCCGCTGCCTGCAATGCCGGTGCGAGACCGAACACGATCCCGGTCAGAATGGCAAGTCCAAGTGTAAAAAGCAATACACGGGCATCCATCGAAAGGCCGGTTGAGGACGCCATACCCGCCGGAATGAAGCGCTCCAAAGTGCGCATACTCAACTTCGCCAACCCCAGTCCCAGCGCTCCGCCGCTCACGGAAAGCAGCAGGCTCTCCGTAACCATCTGGCGGACCAGCCGGCTGCGGTCTGCGCCAAGCGCGGTTCGAATCGCCATTTCCCGCTGCCGCGTGGAAGCACGTGCGAGCAGGAGATTCGCGATGTTGGCGCAGGCAATCAGCAGTACGCAGCCCGCTGCGCCCAGCAATACGATCAGTGCGATGCGCGTATCACCAACCACCTGTTCCCGCAACGGAACCACCACCGCACCGAGACGCGAATTCGTCTCCGGGTATGCCTGCGCCAGATGTTTGGCAATGCCAGCCATTTCCGCTTCCGCACGCGGAAGAGTGATGCCCGGCTTCATTCTGGCTACCACGGTGAGGAAGTGAGATCCTCGATTCGCCAGATCCTTGGGCGAAAAGTTCATCGGAAGCCAGAAGTCCACCGCCTTGTCGGGAAAGCTGAAGCCTCGCGGCATGATGCCGGTAACCACCACCTTCTCACCATTCATGTCGATGGGCTGTCCCACCAGCGCGCGGTCGCCGCCGTAACGGCGCTGCCACATACCGTAGCCAATCACCACGACGCTCGCATTCGTTCGGTCTTCCTCTTCGGAAAAGGTACGACCCAACATGGGCTTCACCCCCAAGACGTCGAACAGGTTCGCGGTCACCTGCCTGCCGATTACCATTTCCGGCGTGCCGGCGCCCGTCAGGCTTGCCGAGCGGTTGCGCAGGGCGGCGACATCCGTGAAGACCTGGTTCTGCTTCCGCCAATCCACATAGTCAGCCGGGGAGAGATTGTTCCGCGGAAAGCTGACGAACGAGGCATCCCCCCAGAGCATCACCAACTGGTCCGGATCGCCGTACGGCAGCGGACGGAGAAGAATCGCGTCCACGGCGCTGAAGATGGCGGTATTTGCGCCGATGCCCAGAGCAAGGGCCAGAATAGCAATCACTGCGAAGCCAGGAGCACGCAAAAGGATTCGCAGCGCGTAGCGAAGGTCGTCGAAGAGGGTTTGCATAGAGCGATGCCTCTATGTATAACGGCGCATCACCCGGAAGGTTTCTAACTTTACTAGTTTTCCTGCCACTCGCGCTCGAGCATGCGAGAATACTCGCCCGAGGCGAAGAGGTCGAAATCGAAATTTGAAGATCGGATCATCGCAAAGGAGCGCATGCTGCGCCCGCATTCGAACATGTGATCGGCGTAGCGATAGTAATGACGGATGAAATCGTCCGCCAGTTGATCTTTCTGGGGAGCCTCCGCGAAGACCATATTCAGCCCGACAGCACGCGAAAAAATGGCTTTGTAGTCGGATACGCCCCACTTGATCAGCTTTTCCTTAACCGGCGACGGAGGATCTTCGATCAGCAGCGCAATAAAACTCTGCCCTTCCACACCAGCCGTCTGCAGCGTCTCTTCCCGTTGCACCAGTTCGACACACTGTTCCACCCAGCGCAAAAGGTCTTTGCCGACGTAGTACAACATGCGGATCTCGCAGAACCTGCCCTCGAGGAGAGTCTGGTCGAGTTGCTCGCGGGTGAACGCTTCGGTGGGCAGCAGACCTTTCAGCATAAGACTCGCGCGGGAGCTCTCAACGAGCTTTCCCGGGCCGGAAGAATCTGCGAACGGGTGCAGAATGAGTGGCGGCAGCTTCCAACTGATCTCGGAGGTATAGGCAAATTGCATCGGCTACCTAATTTATCGGCTCTCGGTGGAAAAACGTGAATTCATTCAGAATCCTTCTCGCGCCTATCTCCGCTGCCGCAGCAGAACTTTCGCCTTAGTCGGCTTGCCATCGCGCAGAACAGTTACCTCAACCTCATCGCCGGGATGTTTGGCGCGCAGAGCATAGGTGAAGTCGTACAGATTCCCGATCTTCTTGCCATCGAAATCAATCAGAATGTCGCCGCCTTTCAGGCCGGCCTTTGCTGCCGGCGAACCGGCGCGGACATCCGCAAACCGAACGCCGGTCGGCGGCTCGGCAAAATCGGGAATGCTTCCAAAATCAGGTCCATACCCACCGCCACCACCTGAGGAGGACGACCCGCTGTCATGCGGGTTCTTGGGCTCTACGCGCACATACTTCGGGCGCTCGTCGCCAGACTCAAGTGCGCCGGTGACGTCCGCCACGACATGCAGCAGTTTCACGGCACTCTCGCCGTCGATCTTGTCCCACGTGTCACTCGGACGGTGGTAGTCTCCATGCAGCCCGGAAAAGAAGAAAAGCACCGGAACCTGTTTTGTGGTGAATGAGGTGTGATCACTCGATCCGTAGCCGCTTAACTCACTGGCATCCATCTGGAATTGGTATTTCGGCATCACGTCTTCCAGAATCTGTTTCAGGTTGGTCCCGGTACCGACACCGCCAACGAACACTTTCCCGTTGCGAATACGCCCAATCATGTCCATGTTGATCATGGCCACTGCCTTGTCGAGCGGAAGCAGCGGATGATTCACGTAATAGCTGGAACCCAGCAGGCCCAATTCCTCCCCCGCGTAGGTCATGAACAGAATGCCCCGTTTCTGTTTCGGCTGGGCGGAGAACCAGCGTGCCAGCGTCAGCACTCCCGCCGTTCCCGAGGCGTTGTCGTCAGCGCCTGGATGAACGGTCCCGGCCAAACTGGGAGCCAGCGAGAACTGCTGCCCAAGCCCCAAATGATCGTAGTGTGCGCCAATCACAACGTATTCGGAGGTGGTGCCGGGCAGGTATCCCATGACGTTGTGCACGGTCTTAATATCCCGCCGCACGTCCGTCTGGAGCGAAGCCGTCACGTTGGGCGGAAACGCAAAAGATCTCGTCTGCAGATCTTTGTCAATCTGCTCGATGATGGCCGGCATGCTTTTCCCGGCTGCGGCAAACCACTTCTCGGCAACATCCACGCGCACCTGCAGAAACGGAAGTCCAGGGTTGGCCGGACTGACGTCGCTGCCAAATTTCTCCAGATGATCGTCGCTGCCGGAATGGGTTGCGGCATCGTTTACGAATAGAATCGCGCGCGCTCCGTGGAACTTGGCGTTCGCGGCCTTGCTGAAAAGTTGTGAGTGTTCGGTGTAAGCCTTTTTCTCAAAAATGCTGTTGGCGTCGAATTCCTGCGGCTCGTGCCGCAGAACCAGGACGATCTTGTCCTTCACATTCACATTGGCGTAATCGTCGTAGTTGTATTCCTTTGCCGTGATGCCGTATCCGGCAAAGACAATTTCACCGGACACCTTGCCGTTGCCGGAGAAATTGAACGGAGTGAAGTCCTGGCCAATCTTCGCCGTATGCTTCTCGGAACCGATGCTGTATTCCAGCCGGTTCAGGGGCCCGAGGTGAGAATTCACCGAGACCGTAAACGCCTGTTCATACTTCTTCCCATCGATAGGCTGCAGTCCCGCCTTGTGAAACTGCTGGGCAATGTACTTGGCCGCCTTCTCCAGTTCGGGGGTGCCTGTTCCCCGCCCCTTCAAATTATCGGAAGCCAAGTAGCGGACATCTTCCAGGTACCGCTGAGCACTAATTTCGGCCGTGCCCAGCCGTGCGGGAGATGCCGCCAGCAAAACAACGGATAATACGGAAACTGCCCCGGCCAGTCGAGTGGAAAGCTTCATGGATACCTTATGGACGCGCTTTACGGATTCAAGGGTGATGGTAATTTCACTTCACAGCACTTCTCGGCGCTTGCATCGCCGTTCGCCTTCTGATAATCAATCTCGAAATCGATGATCTGCCTGAGCTGGGGCCAGCCGCCTTGCCCCACCAGTTTCCGGCCGTTCACAAAGAGAGTCGGAGTGGAATTGATCTGCAGAGCCTTCCCCTCGGCAATGTTCTTATCAACCTCAGCCTCGGTGGCCCGCGTGTCCAGACACGTTCCAAGCTGCTGCTCGTCCAGGCCCTTTCCCTTGGCGAACTCCAGGACCTTGTCTTTGAGGTTCTCCGCGGTTATGTCTCCCTGATGTTCGAACATCCAGTCGTGATAGTCCCAAAATACCGCCGGCTTCTGGCGGAAGACACAGCGTCCGGCGACGGCGGCGGTTTTTGCCCAGGGATGAATCTGCTCCAGCGGGAAGTCTTTGAAGTAAACACGGACCTCCTTGGGATAAGTAGCCGGAATGTTCTGCCGGATCATCTTGGCCTCTTCCTTACAGTAGCCGCATTGAAAATCGCTGAAAAGCACAAGAACCACCGGGGCGCCCGGCGTTCCAAAACTTGGCTGAAACTCGGTTTTCAGCTTTTTCAAATCCGCTTCAAAAGGACTCTTGTTTACGTCGAAGATGACGCCGCGAACTATCTTCTGACCATCTTTGGAGACATAGAAAATCTCTTCCTGGGATGCCGCACCGGCTGAGGCAAGCACGCTCAGTTGTTGGAAGCCGGGGATTTCGGACGGTTTGGGGTCGCCCACCTTCACCTGAATCTGCGGTCCCCACACAAACAGGTGACGGACATATTCCTCGAACGACGCCTTGTTTAGAGCGGACTTAGTCTCTCCCGCCGAAGGCTTTGGGGAAGATAAGACCAGGCACAGAAATGCCGCCAGGGGCAACAACGGGAAGCGCATTACTTTATAGTAGCGTGAGATGGCTAGTCAGAAAAAACCACTGTCACGCTCGCTATTTAGGGTCGTGACAAGAGGCCTTCCGGTTGCTTGGCTTCGGTGACGGAATCTACTTCCCGGCGCTGCTCGCCCATGATCCCCGAGACCAACTTTGAGAGGTCTGTAATAGCCGTGAGTGCCTGCTCCAGCCGGACGCCGCAGATGAATTCCGACGGCGCAGTCTCGCGTGAATGGCAGACTTCACCCAGTAAGACCATGTCGTCCATATCCAGGCGAACCGCGCTGTTAACCGGCACGTTGGATTCTGTGGAAAGGCTGATCCCGCGACCAGAAACGTTCGTTAGACACGCAGGCATCTGTTTGTCTTGCTCGCGCGCGGAACTACCCAGTATGGTCAGGAGGACTGGCTGGTTTGTTACAAAGCGAAGCTCTCGTCTTTCGTCCACGCTCCACTTATCGGAAAGTGAACGGAAAGTGTGAGTCGAAAATTGCTGCCAGAACGGCAAGCCTTGTTCGTGTTATCGTAACTATCGTCTGCCTATGACTGTTCGCTAAGCTCTGCGCGATTACCGTACGCCACGCACAGTCTAGAAGTGTGTCTTCGCACGGAATCCCCCAGAGCGCCCGCCGTGTAGTTTCTAAAATTACCAGGAGACTTGCACTGACACGACAGGAAAAGCGAAATCAGAAGGATTTAAGCAAATTAGAAAGGCAACGCGAGTTGCAGAAATATCGAGCGGCTGCGGCCGCTCCAAAGGCAGCCCGTACGCCGCGTTTGCGGCTGGATACAAGAACGGAGGACTGGGATGAAATCGACCCGGTGGTATCCGAACCAAAACGGGTAACAGCGCCCCCGAATCCAGGGACTCCTACTGCTACCGGGGAAGGACTGATCGCAGGTGTCAGACCGGGAGTCTGCCAGGTTTACGCCCAGGGTGTCATCTCAACTTGCCGGTCGATGCCGGGACTCGCCGTGGGAGACCTGGTGCGATTCGACACAACGGCCGTCCGTCAGATACTTCCGCGGCGCACCACCCTCTCCCGGCCGGACCCGCGAAATCCCCGGCTGGAACGGCTACTCGCCGTAAACGTGGATATTGTGGTGAACGTGGTCTCAGTCTCATCGCCGCCCCTGCGACCCGGGTTGATCGACCGCTACCTGGTAGCGATCCGGCGCGGCGGCGCTGATCCCCTCATCTGTGTGAACAAGAGCGATCTGTTACAAGATGCGCGAGAACTGGACATCCTGGACATCTATCGCGACATCGGCATACCGGTCGTGCTCTGTTCGGCTGCTACGGGAGCGGGCATCTCCGATCTGATGGATACCTTGACTGGTCTAACCTGCGTGTTCACGGGGCACAGTGGCGTGGGCAAGTCATCGGTCCTGAATGCGATCTGTCCGGCGCTTGCGCTGCCAATCGGCGAAGTCAGCAGCGGCGCGGATCGAAAAGGGCGGCACACAACTACTTCATCGTCACTTCACATGCTGGCGAACGGCACCAAAGTGATCGATACGCCGGGCATCCGGCAATTCGGGCTTTGGGAGATCGGCGCGGGGGATCTGCAGGCGTACTTTCAGGAATTCGAGCGGTTCGCCCTGCGATGCACCTATGCCGATTGCACTCACACTCATGAGCCCGGCTGCAAAGTCGAAGAGGCCGTGCGCGCCGGAGATATCGCGGCGGAGAGGTTCGCATCGTACCGGCGCATCCGCGAAACCCTCCTGGAATAAGATTGGAGTGCGATGAAACTTCTGATTAGCTCAATCCTGTTGAGCCTTGTTCCAATTTATGCGCAGGAGGCGGGGGCGGTAAAACCGAACCCCGCCTTCGTCGAAGTACAGGACGCACCTGGATTGCCCCGCGTTTTGATCATTGGAGATTCCATATCCATCGGCTATACCTTGCCGCTGCGGACACTGCTGGACGGCAAGGCCAACGTGCATCGCATTCTCACGAACGGCGGCCCCAGCCTGAATGGTCTGCGCAACCTCCAGGAATGGCTGGGGAAGGGCAGGTGGGATGTGATCCACTTCAATTGGGGCTTACACGACTTAAAGATCATGGAGGGCGGACGCCATCAGGCCGAGGTCGATGAATACGAGACGAACCTGAAAGAACTGGTGAAACAGTTAAAAGATACTGGGGCCAAGCTCATCTGGGCCAGTACGACTCCGGTGCCTGAGGGCAAGCTGGACCCGCCGCGCCGGCCTGCCGACGTGCCAATCTACAACGCAGCGGCGAAGAATATCATGGATGCAAACGGTATCGCGATAGACGACCTTTATGAGTTCGTGGTGCCGCGTGAAAGCGAAATTCAGCAGAAGGAGAATGTCCACTACACATCGGCCGGCTACCAGGCATTAGCCGCGCGCGTAGCGGAAGCCGTGCAGCTTGCGCTTCCGGCGAATTAAATCCTCTACGTCTGTACCTCGCGCGCCGCGGCAACCAGTTGCGGGAGTGCAGAAAAGCGCGCTCCCCATACCTGCGCCGGCCGCTCGTATCCTTTCAAGGTGACGGTGCGCTCTTCAAGCAACCGCTTGGCGACGGGATTCAGCGCAAGCAGTTCGTACGTCTTGGGGCCGACGGCGAAGTCGAAGCCAATCTCTTTGGTGGCGGATTCCATCCGGAACGCCGCGTTTACGGTGTCGCCGACAGCGGTGAAATCGTTGACGTCGGCTGAACCTGCATTGCCGATGGAAGCGTGTCCGGTGTTGATGCCGGCTCCGACACGGAATAGCGCAGGAAGCGCGAACCTGGTTTGAAACTCCGAGCTGGCTTCTTCAAACTCCGCCAGGGCTTCCATCACCTTGAAAATGTCCTTCTTGGCATCCGCCGCGCTGCGATGAACCCAAATGGCCATCACGGCGTCGCCAATGTATTTTTGCGACCAGCTGCCATGGCGCTGCATGATTTGCCCGCCTTCGCGAAACCAGGAGCCGATAGTCTCGCACAGGACAGCCTTATCAATCTGCTGGGTAAGGCCCGTGAAATCCCGTACATCGACGATGAGGATGGTGATCAGGCTGAAGGCGAAAATCACCTTGGTGGAATCGCCAAGCGGGACCACTTTCTTTTCCTCTTTGAACGAGGTCTCTTGCTGAAAGGTGAGCTGATGCTCGCCGAATTGAAGAACGTCACCGTCCTTGAGGACCACCGGAATACTAACCCGCGACCCGTTCACGAAGCAGCCGTTCCGGCTACCCATATCGATGAGATAGAAGCCATCCGATTGCTTTTGCAGAATTGCGTGGTTCCGTGACACGGAGGAGTCGGCAATGACGATGTTGTTTGCATCGCCGCGGCCAAGCTTCCAGACGCTTCTGGATTCCAGCGGTATCTGTGAATTTCCCAGCTCAGGAGGCAGTACAATCTTTGCTGTGAAAACGGTATCTTGCACTATTGTTTCTCTGGCGTAATTTCTAATTATACTTTCCCCAAAGGGCAGCCTGAACCTTCCCCCCGGGCGTACCTCAGACTGGTATTCCGAGTGTGTTCACGATGTATTCTCGGCTGATGCGGGCGCACTCTTTAGGGGGGATGCCGGGAGAAGAATCAAGTTCCACCGTCAGCCACCCCTTCCAGGACGTCTTGTCGAGGTGCGCTTTTAGTGCCGGGAAGTCCACGCCGCCCTTTCCCAGCGGGAAAAACGGCGGGTGTTTCATCATGTCCGGACGGTCGATTCGCTGCTTGGCGCCGCCACGATGCTCCGGGTTTGTGTCTTTGAGGTGAAATTCAATGACGCGGCTGCCGAGTTTCTTCGCCAACTCGACGGGATCG
>JBDUEM010000228.1:0-12793 GCA_040002435.1 Bryobacteraceae bacterium
TGCTGGCATCTTTACTGACGGGCCAGTCATTCTATGGCACCCTGCGCGGCATCGTCCGCGACCCGAACGGCAGTGTGATCCCGAAGGTCAAAGTTTCCCTGATCGATCAGGCCACCCGCATCGTACGCACAACGTACAGCAGTGAGGATGGTGAATACTCCTTCAGCCAGTTGGTGCCTGCGACATTCACGGTTGTCGCCGAATCCGCCGGATTCAAGAGATTCGAGCAATCGGACGTAACCGTGGGCACACAGGCGCAGATCAACCTCGACCTGAGCCTGCCAATCGGTGACGTATCCCAGACCGTGGAGGTGAAGGGCGAAATCCCCGTCATCGAGACCGCGAATGCATCCCAGGGCCAAAGCTTTTCCAGCGGCGAATTGTCGCAACTGCCCAACTTCGGCCGCAATGCCTTCGGCATGTCCAGGGTCTCGCAAAACGTGACACCAGTCGGCAATCCCTCCACGAACAACATGCAGACGCAGAGCGCCACGGCACTCACATCGGTAGCCGGCGGAATGCTTTGGCAGAACAGCTATATCATCGACGGCGTTCCCTCCACCGCGTGGTTCGGCCTGCCCATCATCATCCCGTCGCTCGAAGCCGTAGCCGAAATGAAAGTGCAGGTGAATACTTACGATTCGGAACTGGGCCGGACCGGCGGCGGCGTATTCAACACCGTTCTAAAGTCGGGTACCAACGACCTTCACGGATCGGCCTACGGTCACATCCGGCGCACCAGCATGGATGCCAATCTCTTCTTCAACAATGCGGCCGGCCGCCAGCTAAGCCCCATCCCGGACGATACCTGGGCCGGCAGCATCGGGGGACCTGTTTGGATCCCGAAGCTGTACAACGGCAAGAATCGCACATTCTTCTTTCTCGCCCTGGAAGGCTATAACAACGCGGTGGCGTACTCTACGCAGTTCTTCGTCCCAACGGCACTCGAAAGGACCGGTGACTTCTCGCAGTCAAAGGCATCTAACGGCGCGCCGCTGGTGATCTACAACCCTCTCAGCACGGTACAAAACGCAGATGGCAGCTACACCCGCACGCCATTTGCCAACAACGTCATTCCGCCGAACATGCGCAACAACGTGGGCCTGAACATCGCCGGCTACTACCCGGTCCCCACGTCTCAACCGGCTTTCTACGGCGCACCCGATGTTACCGCCAGCACGGCCGCCGTCTCCCACGCCAGGCAGTACATCGGGAAAATGGATCACCAGATCTTCAACTGGTGGCGCGCCACATTAACGGAGATCAAATCTTATTCCATCGCCCCGGGTCCCAACTACTTCGGCGGCGTCGCCGCACCGCAACAGTGGCGGCTCAATCGGTCCATCAATTCCACGGCGCTGAATAACCTGCTGACAATCTCGCCCACAGCTACGCTGGCCGTCCGCTACGGCTTCAACCGTTTTCCGAACGTCTTCTACACCACCAGCGAAGTGCAGGGTTTCGACATCACCACCCTGGGATTTCCATCATCCTTCGCCAGCCAGACCATGGGCCGCAAGTTTCCCATCATTTCCATGTCCACCGTTCTCGCCGGAGATTCCCTCAGCAACGGGAATGGCTCGTATAACAACTACGTGAACCACACTCTGTCGGCGGTGCTTTCGAAGAGCCTCGGTCGTCACAATTTGAAAGCAGGCTTCGATTACCGCAAGCTGCTGGTTGCCGGATTCGGCTACGGCAGTATGTCCGGTTCGTTCTCCTTCAACGGCTCGTTCACGCAGTCGAGCCCCGTCAGGCCGGTGGCGGGCACAGGAGCCGATCTGGCTGACATGCTCCTCGGCTATCCATCCAGCGGCGAGGCAATCGTGGCGCAGAAGCTGTCTGACTTCACCCACTACTATGCGCTTTACGTCCAGGACGACTATCGTGTCTCGAACCGCCTTACCTTGAATCTTGGGCTGCGCTGGGACCGTGAAGAAGGACTCAGGGAAGAGCAGGACCGCGTCATTGTGAACTTCGATAAGCAAGCCGCGAATCCCCTTGCCGCCGGCGTTACGGGAATCCAGCCCAAAGGCGTACTGCAGTTCGCAGGCGACGGAGGCAACCGGACGAGCGTGGGAAATCCAAACTTGAGCAAGTTCGCGCCCAGGCTCGGTTTCGCCTACCAGCTCGGGAACAAAACGGTCATCAGAGGCGGCTACGGCTTGATGTGGGCACCGCAGGCGACGCCCGGCTCTCCGCTCGCGCCCGCCAGCTACGCAGCCACGACGCCGTACATCGCTACGACGAACGGCTTCGCGACTCCAGCCGGCTCCTTGAGCAATCCATTCCCAAACGGACTGATTCAACCTGCGGGCAAGTCGCAAGGCGCACTCACCGGCATTGGCCAAAGCGTTTCCCTCTGGGCTCCGTTCGCTCAGTCGCCTCGGATACAGCAGTTCTCTTTCGATGTGCAGCGGGAACTTCCTGGTGGAATTGCCCTGGTGGTCGGTTACCTCGGAACGCGCGCCAGGCACCTCACCGGCTCGACCGCCGGCCTCGATGTGAACCAGAACTTCCTGGATCCGTCCAATTTCGCATTAGGTGCCGGGCTCAATGCCACGGTAGCCAATCCTTTTTACGGCAAGGGCGGCACCGGTATCCTTGGGAACCCAACGGTGCAGGCCTACCAACTCCTGCTGCCGTATCCAACGTACGGCGGCGTTGTCTTCTCCAGCACCGATTTCAACCACTCCCACTATGATTCTCTGGTCGTGAAAGGGGAAAAGCACTTCAGCATGGGTTTAACTTTTCTCTCTACCCTGACCTGGGCCAAGAGTTTCGACCTCGCCAGCGCCGGCAACGTGATGATGGCCGGCCCGTCGGGATTACAGAATCCTCTCAACATCGAATCCGAATATGCGCAGTCCAACTGGCAGCCCGTGAGGACATGGTCCACCGTTTTCACTTATGAACTACCGTTTGGCAAGGGTAAATCCATGCTAGGCAGCAACCGGGCCTTGGATTATGTGGTCGGTGGCTGGCAGGTAAATGGTGTGGGCGTCTACCGGACAGGTTTTCCCATTTCCATTACGCAGAGTCAGAACCTGAACGCTGCCTATGGATATGCTGGGCAGCGGCCGAACGCAACAGGCACCTCACCGGTCACCACCGGCAGTTTGGAACAACGGCTGAGAAATTACATTAATCCCGCCGCCTTCTCCACCGCTCCGCAGTTCACCTTTGGCAATATCAGCCGCAGCCTGGGCATGCGCGGACCCGGCCAGGCCAACTGGGATCTGTCACTGTTCAAATCCGTGACCATCATCGAACGGCTCAAAGCGCAGTTCCGCCTGGAAGCCCTGAATGCGATGAACACTCCGTTGTTCAGCGGGCCGAATTCTTCCTTTGGGACATCGGCGTTCGGCCAGATCACCTCACAAGCCAATACCGCCCGACAGCTTCAGTTGGGCCTTCGGTTCCAATGGTGAGGCACACCCAAGAATTTCGGTATATTGCCTGATGATATTATAAACAGACGGCTTCCGTGAGTAAGTCCCAGCATGATCCAAAGACAAACCTTACGTTCCCAAGTAGTGGATTACCTCTTGGACCTGATACGCAGCGGGCAGGTGAAACCGGGTGAAAAACTGCCCACTGAAAAGGCATTAACCGAAACTCTCGGAGTCAGTCGAACCGCCATTCGGGAAGCCGTTAAATCTCTAGAATCATTAGATTTAATCGTTGTCCGCCCCAAGATCGGCGCGGTCGTAAAGCCACCATCCCCCACCGCGCTTTTTCGTGCCGAGCACCTCACCACGGCCGCTCACCAGCAGCAGACAGACTTGCTGATCGAATTTCGAACCATCCTGGAGGTCGGCCTTGCCTCGCTGGCGAGCATGAAGGCAGATGACGCCGACATTGCAGCCATGGAGAAGGCCATCGAAGACCACCGGCTGGCGATCGACACGAGTCAGCCCGCCTACCAGGCAGACATCGCGTTCCACGTTGCTATGGCTGCGGCTTCCAAGAACCCCTTCGCCATGATGGTTCTCCAGAGCATCTTAGGACCGCTTACCGAACAGCGCATGAAGACGAATATCATCCCGAATTCCGCCGAAGATGGACTGCGGGACCACCACAAAATCCTCGCCGCAATCAAGGTCAGAAATCCGATGCAGGCAAGGGACGCGATGCGAGCCCACATGCGCACTGCAGAGCACTACTGGGCCCTTGCCAAAGATCTCGATCCCTCGCTGAACATAAGCACATCGTAGCCGGAGATTCGAGCGCATGCTGACGCGAATCCTGCTGCTGACCGTACTACCGGCACACTTCGCTGCGACAGCCCCTGTGCGGAGGCCGGCATTCGTCTCCGAAGTCGTGGCTCCGGATCGAGCCACCGTCATGCCTTTTCTGCAAGCCGTCTGTCCGGACGGCATACACACACAGAAAAGGGCGAGCGTGGAAATTTTTGGTTGTGGTGACGTGTTGAATCAGATTGTTCCAGCCCCGGCGAAACGTCGTTACGCTTGGAGCCACAGTGTCCAATGGGAGGCGGACGGAATCATCTTCGGGCATTTCCTGTCGGCAACCAGCGAAGATGTTGCTGTAAGCGGGGCCGGTGCGGAAACACATCCTTACCTCTGGGGCGGCACCCTGCTGCTTACCAAACTACACGGTGCATGGAAACCTGTTTGGTACAAGATGGGGTTGGTCACTCGCCACTGCCGCCGCATTTCCTTGGCAACTGGCCGCCAAATCCTCTTCTGCGAAGAGACGGATGGCGGCATGGGGCACACCTATCACCTGCTGTATGCAGTCGATTTTCTCCATCCCGTTCGAACGCAGGAGAGCAGCATTTTTGTGGCTGACAGCTATCACTCCGTGATGAATGGTGGAGTACAAAAGCAGTCCATTGACCGCGTTGAGTTTGTGCCGCGCCCGACCCGGGAAATGATCGCGCAAGTCTTTGCCCGTCACGGCGGAGTAAAATTGCGCGTAGAAGACCAGCCGCGAGTGGATCGAAACGGCTTGCCTATCCCAGCCGTGCGCGGATATCGCATTGACTTTCAGCTCACCGAAAGCGGCTTCCAGGTGACACCCGGAACCGCCTCAAATGCGAGATTGTTCGGCATTCAGTAAGCTCGGATTCCTCGTATTGACCTTCCTTCCACGCAGGTGATATAACTCTCCACGCGACCACATTATGCTAACAAGACGAGATTTCTGGAAGGCCTTCGCCGCCGCTCCCCTTATGCCATTAGCCGCCGCACAACAGGCGGAAAACCGGATGCACGGCCTGCCTCCCCTCATCATCAAAGATGCGAAGGTGATTTCCACCAGCGCCGGAGGCCACTACCGCTGGGTCTTCCTCAAGCTCATCACCAGCGAACCGGGGCTATACGGAATCGGCACCGCGAACAACGCCTTCCAGACTGAGACAGTCATCACCGCCCTGCAGAAAAGCCTCATCCCCTGGCTCATCGGCAAGGACGCCAACCGCATTGAAGACCTCTGGCACAGCGCCAATTACCGCACCTACTGGCGCACCGGTCCCATCAACAACGATGTCCTCTCCGCCATGGACATGGCCCTCTGGGACATCAAAGGGAAGCGCGCCGGCATGCCTGTCTATGAACTGCTGGGAGGCAAGACCAGGGACGCTGTCCCCTGCTACGACCACGTCGGCGGCAAAGACAAGGAATCCGCTGCCGACGCAGTTCTGAAATCCGCCGCCACCGGATACCGCCACATTCGCTGCCAGTTCGGCGGCAGCTATGGCGGTGGCGGTTTCATTGCCGCCGGCGAGGGTAACCGCCCGGAGAACGGCTACACCGGGCCCGCGTTTGACGAAGAACTTTACGTCCACGCCGTACCCGAAATGTTCGACTATGTGCGGTCCAAGGTCGGTTTCGGCCCCAAGCTGCTGCACGACGTCCACTCGCACCTCAGCGGCATCAACGCGGTGGAATTCTGCCGCCGCATGCAGCCATATCAGATGTTCTTCATCGAAGACGTGCTCGCGCCAGAGCAGGTCGAATGGTACAAGCAAATCCGTCAGGTCTGCACCACCCCGCAAGCCGTCGGCGAAGTGTTCTCGCACCCGTTCGAATACATGCCGCTCATCGCCAACAAGCTGATTGACTTCGCGCGCTGCCGCGTGACCGCGATCGGTGGCATCACACCCGTGCGCAAGATGGTTGCGGTCTGTGAAGCGAACGGCGTCCGGACGGCGTTTCAGGAAGGCGGCGAGAACGACCCCGTCAATCAGATCGCCGCCTATCACGTGGACATCTCCAGTCCCGCTTTCGGCATCCAGGAGGAAAATCACTTCCCCGATGTCGTCCGCGAAATTCTTCCCGGCACAGCTGAGATCCGAAAAGGCTACATGTATGGTTCGGATAAGCCGGGACTCGGCATCGACATCAACGAACAGCTCGCGGCGAAGTATCCCCTGGCCGAGACGCGCCGCGGTGGACCCTATGGAACCGATCGCGCGATAGATGGTTCCATTGTGCGGCCCTGATTTGCAATAGAATGACCAGGAGTCGAGGAGAACCGCATGAATCGAAAGTTAACGCTCTGCCTGTTTACCGTCACTCTGGTCTTGCCCGGAGTTTCTCAAGCACAACTGTTCAGCAGTTTCTCCAAGCAGGAACTGCTGGACTACACCGCTCAGAATCCCTTCGAGCGCATGCCCGACGGCCGCCCCAAAGTGCCGGATTCGCTGATGCAGCGCGCCAGGGAAATGTCTTCTGAGGAAGTCTGGGCTGTGCTCCCGGGGAAAGGCTATCGTAACCAATACGCCGACGGCTTCCATGTGCTGCACCCCGGAAAAACAATGGTGGGCCGCGCGTTCACTGTCCAGTTCATGCCGGCCCGGCCGGACGTGGACCAGGTAGCGGAAGGCAAGGCCAAGGCCAACGGCATTCCGCGCCTGAAAAATCAAACCGCCATCGATATGTTGCAGCCCGGCGACGTTCTGGTAGTGGATCTGTTCGGCAAGAAGGTGAACGGAACCATCGTCGGCGATAACTTGTTTTACTACGTGATGCAAGCCACCAAGAGCGGCGGCCTGGTGGTGGACGGAAGCATCCGCGATCTCGATGGCATCGCCAAAATGGATATGGCGGCTTACTACCGATCCGTGGATCCCACGCCGATCGGAGAGGTGATGCTGACCGGGATCAACGTACCGGTGCGGATAGGCGGCGTCACGGTGATGCCCGGTGATCTCGTCGTTGGCGATCGCGAGGGAATCTATTTCATTCCTCCGCAGGAAGTCAAGGCCGTCCTCGACCGTGCCGACGAGATTCACATTCACGACGAATGGACCCGCAAGAAGTTCGACGAAGGGAAGTATAAGTCGAGCGAGATTTACGGCTCGCCTACGGACCCGGCTCTGAAAAAGGAATATGCGGACTATCTCAAGCGCCGTCTCGGCGAGCTGAAATCCGGCAGGGAGAAATAAGATGAGCAGACTCTTTCTATGCGTCACCCTGACCGCTGCCCTGGCCGCGGCGCAGACGCCGAAGCGCATCAACAAGGCCATCGACCTTCTTGCGCAGGGCCAGCCGATCTACTACACCGGCAGCCACGAAGGCTTCGGCGCCAATTTCCAGGCGGGCGTCAAGATGGCCAACACCTGGGCCGACTATATCAACTTCGACATGGAGCACGCGCCATTCGATGTGGCCGCGCTGGGCGAATTCATGCGCGGTCTGGCCAGCGTTGGGCCTACCAAGAGCGGCCACCGCACGCCGGCTGTGATCGTCACCCTGCCCACCGACGGCACCGACGAAATCACGATGCGTGTGAATTCGTGGATGGTGAAGCAGGTCCTCGCTACAGGCATTCACGGAATTCTGCTCTGCCATGCGCAGTCCCCCGATGCCGTTCGCGCTTTCGTGGAAGCGGTGCGGTTCCCCACAGCCAAACTGGGAGTAGGCACGGGACTTGGCGAAGGACGCCGCGGCGTGCACGGCATCGCCAGCGCGGCGAAAATCTGGGGCGTCTCCGATCAGGAATATCTCCGCAAAGCAGACGTATGGCCGCTAAATCCGGATGGCGAAATCATTCTCGGCTTGAAAATTGAAGACAAGCACGCGCTCTCGAACGTGGAGCAGAGCCTCAGCGTTCCCGGTATCGCCTTCGCCGAATGGGGCCCCAGTGACATGGCGCTCTCGCTCGGATTCCCGTTTGAGACCGGCGAGGGTTCCATGCCTGCTCCAATGCGCGCCGCCAGGGCCCGGGTGCTCGCGGCCACGAAAGCGCACAAGATCTTTTTCCTGAACTCAGTAAATCCCAAGAACATCACCCAGATGATCGACGAAGGCGTGATGATTGGCGCCGCCGGTGCGTCCGGAGCCGAAACCTCCGAAATCGGGCGCAAGTATTCCAAGCGGCCGCAGCCCTGGTAGCGATAGCTACGTCTCGACCGGATTCCGGGCCCACTGCGTGAAGACGCCCGCATCAAAGGTCACAAATTCGGTCCGTATCTCTCATTTTTGAGGACTCAATCAGCTCAACTTTAAAAAATGCGGACTGCCGTCAACCGCTAGCCCCCGGCTTACGTAATCTGATCAGAGCTTAAATAAAACAGCGGCGCTTTCAATGGGCTGCCCTGATACATTAGTAAACTTAACCGATGCAAATCCGCATAGAGCAGATGGAAGAGCTTTCCGATTCCATGCTCCAACAATTTGAAGGGAAAATGGA
This sequence comes from Bryobacteraceae bacterium, assembly GCA_040002435.1. Taxonomy (GTDB): domain Bacteria; phylum Acidobacteriota; class Terriglobia; order Bryobacterales; family Bryobacteraceae; genus JANXXV01. The sequence continues at coordinate 8,662 of JBDUEM010000228.1, forward strand.
GACGCACTTGCGATCCAGATTCGCCGGGAAGCTCGCTGGGACAAGCGACGCCGACTTGCAGTCCCACATACACGAAGGTGTCACGCGGGCGCGCCGGCATGGTGTGCAGGCAAAGAACGACATCCGGCGTTACCTCGAATACACCGTGGAGTATGGTCCCGACTTCGATGCCACCTGCCCGTGGGCCGCTTCGATCTTGGAAGCCAAGGAAATGGATGGTTATAAGAAAATGAACAGCCTCGACGACTACAGCACGTTTGAGCTGAGGGGTTGAGCCGTGTCCCGCCGGGCAAAGCGTCCACTCAATGAAGAGGCTGTCAAAGCTGCCGATGACGAGATCTACAAGCGTCACGAAAGCGATCCGCGGCCGAATCCTCTCTACGACGTCAATGGAAACCGCACTCCCCTAAGCGCCACCGATCCGGCTCAGACTGCCTTGCGCACGGAGTGGATGGATCTTTATGTCGCCAACGGCGGCGAGATCGAGTCATCGGCGAAAGATCCAACGCCGCCCGGCCAGCCCGTCAAGCCATGTCCAGGCGATCCATCCTGTCCTCCCGGATCGGGAACCGTCAAGCACGATCCCATTCCGAACTCCGACCCTGACAAGGCGAATCTCTCCGTCCGACTGGTTCACGCCTGCGACAGCACTCCTCTCAAGGACGGCACCGTGCGGATCACCGGGCCGGAGTCACGCGAAGGAACAACAGCAGCAGACGGTTGGGTGCACTTCAATCAGATAACGCCGGGCTACTACGATATCGAAGGCATCGCGCCAAAACATCAGCAGGGAACCACCAGCGCCGATTGCCCCGCCGCTACGGATACCGCCGTCGTCCTCAAGCTGCAGGCTGAGGTCAAAATGACGGCCGTGAAAGCCACCGAAATAGTCGTTTTGGATAACCTCGGCAATCCGCTGGCCGCGCATCCGATTCTCGAATTCAAGATTACCGATGGACCGCCGAACCATTTGTTCGACATTCAATTGAGCCGGACGGGTGCCGCCACGCTCAGCGGTGGTCCTGGGCTGGCCGGCTCCTGGGTGGAGGCCGATGGCCGCGACGCCCGCATGGGACGCAAAGAGTTCAGCAGTTGGTCCAACGGCCAGACTGCCCTGCAACTGGACGGCGCCGGTGCCGGGACCTTCAAGATGCCCCTCGAATGGTGGCGCGACCAGGCAAGGCAGCCCCTCACAAGCTTCAATGAGTTCAGCTATTCCTATCGGGTGGTGACCTTCAAAGCCGGGCCGACACCCACTTGCGCCGCCAGTTCCGTGGGGACGGCAAAACTGCAGAACAATCTCACCGGTTTTCGTGTCGTCGATCTCGGTTACGTCAACGGCGGTACCGATAAGTCCATCCGCATGGAAGGCAATCTGCGCGAGGCTAACTCAAACGCGATGTTTACCTTCGTGCAATGGAAGATTGGCGGACGCGAACAGTACGCTGGCACTCCGGCGGTTATGACTAGGCCTACCGTGCAGGACTACAACATCATTCACGACTCGAATTATCCTGTGTCACAGCTGGATCGCGTCGGCACGGATCCCCGTTATTGGAATGGTGTCTATACCATCTCTCCCGATGGTAAGAAGATGAGCGCCACTGACGCTCCGGGCGGCGGGCTGAGCGCCGGCTTTACGCACCAGTTCACCCATATCGATTTTGATACGCGCATTCATCTGAATTTTGAGGTTCCGGCTGCCGTTACGGTCACCCGTCAGGATGGCGCCGCACCGGTCTTTGGTGTGGTTGTGGGCGTAATCGCCAATCCGCAGCCGGTCACTCTCGCAAGCGCGCCTTGGCTAACCAGGGTGCTGGCGGCTCTGAAGGCAGACGGCACAACTGCCGTAACGCATCCGGCTGCGTTCGCCGGTCCATAAAATTTAGATAATGAACCTATGGCGATTCAATTCCGGGCGGCGCTCGCAACATCGTGCTTCCTGGTGCTTGGCAGCGCACCTTTCGCGTGTTCTGCGCAGAAAGAAGGGAAGGGAATAATGGCAGAAGACACAAATCGCCTGTTGCTGGTGGCGCGCGACCCTGCGGCAGACTTGCGCGCCCGCATAAACGCCCTGGGCGAATTGGGAGCCTCAAAAAACAAGGCACTCGTTCCTTATTTACACGACCTGTGGAATCGGCGCCGTCCCGCGGAACCCAAGGCAATCAATTGGGATCAGGCAGCGGCGGAGCGCGACGTGGATCTCCACCTCATCCTGGCTCTCTTTCAACTGGGCGACTTTGGCCTCGTATCGCAAATTCCGGCTCTGGTGGCCAGATCCGGCGATGTTCTCAAGGGTCCGGATAGCGAGCCCTACAATGCCGCGTACGTCCTGCGCGAAATTCATATGCTTTCGCCCGTGGCGCAAGTCGTACAGTTATCCGCCAATCCGAACCTGGCGCGAAACGCGGTTCGCACGCTGCAGCTTCTGAACCTGCCCTCGCCCCCCACCGGCGGGCCGCTGGCAGCGTTTCCGCAACTGGACGAACACGTCACCTTTTCCATTTCGCGCCTCGCCGAAGAGCTGAAGACAATTGCCGCTCTTGGCAAAGGCCTGATCGTCCTCTCGCCCGGTGTGCAGACTGTCGCCGACTACGACCGCGGCGAGGTGAGTCGCATGGACACTCCTTTGTCCTCTGTTATCACAGAGGATCTGGACGCGCTCGGGCTTGCTTACTCTGTTACCAGGCAGGGCGTCGTCATCTGCACGTTTGTCGAAGCGGGGCAGCGCTGGCAGCAGCAATGGCCGGAACTGCAGGAACGTCTGGCCAGGCAGCGCTGGCATCGCTAGATCAGCGCAGCCCGGCAATACTCCAGGCACTTCTTCACCTCATCGAAGCTGTCTCCGGCGCCCTTGTGCTCGTACTCAATCAATGCCGGAATATCGTATCCCTTCTTCTGCAGTAGTTGAAGAACTTCGCGAATCGGCGTGTCTCCCTGGCCCCAAGCCATGTTGGGCCCCTGATTTCGCTTGCGGTCCTTCAAATGCAAATTCATGATGCGCCCATGATGCTGTTCAAGGAAAGCCACCGCATCAAACCCGGCCGCCGTGAAGTGACCGATATCCAGGTTGACCATAATGTATTTGGAATTCCCCTTCATGGCCGCTTCGAAATCCTCCGGCCGCGCAAACTCGTCCGGCTTGATATTCGAGTGGTTGTGTACCGCAACATGAATCTTCTGCTTCGACGCCTCCGGCCCGATTCGCCGCGCCGTGCTGACCGTAGTCGAGGCCGTGATCCGGTTGACTCCCAGAGCTCTCGCGAATTCGAACCCGCGATTTACCTCAGCATCGGTAAAGTCTTCGCGAAAACTATAGTTGTAAGCAAATATCTCGATCCCCGCCGCGTCGAATTTCTGGCGAATTTGCCGGAATTGCTCCAACGGCGTCGATAACCGCCACTGCCTGTACTCTTCCCGCGAAAGACCCTTGGGCTCCACATGCGCCTGCGACAATTCGCAGCAAGTCAGCGAAAGGCGCGCCATCGCATCCAGGGCCGCGTCCAGTGGGCGGTCGCGAAAGCTGTAGCTTTGCACCCCAATCCTCACCGCATTCGGCTCGGAACCCACCACATTCACCAGCGCGGCCACCGGCAGCGCCCATGCAGCTTTTTTCAGCAATTCTCGTCGAGTAGACTCCATAGGAATTGAATGATGATAATATAAACAGACACATTTCGTAAACCCTATGCTCCAACGGCAGACCCTTCGTTCGCAGGTGATTGAATATCTCCTCGAATTAATACGAAGCGGGCAGGTGAAACCGGGCGAGCAGCTCCCCACCGAAAAGTCCCTCACCGAAACATTGGGAGTCAGTCGAACGGCCATCCGGGAAGCAGTCAAATCTCTGGAATCGCTGGATCTGATCAGTGTTCGCCCCAGGGTTGGAGCGATCGTAAAGGCGCCTTCCCCCAGCGCCCTGTTCCGTGCCGAGCATCTCTCCGTCGCGGCGCACAAACAGCAGACGGACCTGTTGATCGAGTTTCGCGGCATCCTCGAAGTGGGGCTGGCGTCGCTGGCCAGCATCAAAGCCGATGAGGCCGATATTCGCTCGATGGAAAAGGCGATCGACGAACATAGCGAGGCCATCGAGGCCTCGCAGCCCGCCTATCCAGCCGACATCGCCTTCCAT
>JBDUEM010000229.1:0-12631 GCA_040002435.1 Bryobacteraceae bacterium
CCACGGTTGACATTGCGCGTGAGTTTACACAGCTCATCGTTCTGCAGCGCGGCTACCAGGCTAACGCCAAAGTGATCACCGCGGTAGATGAACTCAGCCAGGAGACGATTAATCTCAAACGGTAATCCGTGACTTCCCACCAGGAGATCGCCCATTATTCCGACGTTCCGGTCGACATTGAAGTGGAACTCGACCGGAAGATTATGTCGATCGGCGCCATCCTCGATCTGAAGGTGGGCAGCGTCGTCAAGATGACCCGCTCGGCAGGTGAAAACATCGACATACTTGTCGGCGGGACGCTGGTCGGGTTCGGTGAAATCGTCATCATCGAAGACAGCATGGGGGTTCGCATCACGGATTTTAAAGAGGAATAAGTGGAAATTCTGCGACAGATCGCTGCCATCGGATTCGTCTTCGCGCTGCTGGGCGCGGCGACGTGGTGGCTGCGCGCCCGTAGCCGCGGCACCCTGGGGTTGATTCGCCCAAGGAACTCCGGGCTGCAGATCATCGACCGCGTACAACTGACCTCGCAGCACAGTGTTCACATCTTGAAATCCGGGGAACGGGAACTGACGATTGCAGTGCATCCGGCAGGATGCACGCTCCTGGCAACCAGGATCCACGACAAGGAAAAATTATAATGTTCTCCTCCATCCTGGGCGAGACGGTAGCAAAGAGCGGCACGCTCAGCATTCCCATGCAGGTCGTGATCCTGCTTACGGCGCTCACTCTACTTCCGGCTATCGTCATGTCGATAACGCCGTTTCTGCGCATCACAATCGTGCTGCACTTTCTGCGGCAAGCGCTGGGAACGCAGTCGACGCCTTCCAACCAGGTTCTTATCGGGCTCGGTCTCTTCCTGACCATGCTTATCATGAACCCGGTCGCCGCGGAGATCTATACCAAGGCTTGGGAGCCCATGGAAAAGGGCAAGCTGACGCAGGTACAGGCATTCGAAGAAGGATCGAAGCCGATGCGCGCGTTTCTGCTGCGTTTTGCGCGCGAAAAGGACATTCAGCTGTTTCTGGAAATTTCGCACACCCCCACGCCGGCTAAACCTGACGATCTGGACATGAAGATCCTGGTCCCGGCCTATGTCCTTTCGGAATTGAAAACGGGCTTCCAGATCGGCGCTGTTCTCTTCCTGCCGTTCCTGGTAATTGACCTTGTCATCGCATCGATCACACTCTCCATCGGCATGGTCCAGTTGCCTCCGGTGATGCTCTCGGCTCCGTTCAAAATCCTATTGTTTGTGCTCGTCGATGGCTGGAACCTGGTGGTCGGATCGCTGGTGAAGAGCTTCTATTGAGATGAACCAGCAACTGGCGGTGCAGGTGTTCCGGGAAGCCCTTATGACCACCTTCTGGCTCAGCCTGCCTCTGCTTGCCATCGGATTCATTGCGGGAGTCGTGATCAGCCTGGTGCAGATCGTCACCTCGATTCAGGACTCGGCTTTCTCCACCGTCCCGCGCCTGGCTGCATTTCTGGTAGGACTTCTCGTCTTTCTGCCGTGGATGCTCATGAAGATGATCACCTACACAACGATGGTCTTTGGAGATTTCAGCCGCTATGCCAAATGACCTCACATTCTCGATGTCCACGCTCTATAGCTTTCTGCTGGTCTTGGCGCGGATCGCCTCGGCGATGATCTTTGTGCCGATTCCAGGAATGAAGAATACCCCCGACGTCCCCAAGATAGTCTTCTCGGTCTGCGTGACTTTTGCGTTGCTGCCCTCCTGGCCCGCGCCGCCGGATGCCAACCCGGGAATGGGCTTGCTGACCGCATGGCTGCTGTCCGAGGCGGCATTCGGACTTACGGTCGGTCTGGCGGTGGCCTTCCTTGCCGAATCGTTCGTGTTCGCGGCGCAGATCCTCGGACTGCAGGCCGGCTATTCTTACGCTTCCACCATTGACCCGACAAACCAGACCGATATAGGCGTGCTACAGGTATTAGCCCAGTTGATGGCAGGCTTCCTGTTCTTCGGCTTCGGACTGGACCGCGAGATCATCCGGATCTTTGCCCATAGCCTTGAGGTATACCCGCCAGGAGCCTTTCAGATCAATGAACCGATGGTCATTGCGGTCCAGCGCCTCGGCTCCGTGATGTTCTCCACCGGTCTCAAACTCGCCATGCCGGTCATGGCTTTACTGATGCTGTTCGATCTCTCCCTGGCGCTGCTCGGCCGCATCAACGCGCAGTTGCAACTGCTCACGCTAGCTTTCCCGGTGAAAATGTTGGGCGCGCTGGCGGCCCTGGCCGCCATGGCCGCCTTACTGCCGTCGGTATTTGAAAAGAACGCCCGGCAGACCGTTTCGATGCTCACAAGCCTGTTCCCTTAACGTGTCGGAAAAAAGTCAAAAGACAGAGCAACCCACGCAGCGAAGGCTGCTGAAGTCACGCGAAGAGGGCCAGTTTCTTAGCAGTAAGGAATTTGTCGCCGGCACTCAGTTTCTGGCCTTCGTGTTCGTGCTGGTTACCTACAGCAACGAATGGTTCTTCACGCTGCGCCAAATCATGCGGTATTCCCTGAAGGCGGCCTTCCGTGGAGAACTTACCCCGCTGACAGTCACTAATCACCTGAGGGATCTCGTATTACCAAACCTGTCCATGATATTTCTGGGCGCCGGCGTTCTGCTGGGCGCAAGTCTCGCCGCGCAGGTTGCCACCACGCGGCTTGGCTTCGCGTTCAACAAACTCGTTCCGGACTTCTCCCGCCTCGACCCGTCGAGCCGCATCAAGAACATGCCCAGTCAGAATATCCCGGCGGCCATGCAGGCGCTGATACTGCTTCCCATATTCCTGTTTACCGTTTACCTGGTTGTCAACGCCCGTCTGGCCGAGTTTCTCAGCCTCCCGCTGGGAAACACGGAAGCGGGCGCCATGCGGGTAGCGGCCGCTCTCGAAAGCCTCTTGTGGCGGGCCGCCTTCGCGTTCTTCCTGTTTGGGTGCATCGACCTGTTGCGTCAAAAGCGAAAACACTCAAGCGAATTGAAGATGACCAAGCAGGAAATTCGCGACGAGCACAAGGAAGTGGAAGGCAACCCGCAGATCAAGATGAAGATCCGCAAATTGCAGCGGGATGCGCTTCGCCGCAACATGATGAAGCAGGTTCCACTCGCTACCGCCGTCATTGTGAACCCCACGCACTACGCGGTTGCCATCAAGTACCAGGTTGATTCCATGGCTGCTCCCACCGTGGTCGCGAAAGGCAGGAATTATCTGGCGCTGCGCATCCGGCAGAAAGCGATGGATCACCAAGTCCCGATCGTCGAAAACGTTGCCCTGGCGCAGGCTCTCTACAAATCGGTCGAAGTTGGACAGGAAATCCCCGCGCACCTCTACCGGGCGGTTGCGGAAATTCTCGCCTATATCTTCAAGCTCATGAACGGCCACCTGCCTGGTCAGGGATAAACGATGGCAACTCCCGAAACACGATTGGCAACCGCGGCGGCGCAAGAAAAGGCCAAACTCAGCATCCCCGACCTCCTCCGCAGCATTCCTTGGAACGAGCTAAGTGTTCCCATTGCAGTTCTCGGCATCATCTTCGCGATGATCACGCCGCTGCCCTCGTTTCTGCTGGATGTGCTCATCAGTACGAACATCACGCTCTCCGTCATCGTGCTGCTGGTTTCGATGTACATCATCAAGCCGGTTGATTTCAGTGTTTTCCCTACGACTCTACTGCTGCTCACCTTATTCCGCCTCGCATTGAACATCTCGTCGGCCCGCCTGATTCTCCTCAATGGCAATTCCGGGACTTCAGCCGCCGGAGAGGTCATCGAGGCGTTTGGAAACTTCGTGGTTGGTGGGAACTATGCCATCGGAGTAGTGATCTTCCTGGTACTGATCGCAATTCAATACGTTGTCATCAACCACGGAGCAGTCCGCATCTCCGAGGTCACGGCGAGGTTCACGCTCGATGCGCTGCCGGGAAAGCAGATGTCCATCGATGCCGACCTCAACGCCGGACTCATCGACGAAATACAGGCCCGCAACCGCCGCAAGATGCTCTCCGCCGAGGCGGAGTTCTACGGAGCGATGGACGGAGCCTCACGGTTCACCCAGCGCGACGCTGTGGCCAGCATTCTCATCACGGCCATCAATATCATCGCGGGCTTTCTGATCGGTGTTCTGCAGCACGGAATGGATCTGAAGCGCGCGCTCGAAACCTACACTGTTTTGACGATCGGCGATGGTCTCGTCACCGTGATTCCCGCACTCATGATCTCCATTTCGGGTGGGCTGATTGTGACGCGCGCCAGTTCGGAAACACAAATTAGCGCCGAGTTCGTGAAGCAGGTGTTCAGCAAGCCGCAGCCGCTGTTTCTCACTTCAGGTGTTCTGTTCGGACTCTCTATGTTTCCGGGTTTACCCATGCTTCCTTTTCTCGCTTTGGGTAGCGGCGTAGGTTACGCCGGATGGCGGCTTCGCGAAAAAGCGGCCGCCTCGGAAGCTCCCGCTCCGGCTGCGCCGCCTTCGGCGAAGGACAGCCTGGATGCCTTGTTCCGCATCGAGCCGCTCGCGGTGGAGGTGGGGCTTGGCTTGGTCAAGCTTGTGGAAGGCGGGGCTAATTCGCCGCTGTTGAAGAGGATTGCGGGAATACGCCGTCAGCTTGCGACAGATTTAGGATATATCCTCCCGCCGGTACGAGTGACTGACAATCTTTCGCTCCGGGCGAGGGAGTACGTCATATCCCTAAAAGGCGTTGAGATTTCTCGCTACGAAATGCCACAAGGTTGTGAGTTGGCAATTCAGACAGGGAAGACATCTTTGGCAATTCAAGGCACAACGACACGCGAGCCCGCTTTCGGTATAGCCGCCGTATGGGTATCGGCCGACGGAATAGACAAAGCGCGTTCTGCAGGCTACACCGTGGTAGACGCGATCAGTGTCCTCGGTACGCACCTTGGTGAGATAGTGCGGTCTCACGCGCATGAGCTCTTCTCGCGGCAGGACGCCAAGAAAGTGCTGGACCGTGTCGCCGAAGAAAACCCCAAGCTCGTCGAGGATGTGGTTCCAAAATTGCTTTCTTTGGCAGTTGTGCAGAAGGTTTTGCAGAATCTATTACGCGAGAGGGTTTCAATTCGGGACGCCGGTTCCATTTTGGAAGCCCTGGGAGAAGCGGCAGGCGTTACGAAGAACACCGTGCTGCTAACCGAGTACGTGCGGCAGACCATTCGGCGAATGGTGGTGAAACCGTATCTCAACGCCAACGGCGATCTTCCGGCCTATTTTCTGGACGCGAATCTGGAGCGGGTGGTTGAGGCGGCGGTGGAACATTCCGAGAACATGAGTCATCTGAATCTGGCGCCGCAGAAGATCCGCGAAATTCTGGACTCCATCCAACGCACCGTAGGAGCACCGGATACGGCGATCGTCGCATTGACCAGTTCGGGTTCACGTTACTTTCTGCGCCAGATGGCGGAGAACTCGATTCGCAATCTGTTCGTCATCGCCCATAGCGAAGTGCCGGCCGGGGTGAAGGTAATTTCCCTGGGGACCATCCAATAGGACCAATATCATGAAAATCAAATCGTATTTCGCCGCCTCGGTAGAAGCCGCCATCAACCAGGCAAAGCAGGAGCTGGGCGACGAGGCGATGCTCATGAACTCGCGGAAAGCCATGCCGGAATCACGCCACCTCGGGGAATACGAAGTGGTGTTCGCCTGCAGCGTCATTCCCGAGCCTCTCCGCGAACCGAAAGTCGGCTCTTTAGTACAGCCAGCCTCTCAGGACCGTATCATTGAGGAAATTGCGGACCTCAGGAAGCAGCTGGAACGAATGGCGTCGCTGTTTAACCGGGGCGCCGCGGCGGCCAATTCCAATCTGCTTGCAAGCCAGGTTCTTACACGGCTCTTCTCGTCTCTGATCGCCAACGATATTCACTCGGAGGTCGCGCAGGAGATCGTCAGCGGTCTTCGCAGCCGTGGGGACGTTGCCAAACCGGAAGCGGCACGGCGGGGATTGTGCGAGGAGATCTCTGTGCGTTGCCGTGTGCAGGCAACTCTTGGGCGAGCGCCGGGAACCCGCCGCATCGTGGCCGTGATCGGACCTCCGGGGGCGGGGAAGACCACATCCCTGGTTAAGTTGGCCGTTGCGTACGGACTTGCTGCCCGTCGTCCCACGCAGCTGTTGACCTTCGATCTGGAACGGATTGCCGCCGCGGATCAGTTGCACACATTCGCCGCCATTCTTGGAGTCGGCTTCCAGACTCTGGAGATGACTCCGAACTCGCTCTCGATGGCGCTCGACGAGCATCGAAATAAGGATCTGATATTGATCGACACGCCGGGTTATGGCCCAAAGGAGATGGAGAACGCCACCACGATGGCGGCAATTTTCTCGAAATGCGCCGATATCGATATTCACCTCGTTCTGTCGGCGGCGATGAAGCCCGCTGATTTGTCGGCAGTGGTGGACAGGTTCCAGATCTTTCAGCCCCACAAGTTGCTTTTCACCCGCCTGGATGAAACCCAGACATTTGGCTCGATTCTGAACGAAACTTCGCGAACCGGCAAGCCAGTGTCTTTCCTTTGCGGCGGGCAGCAGATTCCCGACGATCTTGAAGCTGCCACCGAGCAACGTGTTGCCGACTTGCTGATCGGCGAGATTGTCGGCAGGACTACCGCTGCGGCGGCTTGAGGAGGCAGACAACCGCCATGCATCCGTACCAGGTAGCCGGGACTAATTCGGAAGAACGGGAGCGGCTCATCATGGAGCACCTGCCCCAGGTGAGACTGATCGCACGGCGCATTCACGAGCGTTTGCCGGACAGCATCAGCCTCGACGATCTGGTTTCCACCGGCACCATCGGCCTGATGTCCGCCATCGATCGATTCGACAGCAGTCACAACGTCAAGCTGAAGACCTATGCCGAATACAAGATTCGCGGCGCCATCCTCGACAGCTTGCGCGGGCTTGATTGGGCGCCCCGGCAGCAACGCAAGCGCACCAAGCAGATAGAAGCCGCCATCGCCGTGATCGAACAGCGCGTTCACCGGCAACCTACCGAAGAAGAGATTGCGGCCGAGCTGAAGGTCTCGATGGACGAGTATCACGAGTGGCTGGTTGATATTCGTGGTGTAAATCTCGGCAGCCTGGAATGCGCTTCGCCAGATGAAGAAAGCCGGGACTTGTTGAAATACATCTCGGACGATGAAGAGAACTGGCCATCGAAGATCCTGGAGCGGTCCGAACTGGAGAAATTGCTTGCGCAGGCGCTGGACAAGATGCCGTATATCGAGCGCACGGTCCTTAGCCTGTACTATCACGAGGAACTCACATTGCGAGAGATTGCAAAAGTGGTCAAGCTTCACGAATCGCGTGTGTCGCAGTTGAAGTCGCAAGCCATCCTGCGCCTGCGGGCCTATATCGAGAAGCGCTGGCCAACACGGAGAGGACTCTAGTGACTGGCGGAAAGACCGCCGCGAACTGGCTTGCCGCAGAACTTGCCACGCGCTGGTCTCAGGCCATGGAAGGGATGACCGGCGAGAAGCCGGACGTCCAGTGGGCACCCGTTACAGAATCACTCCCAGACGACGTTCCAGATGCCGTTGAATGGTGGGAGCAATCCTACTCCTTCCCGGCAAGCGCCATCGTATACGCCGGCGCTACCGCTGCCAACGCTATTCTGCTTGGCGGAAAAGTCCTGGAAGCAGCCGGAGTGGAAGCGAGCCCGGAAGATGCGCGCGGCACTTATCTCGAAACTCTGAATCAGGCGCTATCGGGACTGGGGCAGTCGCTGACGGCGAGACTGGGGAAGGAGTCCACTTGCAAGACAGGGGACACAGGTCCGGCGCCCGGAGAAAAAGCCACAGGCACCGCATCTTTCCAGATCACCCTCGCCGGCCAGGTCAACATTGAGCTTTTTGCCGGCTTCAACGCGGAAATGTTGGCCGCCCTGGAGCCGGACACTAAGGCCGCCAAGCAGGCGGCCGCCGCTGCTTCCGGTCCGTCCGCAGCCGTCGCTGGAGTTCCGGCAGCCCTTCCGGTCTCCCAAGGCCCGGCGCGCACGATGGATCTGCTCTACGATGTCGAACTGCCTGTAAGCGTGTCGTTCGGCCGCGCCCAGCTGCCGCTGAAGGACGTTATTAAACTAACCTCAGGCTCCATTGTCGAACTCAACCGCTCCGTCACGGAGCCGGTGGAAATTATCGTCAACAACTGTGTGATTGCGCGCGGTGAAGTGGTCGTGATCGAAGGCAATTATGGGGTTCGGATCGATCAGATCATCAGCCGCCAGGAACGCCTCAGAACCTTAAGATAGGAGCCAAAATGCGCTGGATTGCTACTCTTCAATATCTTCCGATTTATGCCCTGGTCGTCATCAGCCTCGGTCTCTGCCTATACCTCTTTGTGACGGCAAAAGGAGAAATCAGGCGGTTGCAACTGCGAATGAAGCAACAGAACGTGCTGCTTCAGGAGGCCTATGATCGTATGGAGTTCACTGTTGAGCAGCTCAGAAAGCAGTTCGAAGAGCTGGAAGCAAAGGCCGGTGAAATGGTACCGCCGTCCCCGGCCAAATCGGGTATGAACTTGAATAAGCGTTCGCAGGCGGCGAGAATGTTCCGCCGTGGTGAGCGGCCGGAACAGATTGCGGCCGCGCTCAGCCTTCCGCAAAACGAGGTGGCGCTGCTTTTCAAGATCTACCAGGGATCGCCAGGCTGAAACGAGGTCGCACGGGCAGCTAACGGGGGCGGGGCGGATTCAGCTCACCACTTTGCTTCTCATCCTCGAGAGACACATTGACGTTCATCTCCTTGCGCTCTCTGGTTAATGCTAAATTGCATGATCTCTTGGCGCCGCGTAACGCCGCCGAAATCTCCCGCGAACTGGACACCTGGGTCGAGTCGATTTTGGTGATGACATCCCCTGCCTTGAGTCCCGCCTTTTCCGCCACCGAACCCTTGAGCACTGACCGCACCAGAACGCCTTCCTTTACGCCGAAATATTGAGCGAGTTGAGACCGCACCGTTTCGCCTTCAATTCCCAGGCCCGCAATCCGCCAGCTCATCAAGCCCTTCGGGATCTCCGGAATCCAGGGCGAGTCTCCCAGCTCGAGCGGGAAGACCTCTCCCCCCCGGAACCAGGTCTTCGCCTGGCTATCGGTGCGGCGAGCACCGGTTTTGACCGCTACTGACTGCAATGTCCCGTTCCGGCTGATGGAGAGCTTCATCTCCCGGCCCACAGGAGTCTCGTGAACCAGACGAACGAACTGCTCCGTGCCTTCCACCCTTTGCCCGCCATATTCCAGGACCACGTCGCCGGTTTTCAAGCCCGCCTTAGCGGCAGGGCTATCCTCCTCCACCCGTGTGACTTCCACACCGCGCTCCTCTTTCAAATTCAGCGCTTTTGCTCGATCGGCGTCGATCTCGCTCACTCCAATACCAAGAAAGCTGCCACTGCTGGCCGCAGGCGCAATCAGAATCTTTTCCGGGGCGGGCTGCGGTTCCGGCGGAGCGGCAACCGCCAGGCTACCGGCCAATGCCGCAACGGCCGGCATCGTCATTCTCACAAGGCTATTCATAAAGACATCCTCAACGTTGGCGGCGAAGATAGATGGTGCCGGTGGCCGCCGAAATTTGCAGCAACGGTCCTCCGCCATTCAAAGCGCCTTCGGCCATCGCCGAGGGAGGATTCGGCAGGTTGATCATCCGTACCGGAATTTCCGGGAACTCGGATACAATCCTTCCAGCCCGCGAACTGACGCTCCGTGCTTTCACAGTCAACGCCAGATTAGACGGGATGAAAACCGTAATGTCACCCGTGCTGGTGCTCAACAACGAATTCTGCAGCGGCATGCCGGACATCAGTTCCGCCAGGATGCTGCCCACATCTGTGACGGCACGCAACGCGCCAGACGAACCTCGCAGGCGGATTGTCCCGCCTGAGGATTCCACCCGCACACCTGCGGCGGCGCCCACCTGAATGGAACCGCCCGAATTATCCGCCGTAACAATGCCGCCTGCATGGGCCACGTCAATCCTTCCCGCAGCCGTATGTGCCGAGACCGTCGAGGCTGCCCGGTCCACACGGATGCTACCGCCGGCCGTGGAGGCATGCACCGGCCCTCCCGTCTCACGAATTACAATTTCCCCGCCGGCAGTCTCAAACCAGGACTCGCTGCCGCAGCGATCCACGGAAATGGAACCGCCTCCTGAAACGCAGCGCGCTCCCCCGCCGATCCTTCCCAGCCGAATCTCCCCGCCGCCGGTCCGCGCCACCGCGTCGCCGCCAATCCGGTCCATCTGGATCAGTCCGCCTCCCGACTCGGCATGTACCGATCCTTCGATGTCGTACACTTCGACATTACCGTCCTGGGTGAGCACGCGAATGTTCCCAAGTTTGCCGGGAGCGTGGATCTCCAGATCCGCCAGTCCTTCGTTGCGCGAGGGGCGCACCAGATCCAGTTCCAAAGCGGAGGCGCGGTTCGCCACCCTTAATGAAACTGCCCTCAGCTGCCTCATCGCTTCGGCTTCACTGGCCGCCTGGACACGGGTGCGAAGCACATAGCTAACCTGCGAACCCGTCCCGCCGCGAACGACCACTCCGCCCTGGGTCTTTACGACGACCTTTCCGCTCGCCGGAGCGGCCACCGTTCCCATGGAGGTCTGCATCCAATAAGAACCCTGGCGAATGACGCCCGGCGACTGCCCGAAGGCGGCCATGGCCCCAGTCAATCCCAATGCGAAGTAGAAGGCCGCTTGCCGCTTTTCCATCAAAAGGTCTCGACCGAAGCGTTCATTTCATGAAGCGCCTTCTGGCACTTCAGCCGCACGTAGCCGTTGTCTTCCTTGCGCATCAATTCCTGCAGCACGCCCACCATGGAAGGTTCTTTTTTCTGCGTCAACAGATCAATCGCCTGCGTCCGGACGCCGGGATTATCGTCAGCCAGCAGGACTTGCGAAAGCGCATGCCGTGTCTCCGGATCGCCTGCCGATCCCTTCAATCCATCCAGCGCTTTCAATCGCACCCCCGAGTTCGGATCGTGCTGTAGCGCAAAGATCAACGCCTTTCGCACTTCGGCCGAGCCGCCGGCGCTCGCCCTCAAGATATCCATCGACTCTACACGCAACCCTGCGTCGGAGGAATCGCGCGCCGCCGCCAGCAACAGTCTGCGAATGGGTTCGCTCGCGGTTTCTCCAGAAAGCGTGCGCTGGCTTGTTTCCTCCACTACAATCTGCACCCGACCAGATTCCATTCCCGGCTCGACGTAGCGAACCCGCGACGCCATGGGAATGCTGGCTTGTGGCGGATCCCCCACCGCCGTGGTGAATCGCGCGCCGAAGAAGCCCACCGTAATCAAAGCAAAGGCGCCCAGCGGTTTCAGAAACGCACCCCACGTCAAGCCGTGGAACCAGCCGTTCTTCTCTTGCGGGCCGATTGCCGCCACGGTCACGCGCAAGGTTCGCCGGCAATCCGCCAGAACGGCGCCATCCATTTCCGCCTCGGTGTCGTCCAGCGCCCGATGCAAGGCTTTAACGCTCACCAATTCTGCACGGCAGGCTTCGCAGCCATCCAAATGCTGCTGCACCAGTTCTTCCTCTTCGAAGGAGAGCTCACCGTACAGCATCAGCGACAATTGCCCGTTCGCAAGTTCGCAGTTCATACAAAGTCTCCCAAAGCGGCCCGCATCTTCTGGGTAGCCCGGAACAGGCAATTCTTGGCAGCCTCTTCCGTGGTCCCCAACACGTCCCCGATGGCTCGCAGCCGCATGCCCTGATAATGCCGCATTTCGAAAACCATCCTTTCGCGTGGAGTCATGTCTGTCAAAACCCGATCGATGCGCGATCCCAATTGCCGGCTCAAAAGCTTTCTCGCCGGATCGCCTTCCGCGCGTTGTTCCTGCACCACTTCCATTCGGTCCACCGGGCCTTCACTGGTTTCCACAACGGTCGGCTCCTCGCGGCGCACCTTGCGTTTTCGTAAGTGGTCCAGGCAGAGGTTGGTTACAATCCGGTACAACCAGGTATGGAAAGTGCAGTCGAAACGGAATGTATGCAGGTTCCGGTACACCCTCAGGAACGCTTCCTGGTAGATGTCGCTGGCGTCCTCCGGAGACCGCAGGAGGTTCAACGCAAGTCTAAGCACACTTTGGTCGTAGGCCTGGACCAGTTGCTCGAAGGCGTACTGATCGCCTCCCTGCGCCGCCCGAATCAGCGCCGCTTCATCCAGTCCGGTTACCGCTTTTGTGCCTAACGTGGCTACGGCTTCCCCATTTCCTGTCAACATGGGAGTAGACGCACAGAACCTGGAAACGTACCGTTTGCGGCTAGTTCACCAGTTCGAGCTGAATCTTCTTCTGCCCCGCATCGATGGAGACGATCCGGAACGTGCGGACCTGCCCCGCTTTGGCCGGCGCCTGCTGGGGAGCAGCCAAAGAGGATTCCACCGCGCCCTGCTTCCATTTCGCGTTCAACATGGCGCTCATGGACGAAAGGTCGGCCTTATGTGAGCCGCCCGCCGATTTTCGTTCTGCTGGTGCGTCTACCTGGATCCGGCAAACAGCGAACACGCCCTCGCCCAGTTCCACTTTAGCCTTTTCCTGCTTCACTTCCACTACGCGGCCGGTGACGGTTTCGCCCGGCTGGTGCTCGGCGATGTATTCATCCGCGCTCGTGGGCTCTAAC
>JBDUEM010000230.1:0-12631 GCA_040002435.1 Bryobacteraceae bacterium
GGGCTCCATTTGCAGAGTCCGATCTGCGTTCGCGAGCCTGCTAGTGCCTGCGCCCCCGAGTGCCCGGCTGTAAAAGACTAGTTCTTGGCCACCTGAAAGTGGCTCAGCGTCCCGGCATACCCGGACAGCCCTTTGTAGAGTGCCTCTGCGATCTTCTGGCGGTAGTCAGCCCGCTTCAATAAGACTTCATCCCGCGGATTGCTGACGAACCCGATCTCGGCCAGCACGGACGGCATCGACGCTCCGATCAAAACCACAAACGGCGCTTTCTTCACTCCACGGTCGCGCGATTTGGAATTGCTCCGCGTCGACACTGTGAACAGCGAGGATTGAATCCTGCTTGCAAACTCCCGGGACTCCTCCGCCTTATCCTTGAGAGCGATCTTCTCCAGCAGATCCTTCAATTCGTAAACAGATTTCTGTGAACTCGCATTCTCTCTCGCCGCCACTTCCAAATCGCTCTTCGACGTTGTGAAATTGAGGTAATAAGTTTCCACTCCGGAAGCAATCCGTACCGGTGAGGAGTTGGCGTGGATGGACAGGAAGAGATCCGCACGGCGTTCATTGGCGATCTCCGTCCGCGTCTCCAGGGGGATGAAAGTGTCATCGGAGCGCGTGTACACCACCTCGCTGCCCATGCGGGCTTCCACCAGCGCGCCCAGGCGCTTGGCCACATCCAGGACCAGATCTTTCTCCAGTAAGCCGCCGGGACCGCTGGTTCCCGTGTCGTGCCCGCCGTGGCCGGCATCGATCACTATCTTTCCGACCTTAAGACCGAGCACACGCGACAGGGAAGGCTCTCCGTTCTTCGGCAGCCGGGCCGGCTTCGGATTCGCGATCGCTGCAAGTGTCTTCTCGTCCACTTTCGACACGATGGGCTTCGACTGGACCTTTGCGTCAATTTTGGGAGGCGCAGGAAGGGGTGGAACTTCCGGCAGCGGCGCCGCTTCCGCTACTTTCTCCTTCGCGATGCTCATGGCCGCATTTCGCTCAGCGACAGGCGCCTCCCCCAGTTTCTGGGTTACGGTCACAGGAAGCGCCGGCGGGGCGCCGGGAAGCAGCGTCCCTGCAGCCCGCAGCTCGATGATCAGCCGGTTGGGATTGGTCAACTGCGAGGCGGTGAAATCCACAGGCACGGACAGATCGAACACTACGCGCGTGACGTTGGACTGCGGTTCGGCCACGCGGATCTGCTTCAGCAATTTGTCGGAAACATTAATGGTGTGCGAACCCTTGACACCCATACGCAACTGCATACCGACCAGGTCGAAGAACAGCCGCTCGGGATTCGGAACATGATCGGAGCGGAATTGAAACTCGTCGGTGGTTTCAATCACCACACGGGTTGTGTCCGTCATGGACCAGAATCGCACCGCAGTCACCGCGGGCGCGGGCGGCGCGGCGGCCCCCAGTGCGGAAAACAGCAGCGCCAGTGCGCCGCCGGCAGTGAAACGGAGATAACAACGGCCCGGCATAAAGGCTACTGAGGCATTCCTTCGGACGGCACAACGGTCCTCATGTGCAACTGCCCTCCCGAATCAACGTAGGATTCCACCGGAAAGTGCCGCTCAACGGCAACGGTCTTTTCGGATGACGGTGCGGCGGCCAGCCTGCGCTGTTCCGCGGCGCGGCGGGCCGATCCATACTTTTCGCCGACTTTAAAAACGTAGTGTTCCGTTTCGCGGTAAGGCGGAATGTTGTTCCTGTATTTGGCGACCGCGCCCTCGCCGGCGTTATAGGCGGCCAGCGTCAGGCGCAAATCATTCGGATAGAGAGAATTCAGATACTTCAGATATTTCACGCCTGCTTCGACATTTTCTTTCACGTCGAAACTGTTTGTGGCTCCGAAACGGCGGGCAGTTGCTGGAATCAGTTGCATCAGGCCCTGTGCACCTTTTGGCGAGACAGCGCTGGCGTTATAATTACTTTCCACTTGTATCACGGAATGAACCAGGAGCGGGTCCACCTGGTTTCTCCGGGCCGCGTCCTCCACAATCTGCTGCAGGTTCGCATCCCCGCCCGGGCCTGCGCTACCTGCTTCGGGAACGGCGGAAGAAACCACGCGGGCCACCACAGGCTTCGGCGCAACCACCACGGTTCGGGTGAGGCGTCCGCTATGGGAATCCACTCGCACCACACTGGTCAGCCTTCGCTGGGCAGGCGCGGGCGCAGTTCCGGCAAACAGGCTGGAGCCCAAAAAAAACAAACAAGCGGCACGGCTGAAACAAACACGCATGGCTATGTTTTACCTGATTATACCTGTAAATGATTCACAGGGAAAACTTCTTTCCTAAAGTCTAATGCTATTATCTTCTCATGCACGACGCCGGCACCGGATCTGCTGGCCGTTCCGCGGGCTTCGTGCTGGCGGGCGGCGGCAGCACGCGGATGGGAAACGATAAGGCACTGCTGCCCTACGGCGGATCGGTTTTGGTCGCCCATGTGGCGGGCAGCGTCCTGGCCGCTGCCGGATCCGTCTGCCTGGTGGGCGCGCCGAATCGTTACCCTCACCTGCATCTTGAATCTGTCGGCGATCTTTACCCAGGCTTCGGACCCGTCGGCGGTATCGTCACCGCTCTGACGGCATCCGGCGCCGAATGGAATCTGATTGCCGCCTGCGACATGCCTGGTCTCTCGGCCGAATTTCTCAGGTCGCTGCTCGCCGTCGCGGTGGATTCCACGGCCGAGTGCACAGTTCCTGTCACTCCGGACGGCCGCCGTCACCCGCTGTGCGCCGTCTACCGCAGCAGCGCCCGATCGGCCCTGCAGCAGGCAGTCGAGTCCGGAATCCACAAACTGCAAGCGGCGATTGAATTGCTCCAGGTTCATCTGTATCCGGTTACCACTACCGAATTGCTGGCGAATGTGAATACCCCAACGGAGTGGACCGCCTTCCAGAATGCCGCCCACTGACCTCTTTCCCCACTACATTGAGTTTCGCCACTTGTATAAGACGTTCGACCGGCCCGTTTTAGTCGACACCAACTTTTACGTCAACGCCGGCGAAACGGTGGCCATCATTGGCCGAAGCGGCGTCGGAAAGTCTGTAACTCTTTCGCATATCATGGGTTTCCTCAAACCCGATCAAGGCCAGGTGATTGTCGCCCACCAGGACATAACCAATATGTCTGAGGCAGAGTTGCGGCAGATCCGCAAGAAAGTGACCATGGTTTTCCAGAATGGCGCCCTGTTTGATTCGCTCACCGTTGCCGAAAATATCCTGTTCTCCCTGGAGCTCCGGGACGATTACGATCGTGCCAATAAGGAAACCGTTGTGAACGGTCTGCTCGGCATGGTGGACCTGCTCGACGACCGCGACGCCTACCCTACCGACCTTTCGACCGGCTATCGCCGGGCGGTCGCAATCGCCCGCGCCCTAGCTGCTCAGCCGGAGTGCATCCTGTACGACGAACCCACCACGATGGTGGACCCGATCATGTCAAACCATCTGGGCAACCTGATGCTGCGCCTGAAGGCGCAACTCAAGCTGACATCCGTCGTGGTCACCCACGATCTGGAGCTCATGCGAAAAGTCGCGGATCGGGTGGTATTTCTCTTTCAGGGGAAAGTTATTTTCTTCGGGTCTACCGCGGACCTGGAGACTTCCGATCATCCGCACATTCAGGAGTTTCTGGCGATGGATCGTCTGGAAATGAATGAAGTAGAAATGACCGAGTAGCCTATTTCACCGGGTTTGCCGTCTTAAACCAGTTCTTCACCCGATCGGTAGTGCTGACTTCAGGATTCCCCGCCGCGGGAGGCGCCTCCACCGGCGTAGCCTTCGGCGCTTCCGTCACCGGTTCCCACAAGGTCTTCTCCACCAGACGCGCCCGATTCACCTCAAATGCAAACTTGTAGAGATAGCGCTTCCCATCGTCATTCTCCATAATCAGGGAGAAGGACGGGGAACTACCGGTTGAGACTTCCACTGGGTAGTATCCTTTCACGTTGCGCATGATGTAGGCCGTCTCGTAGCGATGGCGGCGCAGCGCCCAAATGAAAACCCGGAAGCTGTCAAAGTCGTAAGGCTGTCCGTTGGCGCTGGTGGTCGTCCACAACCAATGCTTCTTCTCGACGCCCTCGTCGTCGACCGTTGCAAGCGGAAAATAGGAAGTAATGCGGTGTCCTTCGGCGTACTGGGCCACTTCATCCGGGATGCTCATCGTCAACATCCGGGACAATACCCATCCGGCCTTGCCGTCTTTTGTCCGCACCAAGGACCAGTCCTCGAGATGCACGGGAGCGGGAGGAGGCTCAGGCTTCGGCGGCGCGGCAGCCGGCTTGGGTTCCAGTTCCTCGGCGGGCGCCGCGTTGGTCTTCGACAATGCCAGCCAGTTCGGCGGCAGCTTCGGTGGCGGACCTGTAGGAGGAGGCTGTAACGCTGCTTCCTTCTTCTCCTTACCGGCTTTCTTGCGTTTGGATGGGGCAGCCGGTTTCGGCGGAGGCGGAGCCGCAGCCGAGGCGGGCGCGACACGAGGCGCCAGGCGGTGGCCCACGACTGCAACAGAAGAGCCCTCGGCGATTTGATAAAAGCTGGGAGCCGTGCGGCTCGGCTCGGAATGCATATTCAGCGTCCCGAAAGTCGTAGCCAAGCCTTGCGAGGGGAACTTCGCGGCGCTCTTGGAAAAATCCCGCAGCTCTTTGATCTGCTCCGGCGTCATCAATTGCCGCGTATCCGTCCAACCTTCCTTGCCGGTTGCAGTGCGGACCTTCACGAAGCGGCGCCGAGTCTGCAGAATCTCCAGCTGGTCTCCGTGCTTGAGAGTGGCGACGATCTTTGAGTTGGGAGACACCTCTTCCCGCAGGTTTAGCGCAATAGGACCGGCGAAAGCTTCGCCAATCGACGGCGGACCCTTCGGCTCGTCCTTGCAGGCCGTCAAGCCGCAAATGCCAATCAGGAGAAGCAGGGGAATAAAATGGGAGAAACGGTTCAACGCTCTACTGATCAGTTTAGCAAGCCTTTCAAATTATGCCCGGTGAATTATTGAAATCGACGGAAGTGGAATTCTATTGCCCTGCATGCAGCCGGCCGGTACCGGACCCGCTGCAGTGCGGAGACTGCACCGCGATCATCTGCCGCGAATG
Source organism: Bryobacteraceae bacterium (assembly GCA_040002435.1). Classification (GTDB taxonomy): domain Bacteria; phylum Acidobacteriota; class Terriglobia; order Bryobacterales; family Bryobacteraceae; genus JANXXV01. Next base: position 5,086 of record JBDUEM010000230.1, read on the forward strand.
CGGCTCACCGCTGGAGAGGATTGACGAACTCGGTATCGGCTAGAGCTCAGACGCTGGCTGCCAGAATCCTTGTAGGCTCGGCGGCCGCGATAGTCACGGCCGCGCAGTTATCATCCAGTTTCCACAATTCGCCCTTTCGATAAGCTTTTCCGTTTAACGTACCCGAACCCTCCAGCATCATCCACATTCGCTCCTGCCCAGGTCCGCTATCCACCTGCCCGCTGCCGGACACGGTCAGAATATCTGCCGAGAAATGGGCGCATCGGACAGGAAGACTGACTTTCCCTTCGTGGGGTTTGAATTGGGAGACGGCGAGCCCCTTTTCAAGGTGCAGTTCCCGCGGCCGCCCGTAATCGTAGAGCCGGTAGGTAATGTCGGAATTTTGCTGAATTTCGCAGATCGTCAGTCCGGCCCCGATGGCATGGACCACGCCGGCGGGAATGAAAAACGTATCGCCTGCCTGTGCGGGAACCCACTGCAGCAAATCTTCGACGCGCGTCTCTCGCAGGGCATCTTCGAATTGTTCGCGTGTAATGTGATCGCGAAAGCCCATCGCGATCACAGCTCCCGGCGCGGCTTCCAGCACATGCCACATCTCTGTTTTCCCGCGCGAGTTCTCGTGTTGGCGCGCGAAATCGTCTGCTGGGTGAACCTGTACGGAAAGCTTGGCGGAAGTGAAGATCAGTTTTGCCAGCAGCGGTGATTCCTCCCCGCTGCGAAACCAGACCTCGCCCGTGCGCTCGTCAGGATCAGGAAACCACGGGAGCAGCTTCGTGGTTCCCCAGATCCGTTTGTGAAAGGAGGGCTCTAGTCTGGTAATGCCGTGGGCCATCAGGCAAGGCCGGTGATGAATTGGTGTAAACGATCCATCCCGCGCTTCAACTCCTCCATCGACGTTGCATAGGAGAGACGCACGTGGGTATCGTTGCCGAACGCCTCGCCGGGAACAAGCGCCACTCGCGCTTTGTCCAGCAGTTGCTCCGCAAATTGCATGGAATTGTGGATGCCGCCCTTGCCAAAGGCGACGCTGATGTTCGGATAGGCGTAGAAAGCGCCTTGCGGAACACCCACGGTGACGCCCGGAATCTGCCGCAGCCGGTCAATCACGAAATCGCGGCGTTTGCGGAATTCGGCAAGCATGATGCCCACCGAATCCTGTGGCCCGCGAACTGCCTCCACCGCGGCTTTCTGCGCAATGGAAGTCGGATTCGACGTACTGTGGCTCTGCAGCTTGTTGATGGCCGCCATGATCGGAGCGGGCCCGAGGCCGAAACCGATCCGCCAACCTGTCATGGAATAGGTCTTCGATAGCGATCCGGCAACAATCACCGTCTCCTTCGCACCCTTGGCGGATGCGATCGAGAACGGATCACTGTCATACAGAAAACGGCAGTAGCATTCGTCCGTCATCAGCCAGATGCCGCGCTTGTTGGTGATCTCGAAGATTCTCTCGAATTCTTCCCGGTCCAACACGGCTCCGCTCGGATTGGACGGCGAGTTGATAATCACCATCTTCGTCTTCGGTGTAATGTGCGGTTCAATCATCGCCGCAGTCAGCTTGAAGCCGTTCTCTTCCGGCGTTTCCACGAAGACGCACTTGCCGCCCGTGTAATTCACGACGTCTTTATAGGTAACCCAGTACGGCACCGGGATAATCACTTCGTCGCCCGGATCCATCAGCACCTGCATCAGGTTGAAGATGACGTGCTTGCCGCCGACGGAAATCACGCATTCGGCGGGGCCGTAGCTGGTGCCGTAATCGGCGGTGTGCCGCTCGCAAATGGCCTGCTTCAACTCCTGCGTTCCACCGGCCGGCGTGTACTTGGTGAAATTGCCGTCGATGGCGCGGATGGCGGCCTGCTTGATGTTATCGGGCGTCGGAAAATCCGGCTCTCCGGCTCCCAGATCGACGACGTCAACGCCTTCCCGGCGCAGACGGTCGGCATCCGCGGCAACCTTCATCGTGGAGGATACGCTGATTAGCGCAATCCGGTCTGATAGATCAAGTGTGGCTTGCATTGCTTTACTCTTCTCCAAAAATTCGATTCCTCAAGCGGGTTTCGACAGCGGGCGGTACCAGCCCCGCGATGTCTCCACCCAGCCGGATCACTTCCTTCACCAGGTGCGAGCTGATGAAGGAGTGCGCCTCGCCCGACATCAGAAACACCGTATCAATCTCCGGGCGCAGGCGGCGATTCATCAACGCCATCTGCAGCTCGTGCTCGTAATCGGAAATCGCCCGGATGCCCCGGAAAATCAGGGTGGCGTTCTTCTGCGACGCGTAATCCACCAGCAGTCCGTCGAAAAAATCCACTTCTACGTTCGGGATGCCCTGGACGGCTTCCCGCAGCATTTCCATCCGCTCTGCCACGCTGAATAGTGGCTGTTTTCTTTCGTTGCGCAGGACCGATACCACCAACTTACCCACCAGGCGCGCGCCGCGTTCGATCAGATCGAGATGACCGTTGGTGATCGGGTCAAAAGACCCCGGATAAATGGCAACTACACTGGTTGGCGCCGCGGCCACCGGCAAGAATCCTTCATCGCTCAACAACTCTAGATTGTAGCAGGCGAAGCGAGCTAGTCTCCAACCGGCGTCAGTAGCGCGCGAACGATAAAGACAGCGGCTTCCCCACGAGTGATTGCCTTGTCAGGACAAAACTGAGTGACTGAACATCCACTGGTTACTCCCAGGTCCCTCAGCTTTTGAACGAACGAAAAGGAGGAGTCATGAGGTACGTCGGTGAAGTAGGCGGTCGTGGAATACTGCGGCGCGCTGGGCGCCAGGGAATCTGGCCCGCGCCCCGCCTCGCCAAATCTCGCGCGGACAAGGAGCCGGGCCGCCTCGGATCTGGAGATCGTATCGCCCGGACAGAAGTTGCCGTCCCCGCAACCCGTCGCCACGGCGAGCTCGGAGAGCTTATTGATGTAGCGTGAGAATGCGCTGGACGGAGCAACATCCAAATATCTCTGGATTGCCGGATCCGAAGCAGGGAAATTGTCGCCCAGCAACGCGCGGGTGACCAATACCGCAAACTCTCCGCGCGTGATGGGCCTGTCCGGGCAATACTGCGTGGACGAACAGCCGCTTGTGATTCCCCTCGTCTTCAGAAGATTGATATATGGGAAGAAGGGGTGAGTGGCAGGTATGTCCGCGAACTTCTGGGTCGGGTTTGCACCTTCCTGCAAGATCGGAATCAGGCGCCCGCCGATCAACAGCGATCCCGTCCGCGCATCAGGATCAGGGTTGGTCGCCAGCAAGATCGTCAGCGTTTCGGACGAAGTGAAGACGCCCGTGTGATTGATGGAAATCCAGGGATCGCTGGGTATCGCCGTCTAGCGGCACCCGCCGGCGCCGACCTGAACGGAGATCTGCAGGAGAGCCGGCGTGACGATGGCCCGGAGATTGGCCGGCGATACGTTCAGCGAACAGAGTGGGAGATCGAGCCGGTATGCGCGCACCTGTCCGTTAATTGTTCCTACGCCGGCAATTTGACCGAAGTCGTTGATGGCGTCCGCCGAGTTCAATACCCAGTTGCTCGGGAGGCTTGGCAACGAATTTAGATCGATAAAACCGGTGCCCGGCGTGTATAAGAATGCTTGGTTCCGGCCGCTGAATGGGACGAATCTATTTCCCACGACCTGCCCTGCCGCGTTGATTCCGTTGCCTACTCCATCGGCGATCCCAACGGTATCCAGGAGTACTGTTGTACCCAGGGCCGGATCATAGAGGAAAGGGGTCTCAAGGAAAGCAGATGATCGCACGTACCCTGTCGCCTGGCCGAATCGATTGATCGCTCGCGCATCGCTGAAATTTGGGCTATACAGAATCCCGATATCCCGCAAGCCGGTGTCGCTACTCCAAACGGTTGCGTGATTCTGTGCTCCGAACAGTCCGCCGCCACCGGCAATCTGCCGCGCACGGTTTATTGCAGCACCGCCGCCCCGGAAGTTGCTCGGCCCGGGTATCAAGTTAATGCCGAAACCAGGCGCATACAAGAAGGGTGTCGGAGGAAAAGACGTTGTGAAGCCTGTGATCACACCGTCAGCGTTGATCGCGCGAGCCAAGACGCCCGGCAACGAAATCTGCGGTGTCAAATGGAGAGTGAAGACCGATGAAGTTACCTCGCCAGTGGATCCCGTAATCTGGTCGGAACGGTTGATACCGCGAGGTATGAAGCCTCCGAACCGCCGCGTCAAATCGGAATCCACATCTCCGGCTAAGGTCGCGACAAATCCTTTGGACGGCAATGTGAATTCAGGCGTACTCGAAAAGCCGATGACTCTGCCCGTGTTGTTGATACCGGTGATCGCGCCGGCAGTTGCTGGAACGCCGGAAACTGAGGCGACGTAACTGACATCCGTTATGGTCGGCATGTCTTGTCCCCGAATCGCCGTGGATAGTAGGAAGCACGTGAGCATAAAGCCAACTATGCGCATGGAATTTGGACCTCCTCCGCTGTCGGCTTCTATTCGATCACAAAGTAGGATTGCAAGTGGCCTTGCGGGTCAGGGCGCGGGTTCTCAAGGATTGAATACCGTAAGGCCGAGGCCTTCGAAGTCTCTTACGCTCCGGGTGATCAGAGTGAGATGGTGCTCCAGCGCGGTCGCAGCGATCTGTGCGCCGTGTACACCGAGCGGCCGACCGATCATTTGACGTTGCCCTTCCAGCACCTCCCGCGATGGATCTTGTGAACGCCCGGATGCGGCCGGAGACATCTTCGCCAAGTCTTCATTAACCCAGGATTCGAGCGTCGCTTGCCTCGCTCCCTGTACCAAGCGTAGTCCCCTTGCGCCACTCGCCAAAACTTCCGACGCTCCGGAAGCAAGGACTCCAAATCCTTCGGCTCGACCCACGTCGTTACCCTCGGCTCAAACTAAAGGCGCAAGCAAAAATCCGCTCGCGAGAACTGCAACGGGCGGCTCTATGAGGGCGTACGGCTGAAACGAGTATCGACTTCTTCATTCGTGAAAAGGACGCGCATTTGGATGCAAGCGTCGATAAAATCCTGGCCCCTGCGTTATACCGGTCGGGGCGTAGGAGGCTCGGCTCGGCGGGCTACCCGCTTCACGATCTGCTCCACGTTGTCGATAATCGAGACAGTCTTCGCCTGTGCTTTAGCGATGAGACCTTGCTCGATGCCTCCCTCACCTTACCGAAATGGCGATAAGCGGTGCATCAGATGAGGAGAGCCACTGATTCGTTTGGTGACCGCGCAGTCCTAACCTTTAGTGATAGATTCGATGTAGCAGATGCACCAATCCAGCGAGATCTCACCTGAAACCGCCACCGCGGTGCGGGCCGAGCTAGAACTTATTCTCAAGAGCCAGGCCTTCTGGCGTTCCGAGCGCCACTCACGATTCCTTCGCTTCATCTGCGAAACAACGCTCAACGGCGAAGCCTCGAAGTTGAATGAGTACCTGATAGCGCACACCGTCTTCGATCGGGGAGCGGACTATTCCTCCGGCGAAGATTCCGTAGTGCGGCGGCAGGCCTATTCCCTGCGGCAGAAACTGAAGGAATACTACGCCGAGGAAGGGAAGAACGATCCGGTCCGCATCGAATTGCCGACCGGGCGCTACGTCCCTACCTTTCAGTGCAGCCCGGAGCCGGAAGCGGCGGCCGTTCCCGCAGAAATCGAGGCGCCATCCGCCGCCCCACCTGTCGCACCGAACACGGTCGTCCTGCCCGTTGTATTAGCCCCGAAGGTTTATTGGTGGCAAGCCCTTGCCATGGCCTTGGCCGCCTTGGTGTTTGCCGTTGCAGGCTATCAATGGGGTACCAGGCAAACGAAACCGGGGAGCCAGTTGGAGCCGGTTTACCACAGGATCTGGGGACCCTGGCTGACGTATTACTCCGAAGGCGCAATCGTCTGCTATAGCAATGCGCTCACAGCAGGAATCCGGCGGACGGATGCGCCGTTTCCTCCCGACAATCCCACCAGTGGAATCGAAATCAGGGAAGACGAAGCCAAGACCATCCGCGCGGAGTATAAGTTTCCTGCCGGCGGGTTCTTCTACATGAACCCCACGCTTTCCCACGCCAAGATGGGCGAAGCCTTGGGCAGCATTCCCCTGGCGGTGATGTTTACCAAGGCCGGCGTCCCGATCCGTGCCGTGCAAAGCCGTTACATGAACTGGCAGGATTTTCGCACGGAGAATTTGATTCTGCTTGGACACAGCGAGGCCAATCGCTGGCTCGATCCGATCCTCAGCAACCTTCCATTCCGCATGGCCAAGACCGACACGGATAAACCGAGGCGGATTATCAATCCGGGCCACAAGCCGGGGGAGCCGGGGGAATACCTGCCCGACTATACGAAGGGACACAATCCGGCCGTGGAAGATTATGCGTTGATCTCCATGTTGGGTGGCATGGACGGTAGGCACGGCCTGACGCTGATCAATGGAGTGAATACGGAGGGCACACAGATGGCTTTGGAATACCTGACCGAGGCGGAGAACCTGCGTGTGTTAGAAAACGCGCTGCGTAAGCAGTCTCCGAACCACACGGGTACCTGGCATTTCCAGGCCATCCTGCACACCAAGCTGCGTGATGGCGTGCCCACAGAAATCGAACTGGTGACTACGCGAACGCTTCCTTAACTACTTCGCCGGTGACAATCGTTGGCCGTTCGGACCGCCCGTTATGCAGGAACGTGACCGCCGTATGATTCAATCCCAAGGCATGCAGGATGGTCGCGTGAATGTCGGTGACGTGCGCTCGCTTGTCGATTCCGCGCAAGCCAATCTCATCCGTTTCCCCAAGCACTTGCCCCTTCTTGATGCCGCCTCCGGCCATCCACATGGAGAAGCCCCAGGGATTGTGGTCCCGGCCATCGCCCTTTTCGTTAAACGGCGTGCGGCCGAATTCTCCACCCCAAACTACCAGGGTGTCTTCCAGCAGCCCGCGCGCTTTCAGATCCGTCAGAAGCCCCGCAATCGGCTTGTCCGACGACTTGCACATCTTGGAATGATTGCCCTCAATGTTGTTGTGGGCGTCCCAGCCGCTGCCGCTGCCTGAATAGAGTTCCACGAAGCGAACGCCGCGTTCCACCAGCCGGCGGGCCATCAGGCAGTTTGTCCCAAACTTAGCCGTCGCCTCGTCATCCATTCCGTACAGTTTCTTGGTGGCTTCCGTTTCCTTACCCAGGTCCACTGCCTCGGGGCCTGCGGACTGCATCCGATAGGCAAGCTCATAGGCATTGATACGGCCTTCCAGTTCGGAGTCGTCAGCCTTGTCCGCACCGAAGTGCTGATTCAGATTCTTCAGCAGATCCAGCCGTCCGCGCTGTTGCTTGTCGCCGATACTCTCCGGAGGAATCAGGTCGAGAATCGGCGCCCCCTGGTTCCTCAATTGTGTCCCTTGATACGTTGCGGGAAGAAAACCGGCGCTCCAGTTCTTCGGTCCGCCGACAACCTCGGCAGCGTCCGTCAGCACCACGAAACTCGGCAGGTTCTGGTTCGCCGACCCGAGCCCATAAGTTACCCATGCGCCCAACGCGGGGCGTCCGCCCAGAATGGAACAGGTATTCATCTGGCAAAC
>JBDUEM010000231.1:0-12612 GCA_040002435.1 Bryobacteraceae bacterium
TCGGCGCGAGGGTATTCAACACGCCCTGAATCCAGACACCGTTGATACCGTTTGCGGCGGCGCGGTCCAGATACCCGTCGGGCAGTCCCGCCGCGTCGCCTTCCATCAGGGGATCGCCGTAGAGCGCGAAGTACGAATAGAGGAAGCGAGGCGACCATACCTCTTTGGAACGTGTCTCGCCGTCAGGCAGTTGCGGCTCAGCACGCAGATGATACAGCCCGCGAATGGCGGCCCGCTCCGTCGCCGCAACAATGCGCACGCCATCTGACTTCGACGTGATGGAAAAATCGCCGGGACCGAGATTCACTCCGTTATCGAGAACCAGTTCGACCCGCCGTCCCGCGCGGCCACCTGACCCGAAGCGCTTGGCCGCCGCTGTCAGTGCCGGCTTGCCTTGCGGAACCTCCACGCGCCAGCCCGGACCCGATTCGAGCGTAGAGATCTCCTCCACAAACGCGAAGCGCGGCTGCCCGAGCGTCTTGACGCCGCCCGGCATCCAGCGCATCAGGCTGGTCCGGATCGCCGCCGCCCTCTTCCTCTCCAGGGAGTCTGGCTTGTGATACCGCAGCGTGTCGCAAGCCGGCTTGACGCGCCCCAGCTTGTGCTCGAGAAAGTCATCCTCCTTCAAGGTGAACGCAAAGCGTTCGGCGTCCCAGCCGAGCAATTCGATGATTTGCTCTTCGGGCAGCAGATGCCAGTTCTGCCGGATGACAGTGATGTAGATGCGTCGGAGAAAGTCGGAGCTGAGCTGCCGCTTTGGCGGAAGTCCCATCGACTTCGCCAACTCCGCCAATTCGGCCGGCCGCGCCTGCACGACTTTCGCCATCTGGTCCAGATTGGTCAAATCCCAGTTCCGCCAGACAAACTGGTGTAGACGGCTCGGGAAGTGCGGTTCCGGCACGGCCGTCACGGGAGGAAATGATGCATTTGCGCTGCCGGCCCATGGTAATAGTAGAGCCGGAGGAACCGCTTTCAGGAAGGATCGTCGTTCCATTCGTTACCAGCCGGATTGCAGGTGTACACGCACTTGTGAAAGCTATCCAAACAACTTCTTGAACAGGCCCACGGCGGGGTCACCGGGACGGGCCGGAAGCTCTACCGGTGCCTCCCAGTCTTCGGGTACATCCTCCGGCCGCACCATCTTGCCGCCGTCGAGCACCGATCTCCAACCTGCCATGAAAACCCGAGTCTTCTCCCAAAGCGAGTCGAAACTCTCCGGCATCTCCTTGTATCTGGCCATCCGCTCATAGACCCAGATAGTAGGTGCCCAAGCTTCGGTCTGGCTAAACGGGAATCCAGCGCCTGACTGGATTTCGAACTGTCTCCCGCCGTATTCATCCGGCGTGTGAATCTGCAGTGTGCCCCAGGCTCCCTTGATCTGATGCAAGGTGCCGAAGAAGGGGTTGCCGCTCTTGTCACGGTGCTCATAGGTCATCACACCCGGAGGCTCGTGCCACGACTTGGAGTGGAACGAGACAGCCACCACCGGGTTCCCCGATTCGGTGATGACCCGGTGAATCATATACATCCCATGGATGCCGTGCGTGGGATACTCGTCGAACGAATTCGTGGCAGAGTAGCATTGAATCTTCCTGTCTGCGACCCAAATCTTGGCCCGTGCGGTAGCGTCGGTATATTCGTAGGCCGAGGGGCAGAGGATGGTGGCCCCGTGCTTCTTCGCGGTGTCGATCATTTTCCGGGCCTTCACCAGGGAATTCGAGAAGGGCCTGTTAATCAGATTGGGCAAGCCAGCTTCGAGATAAGGTTGGTGCAGGATGTGGCTCCATGGATGGTTGAAGTAGCCACCGGAGATGATTCCATCCACCTTTCCCAGCATGTCGTCGAAATTGCGTACTGCCTGGCACCTGTACATCTTTGCAAATTCGGCGGACTTCTCCGGTTCCACATCCCAGCAGTGCGTGATGCGCATGCCGGTAAGCGCAATCTCTTTTTTTTCTTCACGCGGATTCATCATCGGTGCCCACAACGGCAGCAGATGGGAATAGTTGTGCACATTCAGGCAACCGATCCGTAAGGGCTCTCCATCGCGAGAACGCTTTTGGGCGGCGGCTTGAGACAAGGCGGCGGCGGAAAGAGACGCCTTCGTTAGAAAGCCGCGGCGATTGATTGTCGAGGGAGTATTCATGACCTCTTCACCATTTCGAATGCTTGTACTTTTCGGGCCAGTCCACGCCTTGCCACGTCTTGATGGTTATCGGGCGGACGAAGAGCAACCAGCGCGGCTCTGTCATCGTTGGTTCGAGGTAGTCGGGACCGTGTTCGCCCAGATACCGCACCGACATGCGCCGCGCAATATCCACCCAGCGGCCGCCGAGGTTGGACTCTTCCAGCACCGTGGCTTCGCCTTTTACCAGGACTCGATGATTATAGATGGTAGTGTCATCGATACAAAGAAAAACGCGTTTATCGCGTTTGATATATCCCGCCCATACTGACTTGCTTCGCGGAATAATATAGAAGCCGCCGTCGCTGTATTCAAACCAGCAGGGTACCACGTACGGCCAGCCATCGTCCGCAATGCTGCCGATGCGGCAGAAGGGATTTCCGGCAAGAAACGCGGCCATTTCTTCCTCGGTCATCTTGCCGACTTTGCCACGCCACTCTGCTTTGTTTTCCTCCGACATTCAGTTGTCTCCAGTCTAAATAAGATTTGCTATCATATCGCTTCAACCTGGCAATGCTCAACTACTTTACCCACGTGCCAGCAATTCCAACACCTAATCAGACAATCAGCCGGGGCGATGCCGAACGACTGATTGGCGCTACCGGGGACGAGTTGGCGCAACTGCTTGACGCGGCGCGAAAAACGCGCAACCGCAGGACCGGCAAGACGGTGTCGTATTCGCGGAAGGTGTTCGTACCACTGACGAATCTTTGCCGCGACCGTTGCGCGTATTGCACGTTCGCGCGCCCGGCCGAAGACTCCACCGCCCACACCATGACACCGGGCGAGGTGCTGGCCGTAGCGGAAGCCGGACGGCGTGCCGGCTGCAAGGAAGTTCTGTTCAGCCTGGGAGACAAGCCGGAGCTCCGCTACCCCGCGCACCGCGTCTGGCTTGCCGGACAAGGCTTCGGATCCACCATCGAATACCTCGCCGCCATGTGCAAGCTTGTGTTCGAGGAAACAGGGCTTTTGCCCCATTCGAATCCTGGCGTTCTCACTCGCGGGGACATTGACCTGTTGCGTCCCGTGAACGCGAGTATGGGGATGATGTTGGAATCCACGAGCGACCGTCTGTTGGAGCCTGGAGAGGCGCACTACCAATGCCCCGACAAAACTCCCGCCGTGCGGCTGAGGACGCTCCGCAATGCCGGCGAAGCAAGGGTTCCGTTCACCACGGGCATCCTCATCGGCATCGGCGAAACCCATGAGGAGCGGGTGGAGGCATTGTTTGCGATCAAGGATCTCCACGACCAGTACGGTCATATTCAAGAAGTGATCATCCAGAATTTCCGGGCCAAACCGGACACCCTTTTCGCGCACCGCGACGAGCCCGGCCTGCTGGATCTGACTCGAACTGCCGCGGTTGCCCGCCTGATCTTCGGTGAAGAGGTGAACGTTCAGGTTCCGCCCAATCTGACTCCCGGGGGCTATAGCGCGCTGCTGGACGCGGGCATAAACGATTGGGGCGGGGTTTCGCCGGTGACTTGCGATTTCATCAACCCGGAACGGGCGTGGCCGAAGCTGATTCATCTGCGGTCGGTAACCGCGCGCGCCGGGTTCGAACTTCGGGAGCGGCTTCCTGTTTACCCGCGGTACGTGCTGGCGTCTTCCACTTGGATTCCGGATACCCTGCGAGAGTGCGTGTCGGCGCTTACCGACACTTCGGGGTTTGTCCCGCCTGATAAGGAGCTGTGGTGACGGCGTCAAAGATACTCGACAAAGCTCTGCGCGGGGAGGAATTGAGCGTCGACGATGGGGAAGCGTTATTCGCCATGCCCGGCGGAGGGCTGTGTGAGTTGACCGGCGCAGCCGATGAAATACGTCGTCAGCATTGCGGAAATGCGGTCACCTACGTGGTCAACCGCAATATCAATTTCACGAACGTCTGCGTGAAGCGGTGCGGCTTCTGCGCCTTTAGCCGCGGCCATCGCGCGGAGGAAGGTTATTTCCTGCCCATGGAGGAAGTGGTGCGCCGGGCCAGGGAAGCGCAGGAACTTGGCGCTTCCGAGGTTTGCCTGCAAGCCGGCTTACCCCCTCGCATGAAGGGCTCCTATTACATCGACCTGTGCCGCGCCATCAAGAGAGAACTGCCGGACATTCACTTGCATGCCTTCTCTCCGGAGGAAGTGCTGTACGGGGCGGCGCGCTCGGAGTGGACAGTGGAGCGTTATCTTGCTGCGCTGAACGATGCCGGTCTTGGGTCGATGCCTGGGACCTCTGCCGAGATCCTTGACGACGATATTCGCGAACTGATCTCTCCGGGACGCATCTCTACCGCCGAATGGCTCCGTGTGATCCGCGCGGCCCACGGACTGGGCATCCGCACTTCGTCGACCATCATGTTTGGTCATGTGGAATCACCGCGCCATCGCGCCGCGCACCTGGCGCTGCTTCGGGACACTCAGAAAGAGACCGGCGGCTTCACCGAGTTCGTACCGTTGAGTTTTATCCACACGGAAGCGCCTATGTTCCAGAAGTCGCTAGTGGCGGGAATTCAACCCGGACCTTCCGAAGACGATGTGATGCGGATGTATGCCGTGTCCCGGTTGATGCTGCGCGGCTGGATCGATAACGTCCAAGCCTCATGGGTGAAGCAGGGTCCCGCCTTTGCGGCGCGATGTTTGAATGCCGGCGCCAACGATTTCGGCGGTACCTTGATCAACGAAAGCATCTCGACGGCGGCCGGGGCGCCACACGGACATTTTCTGAAACCTTCAGAGATTCGCTCCTGGATCAGGGCAGCCGGCCGTGTCCCTGCGGAGCGTTCCACGGTTTACAAAATCTTGCGCACTTTCGACGTGGAGCCGTCACAGCCTGATGCGCTCGACGGGATCACTTGTGGCTCACGCTTCGGCACCTATCATCAGTTGACGGCGTCGAGCGAGTTCCGTTTCCGCGAACGATCCCGGCCACAGGTTGAGGGCTAATGAAAGTAACAGTTTTGGCCGGAGGAACGGGCGCGGCGAAGTTCATCCGCGGCCTGGTGAAGGTGGTTCCCGCAGCCGACCTCACCGTGGTGGTGAACACAGGGGACGACCTTGAGTGGTGGGGACTCCACGTCTCGCCTGACATCGACACCATTTGCTATGAACTGGCAGGACTGCTGGACCCTGACCGTGGATGGGGCCGCCGCGATGAGACGTTTGAATGCCGGGAAGCCATGGCCGTTCTGGGTGGCCCCGCCTGGTTCAGTTTGGGTGACCGGGATCTGGCCACCCATCTGTTCCGCACGGAGCGGTTGCGGGCCGGCCGGACTTTGTCTTCCATCACAAGCGAGATGTGCACGCGATTCGGCATCGGCGCGCGTGTCCTGCCGGCAACCGATGACCGGTTGCGGACGATCGTAACGATGGACGACGGCGACGTGGGCTTCCAGGAGTTTTTTGTGCAACGCCGTCATCACGGTACAGTACACGCCGTTCGGTTTGAAGGTGCAGAGCAGTCATCAGCGGCTGCTGGTGTCTTGGAAAGTATCGCCGGCGCCGATGTCGTGGTGATCGCGCCGAGCAATCCCATTACCAGCGTTGGCCCCATCCTTGCGGTTCCTGGCATTGTTCACGCACTGCAGCAGACAAGCGCCCGAGTGACCGCCGTCTCGCCGATCATCGGTACCGCCGCCTTCAGCGGACCGGCAGACCGGCTCATGACAATGAGGGGTCTTCCGGCATCCGCCGCCGGAGTGGCTGAAGCCTACCGGTCCTTTCTCGACGTGCTGGTGGCCGATGATGGGGATCGCGGCAGCGAAACCGAAATTGCCAATGCCGGCGCACGGCCCTTCTTCACTGCTATCCGCATACGAGACACGGCCGATGCAGAGCGCTTGGCACGGGAAACAATTCATGCAAACCCTGTCTGACTGTTTGGCACTGGTGCCGATCAAAAGTCTCGACACCGGCAAGACCCGCCTCTCGCCGATTCTGGAGCCGCACGAGCGGGCAGCGCTGATTCCGGCCATGGTGGAGGATGTACTGAACGCGTTCGCTGACTTTGCGCGAATGCCGGTTCTGGTAGTTACGGGCGATCCGCGCGTGGCCGGGATGGCGGCGGCTCGCGGCTTCTATTCCCTGATGGAAACGACTTGCATAAGCGAAACGGTGGCAATTGAGTCCGCCACACGCAAGGCTCACGAACTAGGCGCTGGGGGGACTTTAGTGGTACCCGCCGACATCCCCCTGGTGCAGGCGGAGGATCTGGCGGCGGTCTTAACACTGGCGCCGGAACAAGGCGGTCTGCTAGTGCCGGCGTGGGACGGCCGTGGGACAAACGCCGTTCTGCGCAGGCCTCACGATCTGTTCCCGCTGCGATTTGGCAACGACAGCTTTATTCCCCATCGAACGGCGGCCGAGCAGACCGGCTTTCTTTGCGCGATTCTGCACAATGAGCGCCTGGCCCTGGACGTGGATTCGCCCGAGGATCTCTTCCGCTTTCTCGAATACCCCTCCACCACGATGACGCGCCGGGTACTGGAATCCTTCCACCTCGAACGGCGATTGCAGTGATCCTGTTGCTGCCTGTTCCTGGAATCCCTGAAGGAGAACCTGAAGCGCCACTGGGACGGTGGATTGTGGACGGGGTTGCCGGCTGCGGCCAGGCAATCGAGCCGGGCGACATCCTGGTGGTGGCGCAAAAGATCGTGTCGAAGGCCGAAGGGCGGATAGTGAACTTGGAAACAGTGGTCCCGTCAGAGTTCGCCACGCGAACCGCGGAAGCGCTAGGTGGACGGGATGCGCGAGTGATCGAAGTGGTATTGCGCGAGACGCGGCGCATTGTTCGTATGGATCAGGGAGTGTTGATTGCCGAAACAGCGCACGGCTTTGTATGCGCCAACGCCGGCGTGGATTTGTCGAATGTGGATGGCGGCGCCAGCGTGTCCCTTTTGCCGGTCGATCCGGATGCCTCCGCGGCTCGAATCGCAAACGAGATCGAAGCGATTACCGGAGCGACGGTCGGCGTCATTGTTTCAGACACCTTTGGACGGCCGTGGCGCGAGGGTCTTGTGGACGTCGCTATCGGAATTCACGGGATGGCGGCCTGCAGCGACTGCCGGTCCCAGGTGGACCCGCACGGTTACCCGATCCACGTCACCATCCTTGCCGACGCAGATCAACTCGCCGCCGCCGCGGGACTTGTTTTCCGTAAAACAGACCGCGTGCCCGTGTGTCTGATCCGCGGTTTCCGCTACACGCTGGGCAAAGGTTCGGCGCGCGATCTGGTGCGTCCGCCGCAGAGGGACCTGTTCCGGTGACGCCTGTTGACGTACCGTTTACAAGCCAACAATACGAAAGCGCGTGGATTTGACCTTATAGCGGCGATTGAGACCGATGGCCAGAGCGCACATCGCCTCGAGCGCCCGCGCGTGGCGCAAAGGACCTCCGTTAAGAACGCGCAATCCGGAGATGGACGCGGCCACGGCCATCACGCGAGCTTTGGCCCCTTCGTGATCGCCGCAAATCAGCACGTCACAATCGAGCGGCGTATCCAACTCGGCTAGCGCGTGGGCGGCGATGGTCTTAAACGCCGCCACTAAAGAGCAACCAGCGGGCAGGCTCGACGCCAAATGCTCGCTGCCCGATGGCACGGGCAGATCCAGTAACATCGCGTTCCCGGCTTCGAAGCGCAACGGTACGGTGGTATCCACCAGGACGGCGCCCTCCTTCCAGAATGGGCGGCAGGCTTCTATCAGCTCGCTGGCCCGATCAAACGGAACGCACAGGAAGATGAGATCGGCCTGGGCAACAATTGCCGTATTCTCGCCGCCGCTGATGGTGGCGCCAGGCACGTGTTCCGCCAAGCTGAGGGCTTTCTGTTGCGCCTTGGCGGCTTCCCGGGACCCGATGACAACGGGGAATCCTGCCGCGATAAACCGGAGGGCAAGACCCCTACCTTCCTTACCTGTTCCCCCGAGAATGGCGATGGTTTCTTTTCGTAGCTCGCTCATGATTGAGAAGACGATGATAGCAAGCGTTCTCGCGAGACGATCCTTTCTGGACTGGCCCTATACTAGTCTGAAAGTCTCTGCGCTATTTGGCGGGGATGACGAGAAAATATGCAAACACTAACCCGTCGACAATCGATGACTGCACTCGCCGGGCTCGCCGCCACCCATTACCGGCCTGTCTTTGACGCCCACGTTCATATCTGGACTTCCGATTTCGCCAAGTATCCTCTCTCGCCGGGGTTTTACCCGAAAGACCTGGGGATACCCAGCTTCACCGCGGAAGAACTGCTGGCGAATGCGCAGCCCGCCGGTGTTACGGTAATCAATCTAGTCCAGATGACTTGGTACGGTTTGGACCACAGCTACATCCTGGATACGATTCGCAAACATCCTGGCAAGTTCGTGGGGACCGGCATTGTCCCGGCGATCACGGATGCTACGCTCGCCAGTCCCGATGCGACGATGATCGCGTTGTCCAAGGGCGGCATCTTTGCCTTTCGTCTTCTGGGGCGGAAGAATCGGGCGCGTCCCGGAGAATTGTGGTTGGACTATCCAGGCTACGAGAAGATGTTCACAGCCGCCTCCCGCCACAATCTCGCGCTCAGCTTTCTCATGGGACCGGAAGATATTCCGGAGCTGGACCGTATGTGCACTAAGTACCCGGATGCGCCGGTGATCATCGATCATCTCTGCCGCATCGGTGCCAGCGGCAAAATTGAGGATTCAGCGATAGCCGATTTGTGCCGGATGGCCAAGCATAAGCGTGTGATGGTGAAGGTGGGTGCATTCTACGCTCTGGGCGCAAAGCGGGAGCCCTACACGGATCTGCTGCCGCTGATACACCGCGTCGTCACGGCCTTTGGCCCCGAGCGGTGCATGTGGGAGAGCGACTCGCCGTTTCAGGTACAGAAGCCGCACTCCTACGCGGCGTCTGTCGCGCTAATTCGCGAGCATGCAGATTTCCTGAGCGCCTCTGACAAAGAGCACATCCTTTTTGGCACTGCGAACCGCTTCTTTACCCGCAGCCCCGGCTAGCCTAGACGCTTCGGGAGCGGTGCGGTCATTGGACAACCTCTTGGTCAAGCCAGGGCTTCCACCAGCCGATCTATATCGGACGAGTTGTTGAATACCGATACGGAGACACGCATATGGTCGCCAAGGTTGGCGATAATGTTCGCCTTCTTGAGTCTTGCGCGTGTGGCAGCCACGTCCTTGACTGTAAAACTCGCGATGGGGCTGTCCGTCCCTTTGGGCGTGATGGCGGGATAACCCAAAGCAGGCAACTCCTTCATGAGCCTGTCCGTCAAAGGACGTGCGTGCGCGCGGATCCGGTCGACGCCGAGCGAGTGAATATAGGTGAGCGCCTGATGCTGCGATACGCATCCGATGTGGCTCACCGTACTGATTTCGTATCGAGAGGCTCCAGACGGAGTGCTGCGTCCGCCAAAGAGCTTTGGCTTAAGCGCATTCTCTTGCAGGTCTTCGCGGACGTAGAGGTATCCAAAGCGGCCGCCCATAAGCCATTTATAAGCGGAGCACGACAGGAAATCGATGCCCATCGCCTTGACATCGATTGGAACCGCACCGGCCATTTGAATCACGTCGCAGTAGAGGTAAGCGCCATGAGCGTGCGCAAGATCACTGATTGCTTTCACATCATGCAGGTAGCCATTGACGTTCGACACCAGCGCAATCGCAATCAGTTTGGTCTTGCGGTCCACCACTTTCTCGAGATCGCGCATGTCCATCTGGTAATCGCGATGCTTCAGAATGCGTACGTCCATCCCAAGTTTCTGGCGGTTCCGATAGTTTACGAGACTTCCGCCATAGTGAAGATCGTTAGTAACGACATTGCCGCCCGAGGCTTGAATGTCGAGGCCTTCGAGGACGATATTCTCGCCCGTCTGAGTACTGGGCGTGAAGCCTATTTCGTTGGGGTTTGAGTTGATCAGGCGGGCGAACATCTGCTTCACTTCCGTCATGAGGCGGCCGTTCTCAAACTTTTCGCGCTCCGAGTCGGGACCGTGCGTCAAGGCGCGAAGGTATTCTTCAATGGCGCGCGTAGTGCGGACGCTGAGCGGATGCTCGGTTGCCGTGGCCAGGTAAGTTTCGCGGGATGCCCACGGGAAGTCCGCACGGGCTGAGGCGAAGTCGACGGGGTTACTCGCGGCGCTTGCCGCCGCCACCGCGGTCCCGCCTAATACAAAGTGTCTCCGATTCATAGGAAACCTCACATTGAATAAGTGATGTACTGCGTTTGGCAGGGATTGCCGGCAGCAACGTGCATGCGCCTCCGCCCCGGTTCGGAAATCAACGAAGCTACAGTGCGGCTTTCGCCATCATGGCGGCAAATGCTGGTGGGGCGGCCTGTGTGGTCTCGAAGAAAGCGCTTGATATCATCGACCGACAACGACCCGTACTGGCGGCGTATCAGTTGGTTCATCTTATCTATTCTGGGGAACGAATCGGGCCAACTCTGATCGAAGTTTTCTTTGCGCGCATACCTCGAGCAGAGAAAGTGGTTGGTATGAGAGAGGAACCCCGCGCCATTGTCGCGGATGATCTCCACGCCGGAAGTGGTTGCCTCAACGTCCAGGATATTTCCCTGCCCATCACAGAGAACATAGTTACCGTTGGACGCCAACGGAACTGTTCGCAGAAGCTTCACCACCTGTTCAAGCGAGGTGCATTCCAGCATCATGCGCTTGACCGGATAATGCGGCATGGCAAAGCGGCCGGGAGGACCTCCACCGAGAGCGTTGGCAAAATTGGCGACGCCCGCGCTATTCATGCCGTGGTAGCCGAGCATGCCGCCGAAGGTCCAGATGAGGACTTCCGGCTTGTCCTTCGGCTGGAGACGCAGCACGTAGGCAAGCGGCAGAATCTCATTGGTCATGTCGCTATTCTGGCCGGCGAGGAGTTCTCGTGACGCCGTACCGTTGCGGCCGATAGCGTAGGCCGTGCATCCATCTTCCCTGACATTCCCGATTTCGCCGCGAATATTGCATGCCATGGCTTCAGGCACGGTCACACGCGCACCTTCCGAAAGACCGCGCATTTCTTCCAGCAGATGCGGGCAAATCCGTTCAAACATCGGTTGGAATTTAAGCGCGCGGCGGCTTAGCTGTTCTCGCGAGATCTTGCCGCCCGCGCAGATCAGATCCAGATGCTGTTTGATGCGGCTGGCTGCTTGTTCGCCATGCTGCCGGCCCAGTTCCCGATGGGTGCCGCGCGCGCGGAACAGCGGATACTCAGAGGGTTCCCCGGTGCGAGCGGGAGCGCCAGCCAATACGGTCGCCGTAAGCGACCCAGCGAAAGCACGGCGCGTCAATTCAACTGGCGGCATCTTCGGTCTCCTTGTTGACGGATTCTTTCATTGTCCCGCCTTCGCTGAACGATGCAATCCGGCATCTTGTGCTTCCTGGACACGGGCTCTGTAGACCTGCGCAGCCTCATCCAGGTTGCGGTAGGCGCGGCTCCGTTCCGCCTCCGACCTCCACAATGATAGATCGCTGATCTGTGCTCGTAGGGCTTCAATCCACCCCAGGAAGTACTCGGCCGATTCGCGGCTCCGGATCTTACCCTCGCCAACGTACACACGAACGGCATTTGTAACTGCCTGCGCGTAGACCTCAGACGTGGCGGGCGGTGGTTCGTCCGTCTCCACAACTAGCGAGAACCAGCCGCTGGCTGAGACTTCCGCCTTCTCGTTAAAGTTCGATTCCGTACTGCCGGGCGATACCGGCAGATCTTTCCACACTTTGCCGTTATGATAGACGCGAACCAGCCGGATGGGGGTTGACGACCAGATTTTGCCCTGGATTGTAACTGAGCCGCCGGAAGCCAGCCGGATACTGTCGCCCGGCATTTTTCCATTCACCAGAAACTCGACGACAGGTCCACTGCTCAGAAATGTGTGGCCTTTCTTGATGGCGTTGACCCAACCGTCAACGGTGAAGTTGGAGCCGAGATAGGCGTAAGTTCGAATAATACCGACCGGTCGATTGTCCTGCATGTTGGCCAGCGAATCTTCGCCGCCCACAGGCGTAATCGGGAAGTCATTGTTCCAGGCGTGATGCAGCGGGATCAGGGCGCCGCGGGAGGTGGCCGACCATTCGAGCGCGTCAATCGTGCCCAGCGCCACATCCACAGCGTATCCCTTTGCTCCGTTGATGCCGCCGCCTTGGCGTGGATCTGCATCACCGCCGAACGCATGCACGTATCCCGTGGCTGCACCTTGTGCGCGAGCCTTGCGGAACAAGTCCGTATTAGTTGGATACAAACTGTCCAGGCCGGTCCCTTCATAACCAGTCACAAACGGCGAAATCAGGTGGTCGCGCAGACCAATATAGAACGTGTGGCCCCAGAAGGGCGGCCTGTTTTCTTCGCCGAAGAGCAGGAGGGAATGGGCGGTCAGGTTGGACGCCGGATGCTCGCGTCCGCCTGCTTTAAAGTATTGCCAATCCAGGATTCGATTATCCTTATTCGC
>JBDUEM010000232.1:0-12576 GCA_040002435.1 Bryobacteraceae bacterium
TTATTTTGGCCGCGACGAACTTTCCAGCGTCGCGCCGTTTTTCATATTTGGCTATGACGTTGCCCTCCACCGATAGCGAACCCTGCTGGCAGTCTGCCGGCATCGAGAACTCAGTCCGGTAACTCCACGAGTCCTTTGTGAATCCCTCCTCCACGAAACGGACATACGAGTCGATACTCGCATCTGTCAGCTGACAACCGGGAGTCCTCACTACTCCCGACGCCGCTGGCACAGCACCGCCCCTGACACCGCCTGCCGGAGCAGGCGCGATGTCGAGAAAGGTCGTCGCCAGTACGGAACCCTCTCCTTCGACCCGTGAAAACACGCTCACCTTCACGCGCTTGCCCGGGGGAAGGCGCAAGCTTGCCCTGACGGCCTTTCCGTTATCGACCGAACCCTGGTAGTTGGCCACCCACGACCCGTCCACAATCAGCGAACCGCTTCCACAGGCAGGCGGCATCTTGTAGTCGGCCTCATACGTCCAGGTGTTATTCGCAAACCCGACGGGCGAAAGGTGGACAAACTCACCAGTGTTCCCGTCATTGATATTGCAGCCACCCGCGGAAGTTCCGGCGGCCGCTGTGCGGCTGCCGCTACCTCGGATGGCAAGGAAAATTCCAGCAGTGGCCAGGGTGCTCAGCGCGAGCAGCGCAATCGCCACGAAAACGGGATTCCTTGCACGCCGCGCGGCCGCGGTGGGCGACGGCCGCTTGGCCGATGCCGGTTTCGGGCTTGCCGGGGCACTGGATTGCGGCCATGACACCGGACGCGGAGAATTCCCCGTGGATCGCGAGGACGGCGGCCGCGGCGGAACGGCGGGCAACGCCATCTGCTGCCCTGGCTCCGGGAACGGGTCGATGCCGCCGAATGACGCGGCCCGTTGGCACCATGGGCATTGGTAAATAGCGCAGTGCCGGCTAAAAACATGCTGCGAATTGAGTTGGCAGACCGCCAGGTCCTGCTCCGCGGCCATGAGGGCAATTCGCCACTCGCGGGCGTCAGGCCTCGCTTGCGGATTTGAGTGCCCGTCGTGAAAACAGCGCCAAAACAAGCCCTGAATCTCGCGCGGCAGAATTTCAACCGGCGGCGCGATCGGCATCGGCTTCATGATGCGCGATCCGGCGTAGGGTGATTCGCCTCGCCGGATGCGCTCTTCGAGGGACATATCCGTCAACCGCATCACGCCGGCGAAAGGATGAATCCCTTCCATCAGAAGCTGAAAGACCAGCACCGCCAGCCCGAAGTTGTCATGAGCCGCACTGCGGTCGGTAGTGCTGAAGTCGCGGCCCTGCAACTCGGGCGGGGTGTACTCGGGCTTTCCTACGGGACAGCGGAAAAAGCCTTGGCCGGACGGCTGCGGAACCTGCATGGAATCGCAGTCCACCAGGGTGACCAGGGCCGTCTCGGCCACCATCAGATTGCTCTCGTTGAGATCGCCCACCACGTAGCCCTTGGCGTGGATCGCCTCTACTGTACTCGAGATGTTGACGGCGCTGCGCAGAAGATAGCGCCAGGTAAAGCCGGGGCGCGCCCGCCAGCGGTCCTTCGGGTTATACAGCTTGAACAGCGGCTCGCTGACGGCGAAATCGACGCGCGGCATCAAGAAACCGACGCAGGTCTGAGATCGATCGAAAATCAAGGTCCGCGGCCAGCAAATCGACACATGATTCTGGCCCGCCGTAGGGTCGGAGGGCGGACTCGCGATCATCGCTTGGAGTTTGGTGACGCGGTCGAACGAAGCCTTGTGATAAACCTTCGCCACCAGCCCCGGCTCGCCCGTAACGGCGAAGACCGCGGCCTCGCCGCCCCGGCCCAGCTCCTCGCCGAACACCAGTGGGGATCGGTCTGCCCGGAATGCCTGCATCATTGCCGTACCGTGAGCACCAGCGTCTTGTCGTCGTCCGTGCGGCGGCACACCGCCTCGGAGGTCAGAAAATCGGCCAGTGCCTGGTCTGTGGCTGTAGGGTCCGCGGCAAACCGGAACATCGGCTTGAAAAAGGCCCCGAACGCCGTGTTATTCGCGTGATGGACGGCCAGTAATTGCATTCCATCGGTCATCACCGCCACCGCGCGAACGCTGGCGGCGGGCCGGCTCGCAAAGTATGCGGCCTCCAGGTAGCCATTGGACGTCAGGAACGTGGTCTGATTGACATATTCGCTGTCGCCCTTCGCGGTGAGTACATCCAACGACTCTCCGTCGCTCAACTGCGCAACGATGGCGCCGTCGCCTACCTGAAGGGTGGAAACCAGGGAATCGGTGATCACCGTCAGCAACAGTGTGGTGGCAAAGTCGTTCAGGCTGGAGCCTTCCGCCGCCAGGGCTTCTACAGCCGATCTCGCAGCACTCATCGCGTCCCGGATCACGGTTTCGAGCACTGGTGTTTCCATGCCGGCCAGGTGTGCGGCGAGAAATTCGACCGCGGCGAGCGTCGCGCATTCCGCCCCTTCCTTGGAGCGGCTGGCGGATCCCGCGCCGTCCGCCACCGCGATCAGCAAGGTGCCGTCGTCGAGGAGCCGATGGGCGTTCGCGTCCTGGCACGCCGATCCACGGGAGACGTGCCTGGTTCCCGCCGTGGATGCCGCAAGAACCCGCCAGACGGGCGGCAAGCTCACACCGCGGCCCAATTCACGGCGGGGAGGGCGGTCTGGTCACCAACTTTGTTGGCGGAGACCCGCTTTTGGCTTTGCGACAGCCACACGAAGAGCTCCACGAAATTCAAGCCATCCAGCTTCATTGGCTGCCGTACGGAGATCTCAGAAAGGATTTGCAGATTCGCCGCCCCTACACCTATGGCAAAGAAGGAAAGGCCCTTGGAAGCCTCCTCTCCACGAACCGCCTGGGCGGCGGCCTTCCAATCGTCGGTCGGGGCGCCATCGGTGATCATCACCACCCACGGCTGGTAATAAAGAACCCCGTTTTCCCGATAGGTCGCCTTCCTTTCGCGCACCATATCGAGGGCAACGCGCACGGCTTCGCCCATGGGAGTAGTCCCGCCGGCCTGCAGGAGCGGAGCCGCAAAATCGCCGCCGGTCACAAAATCCTGGATCCTCTGCACCCCGCCTGCGCCAAATGTGACGATGGCTACTTCCACCCGCCGGCTGGCCAGAGCATCCTCCTGGATACTCTGCTGGAATGCGGCCAGCCCCTCATTGAGCGCCTTGATGGGTGCGCCGGTCATCGAACCCGATGTATCCAGAAGAAGCACGCACGCGCAGCGGGGATCCGCATTCAGGAACTCGACATTGAGTGGTTGGGCCATAAAATTCTTAAAGTTACGCTCTCGTTCGGCATTCCAGTCTGCTGGTCGATCCGGCCCCAGACCATGCCCCCGGTCACGGCGGATTCACCGCAGTCACCGGAAGTATACCCCGCCGTGCCCTACTGATAACAGAGTACATAGGTAATGGCGGTACTTGCGGATTCACCTTAGTTCAACGTCGCCGGCCCACACTATTTCCAGAGATCTCGCGCCCTCACCTACAAGTTTCGCGGCAGAAAGGTTATTCTGGATTTCACACTCTAAACCAATGAAAATTGCCGAACTCGACACCCCTGCGCTGCTCATCGACCTGGATGTGATGGACCGCAATCTGGGCAAAATGGCGGACTACGCACGCACCAATGGATTTCGCCTCCGCCCGCATACAAAGACCCACAAGATACCCGCGCTGGCTCAAAAGCAGATCGCCCTCGGGGCTTGCGGGCTCACTGTGGCGAAAGTGGGTGAAGCCGAAGTGATGCAAAAGGCCGCCCCCGCGGAATTGCTGGTTGCCTTTCCGGTGATTGGAGCGCACAAGCTGGAACGCCTGATGAAGATCGCAGCCGACACCCGCGTCACTGTGTCGCTGGACAGCCTCACAGCGGCCTCGCAGCTCTCGGCAGCGGCGGCGGCGTCCGGGCGGACCATCGGGGTACTGATCGAGCTGGACGCGGGTCTGGGGCGCGTTGGCGTGCCAGCGGGACCTGACGTCGTGCTGCTCGCCAAAGAGGTGGCCTCTCTGCCTGGCCTCTCCTTGGAGGGCATCGCCTTCTATCCGGGGCATATCAAAGTGCTGAATGACGCGGCCGATAAAGCGCTTGCCGACCTGGGAACGCTGCTGGATTCCGTCGTAGGCGATCTGGAGGCGGCCGGGTTCCCTGTGAAGGTGGTGAGCGGCGGATCCACCCCAACGCTCTACAGATCGCACCTGGTGGCCCGCCTGAACGAGATCCGGCCCGGAACCTACATCTTCAACGACCGCAATACCGTGCTCTGCGGTGCTACCACCTACGAAGACTGCGCGGCAACGATCCTTGCCACCGTGGTGTCTACCGCGGTGAAGGGGCAAATGATCATTGACGGGGGATCCAAGACATTCTCATCCGACCGGCAAATGGGACTGGAAGAAGCGAGCTTCGGCCGCGTGCTCGATGCACCGGACGCCATCTTCGGCAAAATGAACGAGGAACACGGGTTTATCGACATGCGGAAGGTATCGAAGAGCTTTCAGGTGGGAGATCGGGTCAGAATACTTCCCAATCACGTATGCGTCGCAATGAATTTACACGAGCAGGTTTACGGATACCGCGGGGAAACTGTGGAAGAGATCTGGAGGGTAGAAGGCAGGGGCAAGCTCCAATAGCCTGCCCCGCACCGGAAATTCCGGAAAAACTAGTGGGCCATCTTGACGGAGTCAATGGTGACCGTGTCGCCATCGAGTTTGCCGGTTATGGTGACCTTATGTCCGAGGTGATCCATCACCTTGTCGGCATTGGCAATCTTGATAACCTTACCATCGGTAACGAAAACCGGAGCAGCTCCACCCTTCACGCACTTGGTGACGCAGGCAATGGCCTTGTCCGATCCGTCTACGTGCTTGGCGCCGCAACCTGCTTCGGAAATCGCGCCAGTCCACTCAGCTGCAAACGCGCTAAGAGCGAACAGCGAGGACAATACGAGAACTTTCTTCATGTTGATAGATCCTCCTACGGATTCTGACTGCTTTGTTTCGAAAAATCGAAAACCGACTCTGTGACTATACCTGAGAAAAACGTACTGTGCAAGCCTACATCTTGCTATACGTATTGCGTGAACTACTGGATGGAGTACTTATTCGACCACCCCTTCGATGGTCAAGGGCGAATTTCCTTCCAAACGATTGTTGACGAAGAGGTAAGCCGGTTGACCACGGTGCTGGGAGCGTACCATTAAATTTCGTAAAGCAGACCGGGTTTCGGGGTTTTCTTCCTTAGTTTCCGTGTAAGGTGAAAAGGTCTTAACCGCCAGTTCGTAGGGACGGCCCTGCCGCAAAAGCGCCCTCGCTACAGTAAAGTCAGTAGTAAAGGCGCCGGGCAATTCCATTTGTTTGGCTATGGGGGGCATGCGGGTCCAGGCATTGAACACATGGGCGACCTGGTGATTGCGGAGCGTTTCGAAGTACTCCGGCAGCAGGTATGTCTCGTTGCGAATCTCCACCGAGTAGCGGAAACTTGGAGGGAGCTTGGACAGGAACGCGTCCAGATCCGCGAAGAAACGCCCAGGCTCCTCGTAGGCCTGCCGGGAAAAGCTGCCGAATTCGAAGATGAGTACGGCAATCCGGCCGGCGTACGGCGCCAGGGCCTGGAGGAACAGAGCATCGAACATCCCGGCATTCAGGTACGATTCGTTGACCTGCCCTGCCCGGGGGCCGTAACGCGGGTGATCGGGAAACCGCTTGCAGGTGATTTCCTCCGGGACCTTCAGCCCAAATTTCAGCGCCGGCGGGGCGGCCTCAAAGAGCTTCTGCCAGAACTGCGGGGACGGAAACTGGTAAAAGGAGAAATCGCCGCAAACCAGCGGAAAGGTTTCGGCATACTCGGTGATGCAGGTCTCCTCAAAGCGCTTCTTTGAGAACCTACCCCGAGTGGTGTAGCGCGACGGCGTGTAAACCTGGCCCAGCCAGCCTTCGTACTTCCACGAACTGCCGCCCAGATAGATGCCCTTGTCGGCCAGGGCGCGGAGCTTGCCGGCCAACTTGACGCGGTCGAAGGCGGGAGGAGGATCTTCGAAGAGTGAAAGGTTCTCCACCGGCCTATTTTACGGCGATTACGGAGATGGTATTGCCGGTTGTCACAGGTTGGACGGTAGTCCTGGTAGGGGCAGGCTGCCCGAAGAACGTGGCGTCCATAGTTAGCTCATGTCTCCTATGGGCATCTGCGTGGCCGCGTGGGATGCGCGGGGCATCCTGTGTGTTTCGAGCGGGTTGCGGCGGTGGCAAAGGTGGCGCATGGGGTGATTGGTGTCCGGATTTTGGGACTGCTCTGTACGGATTTGACGACGACAATTGTATCCGGTTTGCATTCTTATTGGTTCTACGGTAGATACGCACAATAGTTTCCGGAAGTTCCTTGGCTTTGTTCGTGTAATTTTCGATAAGGAGCTGGAGGGCGCACAGAGCCTGATAGAAGAGCCTCTCGTAATGGGCGCGGTAGCGGGTGAGGGTGGTAAGGCGGCGGATGGCGGCTTCGTAGTCAGTGGTGACGTAGCAGGGGTCCTCTAGTTTATTGAACTGCTGCAAGTACCACCATGTAACGCCGAGTTGGACGAAAAGGGCCGGGTGCTGCTGGTGGAGGTGGGGGAAGTCGGCGGCGAAGAATTGCGTATGGGTTTCAATTTCGGATTGCTGCGCCGGGGTGAGGATGGTGGTGTGGGCGCGGAAACCGTCCTTGCGGGCGTTTTGGGATACGCGGCGCTTGCCTTCCGGCGTCTTCGGGCCGGTGGAGGCGTTGGCGTTGCGGCGGTTGGCTTCGATTCTGGCTGGAGACGAGGCAGTTTTCATGCGTCCATTGTACGGGGGTGGAACCTAATTTTGAGGGATTTTGGCGGGGGGATTTTGGTGGTAAGTACTTTGGGTTGTTGGGATTTGGGTTTATTTTTGAGAGCTGTGACCGGCTTGGTGGCGTTGGCCCAAACCTTCTGCGATCATGGCGGTGACGAGGGTGTTCAAACTGACGCCCTCCTCACGAGCCTTGGCTACCAGCCGCGAGTGGAGGCTGCGGGGCACGCGCTGTCGCCATTGCCCACTGGCTGCACTTGGTTTTGGCATCGGGTCACCGTGCTTCAGGCAGTTCAGAAGATAGGCTTTGACTGCGTCTGCGCCTTGGTGCAGAGCTTCCTCCGGAGTTTCTCCATCGGAAATGCACCCCGGCAGGTCCGGATATTCAATGGCGAATCCTGCGCCATCCGCTTCGGAAAGCGGACGAATGGTGAAGGGGTAGGAGTAGATGAGGGCTTTGTCAATCTTCATGTTTTTCACCCGCGGCGTTGATGAAGTCTACACTGGCTTGACGGGTCGATGTGCTGGAACCGAGAGCCTTCCGGCGGTGGCGTGCCGGAAAATGACGTGGCTAGTCCCATGCTGATCATGATCTATGCTCAAACTGCGCGCGATCACTTCCAAGTCCTCAATCCGCCAATCGCGGGGATTTCTTCGCATCTTGGCGAGAAGTTTCGCCGCATTTGACACACTGAGATGGTATCACGCGCGGTACCACTTGCGGGCGACGACGCTGTCCGGAGCATTGTGCAAAGTGCGCAGGTCGGCATGCGGTTTCGAGCAGCGCCCCTGGCCACTCAATTGCACCCATCAAAAGCGATGACAGCTCTTCTTAGTATGTTGTTCACCTTCGCTCTGTCCTGCGCTGTGGCGCGTGCGGCGGCGTTGATTCCCGTTCCCGGATTGCCCCCTTCGGTCGCAGTCGCTGCTTTGGAGCAGAATCGCGGCCAAGCGAAGGCGGAAATTCTATTTTTGGTACGTGGGCCGTCGAGCATGGCCGCTACTGCCCAGTCCATTTTGTATTCGCCGCTTGGCGTGGAACTTACATTTGTTCAGGGCAATTCTAACCCAGGCGTGAGGTTTACCGACGCACTACCTGGCAGTGTGAACTCGGCTAATGGCCCCGACCAGCAAAAATGGGTTACTGGAATTTCGCGATTCTCCACGGCGCATTTAGCCGGGGTTTATCCCGGAGTTGATGTCGAATATACGATGGCAGCCGACGGGCAGTTGACCCTAAATCTCCTCTGCAGCCCGGGAGCCGATGTGAAGCAGATCGTCTTTGAAGTGGCGGGGGCGCTCGGTAATAAAATCTCCCCCGACGGATCGCTGGTGTCAACCTTGGGACCCACTACTCATGATCCGGTCCTGGTGTATCCCCCTGCCGTTGCACATCAGGGGAACGCTGCGGTTCCTGTGGCCTATTCCGTGCAATCGGAGGCCCGGTTCGCCTTTGCATTGGATCGGTACGATAACACCCTCCCGTTGAAGATCGAGGTGAAGCTTGGCGGGTCTATCAGCGGACTATTTACAGGTGCACGCCAGGCCGTGGATACGGCGGGAAACACGTTTTTCCTGGCAAATATTCCCGATGCGGCCGGGAAGACTGGGCCGTTCGCCTCATCGGGCCGGCGAGCGGGGTGCGGCAGCTTTACTGGGGAGCCTCCGACGCCGTGTTTAGACACGGCCGTCTATAAGTTTTCCAAAATTGGACAATTCATTTTTGCGACTTATCTGAATGGCGCGACCAGGGATGCCGGCAATTTCCTGCAGCTTACCCCGGATGGCGCTTTGATGGTAACCGGCACCACCGACTCCGCCGATTTTCCTTCTAGCCGCGCTGCGCTCCAGCCGGTTTATGGAGGACCCGCCCCTATTCCCGGAAGTGGAGCCAGCATTTCCGGCGACTTTTTTGCCGCGCGAATGGATGCCGCTACAGGAGCGTTACTGACATCCACCTTTCTGGGTGGCCCGAACGCGGACACCGTCGGAGAGACTGCGTTGGGGTCTGACGGGTCGGTTTATTTCTTACCGAAATGGCTGGGCGCATTCAGCGCGCGCATGCCAGCAACTGCATCGGCACTTCAACCGGTGTGTCAAGCAGATCCCTGTGTGAACGGCTATGCCGCGCACCTCAGTCCGGCGCTTGACCGGTTGCTCTATGGGACTTATCTGCCGGGCACGTCCACATCATCGGCGAAGCTGCATTCCGACGGAAGCGTCTACTATGCCGGATACTCCACGGGTGGATTTCCCGTCACCGCGGGCGCCTATCAGCAAGCGCCTGCGGGCAAGGAAGATGCAATAGTCGGAAGGTTGGACCCATCGGGCAGCAAGCTGGTGTTTGGCACTTACATCGGCGGCGTCGATACGGATTGGATTCTGCGAACCGCCGTCGCTCCGGACGGGAGTGTGTGGGCCGCTGTGAGTTCGTTTGTTCAATGCTGCGTCAACATCCGAAACCGCCTGGTGCGGTTCGATCCCAACGGTCAACGTCTGCTGGCGGACAAGCCGATCGATGTGGGTGATGTTGCCGTCGATCCTGCCGGGAGCCTGCACGCTACGGCTGCTGGTCCTTTTACGGTGGGGCCGGACGCGTTCCTGGGAAATGCCTGCGCCCAGTCTGCCCTCGCTTATATCAAGTTAAGTCCCAGCGGGGAGCAGTTGTTTGCGAGCTATCTTCCCTATGGATCGGGGACTGATTTCGACGGGAAGAGTGTGCGAGGCTTGCCTATTCTGAAGATCGGCGATGGGCGATTTGAAGTGGCGGAAGGGCAGTCGATGGGAGTTTATACAGGATGCGTGCTGGATGCGGCGAGCTTCGGCAATCCCGATACAATTTCACCGGGCGAGATTGTGACGCTGTTCGGCAGCAGGATGGGGCCGCTGGAGGGAATCGCATTCCGACCTCAAGATGGACGGGTGCCTACGTCGCTAGGTGGGACACGGGTACTCGTCAATGGAGAGCCTGTGCCGATCTTGTTCGCCTCCTATTGGCAGGTGAACGCCATTCTTCCTTATTCGCTGCAGGAGGGAGCCCGGCCGAAGATACAGGTGGAGAGCAATGGTAGCGTTGGGAACGAACTTGCGGGATCTTTCGTGCAGCGGGCGCGGATTTCCTTGTTCCGCACAGACAACACGGCGAATCCACCGGCTGCGGCGCTGAACGAGGATGGCACCGTGAACTCCGCGCGGAATCCGGCGAAGAACGGATCGCGTGTTGTGCTGTTCGGGACGGGCGGTGGCCCCACCGTTCCGGCGAGCGTGGCTGGTGAAATAACGCCCCTGGAATTGCGGAGGCTTCAATATGGCGCGACTGTGCAGATTGCACAGCGCGGCCCGATGCTAATGGTGGAGTTTGCCGGTGCGGCACCGGGTTTGGTTGCGGGTGTTATACAAATTAATGTGAAGCTGCCGGACGCGCTCGCTGACATTGAGGGCTATCCACGCGGTGTACTTCCTTTGTTTGTGTACTCGCCGGGTCTCAGCTTCTATCCGGCGTATGTGACTGTTGCAGTCGAGGTGAAGTAGCTATTTTACAGCGATCACCGAAATGGTGTTTCCGGTTGTTACGGGCTGAACCGTCGTCCGCGTCGGAGCCGGCTGACCGAAGAAGGTGGCGTAGATCTTGTTCATGGGGGCGAAATTGTCGATGCTGTCAACGTAGACATTGCTGGCCACGACGTTGTCCATCGTCATGCCAGCAGCCGTCAGATCCTTCCGGATGTCCTCCAGAATCTTGTCGGCGGTGGTGCCGGAATGCGCCGAGTAGAAGTCGGTCTGTCCGGCGATGCCGGTCATCTCAACCATCGCACCGTCGGGCAGTTCGTTTACGGGCAGATAGACGATAGTCGCGGAGGGGTTGAAGTTCTTCTTCACCATCTCCTCCACGCGTTCACGCGGAGCCTTGGAGGTGAGGTAGATGTTAGCGAATGCAACATCGGTCAGCTTCAGTTTCTTGGTGCTCAGATAGCGGACCGCTCCTTCCAATGTCGTTCCAGGAACGTACACGCGCTTGCCTTGCTTAGCAGTGGCAACGGCGCTGATCTCCACCGGTGTATCCAGCGGCATGCGCTTGACGCCGATCACGCACCGCACCGGCGCATTCGCCGGGAAAAACGTCTTGAAAACCTTGTCCATCGCCGCGTAGTTGGCGATATCGGTCAGATAGATCTGCGTGTAGACGACGTCCTTCATCTTCAGACCGCCAGTTTCGATGACGTTCTTGACGTTCTCCAGAGACTGCCTCGTCTGGCCCTCGATATCCGGGGGAAGCTTGCCCGCCAGATCGCGGGCGCCCTGGCCGGATACGTACAGAAAATCGCCCGACTGAATTCCTGGGCTGAAAGGTCCAACAGGCTTCACACCAACCGGAAAAACGGACTTGCGCTCGGCGGCCATGGCGGCGGCCAGTGTGAGGAATAGCAGCGCCCGCTTCACTTGATCTCCAGAATCTCTCTTTCCTTACCCCTGGAGGCGGCGTCGATTTTGACCATGAAGCCGTCAATCATCTTCTGAATTTCGTCGTGTGCACGCCGGTCTTCATCTTCGCTGACAAGCTTGTCCTTGAGCAGCTTCTTGACGGCATCGTTCGCATCGCGCCGGATATTGCGCAGGCTGACGCGGTGCTCTTCGGCAACGTGGTGCAGCTTCTTGACGAACTCCTTGCGGCGCTCCTCTGTGAGCTGCGGGATGGGCACACGGATGATCTTGCCGTCGTTGCCCGGATTCAAGCCGAGATCGGAATTGCGAATCGCCTTTTCGATCATGGCGATCTGCGAGTTGTCCCAAGGCTGGATGGTAATCATGAACGGCTCGGGAACATGCAGCGTGCCGACCTGGTTGATGGGGGTAGAGGTGCCGTAATAATCCACGTGCACATGGTCCAGCAGGTTGATGGAAGCGCGGCCGGTACGAATGTTCGACATTTCGTGCTGGAGGTCGGTGATCACCTTCTCCATGCGCGTCTTGGCCTGCGACTCCACTTCCTTAACGGACTTGAACGCGGTAGCCGGTGCTGGTACGGATTTTGTGTTCTCTTTGCTCATATAGTGAGTGTGCCTGGCCCTTTAGGTACCGATAATGGTACCGAGCGGCTCTCCTTTTGACATTCGCATTATATTGCCATTCTTGTTCAAATTGAACACCACGATTGGCAGCTTGTTGTCCCGGCACATGGCGAC
This sequence comes from Bryobacteraceae bacterium, assembly GCA_040002435.1. GTDB lineage: Bacteria > Acidobacteriota > Terriglobia > Bryobacterales > Bryobacteraceae > JANXXV01. The sequence goes on from JBDUEM010000232.1 coordinate 11,979, forward strand.
GGCCGAGGCATCCATGATGGCTAGGGAACGCGACAGGACATCGGTGTAGGTGATGCGCGCGTAAAGAATCGCGTCAGCATGCTTCAACGGATCTTTATCGTAGACTCCGTCGACGCGGGTCGCCTTGGCGATGACCTCGGCGTGAATCTCCAGCGCGCGGAGAGTGGCGGCGGTGTCGGTGGAAAAGTAGGGGTTGGAAGTGCCGGCGGCGAAGATTACGATGCGGCCTTTTTCCAGATGGCGGATCGCCCGGCGGCGGATGTAGGGTTCCGCCACCTGGTGCATTTCGATGGCAGTCATCACCCTGGTCGGCACACCCTGTTTTTCGAGGGCGTCCTGCAGGGCCAGGGCGTTGATGACGGTGGCCAGCATACCCATATGATCGCCCGTCACACGATCCATGTTCTTGGCAGCGGCGGCCACTCCCCGGAAGAAGTTGCCACCGCCCACTACGAGTCCAATCTGAAGGCCTGTCGCGGCCACTTCGGCTACTTCGGCCGCAAGCGCCTGGACGCGGTCGGGGTCAATTCCAAAGCCACCCTGGCCGGCCATTACCTCGCCACTCAGTTTCAGGAGAATGCGGGAGTAGGCTGCCACG
>JBDUEM010000233.1:0-12565 GCA_040002435.1 Bryobacteraceae bacterium
CATGGCACTCCCAAAAGTCCGCGATCCGAACCGCTCACCCTCCAATCCCCTATCGGTACAAAAGTTGCATAACTTTAATCGGGAAAGTCCCTGTAACCCGCGCAATCCATATCATCCATAAAGACTTTCTATCGGGCAATTCGGATTTTTTGTTGGCGGGCCGGGCTTCATAACCTATACTGAGTTAAATTGATCGCACGAAGATGCCCGGGGCTAGTTCCCCGCCGTGGCTGTTTCCGCGGATTCTGAGCCTCTCGCCTGCCCCGTCATGCAGATCAACGCGCTCCCTGTCTTCATAGCGCTCATCTCGCATCATCAAGGGGAAAAATATGAAAGCTGTCACAGGACTCCGGGCACTACCGCTCGTTGCGGCCGTGTGCGTCATGAACCTCAGCTTGCACGCTCAATCCATCTATGGCGGTTTGCGTGGCTCCGCCGTCGACGCACAGGGAAGCGTCATCGCGGAAGCGAAGGTGACGATGATTGACGAAAGCACCGCTCTCACTCGCTCCACCATCACCAACGCCGCCGGCGAATTCAATTTCGCCTCGGTCACACCCTCCACTTTTACCCTGGTTACTGAGGCGCCAGGATTCAAACGCTTTGAACGCAAAGGCGTGGTTGTCGCCACGCAGCAATTCGTTACGATTGACGTCAAACTCGAAGTCGGCCAGGTTACCGAAAGCGTCATGGTCACCGAGGAAGTTCCTCTGCTTGAGACGTCCAATGCCTCGCAAGGACAGGTGATCGACCGCCAGAAACTGATCGACCTTCCCAATCTCGGCCGCAACCCCTTCATGATGTCCCGCCTCGCGCCCACTGTCGTTCAAGTCGGCAATCCCGGATATAACCGCATGCAGGACCAGTCCGGTTCCTCCCAGATCTCCATTAACGGCGGTCCGGTTCGCGGAAACAACTATCTGCTCGACGGTGTGCCGATCACCGATTTCTCCAATCGCGCGATTATTATTCCCTCCCTCGAAGCCGTCTCGGAAATGAAAGTCCAAACCGGTACCTACGACGCCGAAATGGGCCGTACCGGTGGCGGTGTCTTCAACACATACATCAAGTCCGGCGGTAACGCTTTCCACGGATCGCTCCTCGGCTACATGCGCCAGACCGACTGGCTTGCCAATACGTTTTTCAATAACCGCAATGGCCTGGGCATTACCGAACAGCCCTTCCGTAACTACGGCGGCTCGATTGGTGGCCCGGTGATCATTCCTAAGGTTTACAACGGAAAGAACAAGACGTTCTTCTGGCTCGGTTTCGAAGGCTATCGCGATACGCAGGCCGCCAGCCGCGAGCAGTACACGCCCACCGCCCTCGAACGCACTGGAAATTTCTCGCAGACGCTGAACAGCGCCGGCGCTCCCCTCCTGATCTACGATCCGTTGACCACGCAGGCCGACGGCAGCCGCTCTCCCTTCCCGGGCAATATCATTCCCGCAGGCCGGCAGGACACGGTGGGCAAGAACATCGCCGCCACCTATATGAATCCCACCAAAGCCGCCTCCTACTACGGGAAGAGCAATCTGGCCGGCGCCGGTCCGCTGGCGTCCAAAGCAGATCAACGCTTCGCCAAGCTCGATCAGGAACTCAGACCCTGGTGGCGCGCCAGCTTAAGCTATCTGCATTACAATTCGCAGGAACCCGGCGAGAACCCGTACCCGACCATCTCTTCACCGGATCAGTGGTACCTGTTCCGCAAGGTGGATGCAACGCAGGTGAACACCACCCTCACCCCAACCAGCACCTGGGTCATGACCTTCCGCTACGGCTTTAACCGGTTCCCGAATATCGGAACCCAGAAATCGCAGAACTTCCCGCTCGCCAGCCTGGGCTTCTCCAATTCATTCGTGAAGGATGTTCTCTCGCAGACGTTCCCGAACGTAACCATGCAGTCCGCCTACTCGCTGGGGACCAACAACAACTTCAACTACGTGCACCACTCCAAGAACTTCGGCGCCAATGCCTCGAAGTACATGGGCCGCCACAGTGTGAAGTTCGGCTACGATTTCCGCCGCCTGCATGCCGACGGCATCGATCTGGGCAATAGTTCCGGAGCATTCACCTTCGATAACCGCTTCACCCGCGCGAACTCGAATTCCAGCAGCAGCGCCAGCGGCGCGGATATGGCTGATATGTTGCTCGGCGCTCCCGCTGCCGCAACCGGCTTTATCCCAACCAAGCTGTATGAGTTCGTCGACTACCACGCTCTCTACGTGCAGGATGACTTCCGCCTCAGCACGAAATTGACCCTGAACTTCGGACTCCGCTGGGAGCGGGAAACGGGCCTGAGAGAAGCCAACAACAACCTCATCACCGGCTTTGATACCACAGCCGTCAATCCCATCGGTGCGGCGGCCGGCATCACCACAAACGGTGTGCTGCGCTTCGCCGGTGTAAACGGCCAGAAGGAAACCACCGGCAACCCGAATCTCAACAAATGGTCGCCGCGTGTCGGCGCCGCCTACCAATGGGATGCCAAAACCGTCATCCGTGGCGGTTGGGGCATGTTCTGGGCTCCGGCATTCTCAGTGGGTTCTCCCTTCAACTCGGAAGGCATCACAGCCAACACACAGCCGTCTGTTTCCAACGACGGCAATAAGACGCCCGCCATTCAGTTTTCGAATCCGTTCCCGAACGGTCTGGATAAGCCCGTCGGAAACACCCTCGGAGCCCTCACCGGCATCGGTAAGACCAACACTCTCTTCGATCCGAACTCCACTTCTACCAGGGTGCAGCAGTTCTCCATCGATATCCAGCGCCAGTTGGCGTATGGCTTCGTCACCTCGGTTGGTTACAGCGGCTCGCGGACCTCGAACCTCACTTTCACCACGGCCAGCCTGAATATCGATCAGTTGGATCCGAAGTACTTCAGTCAGGGTTCGGCCCTTCTCGCGTCCGTACCCAATCCCTTCTACCAGAAAGGCGGCACCGGGTCGCTCAGCGGCGCCACCGTCGCCCTCAACCAGCTGCTGCGGCCCTATCCGCAGTACGCCGGGATCAACTTGAATTTCAGCGACCGCAACCATGCCAAATACGACGCCGCTGTGTTCAAGATCCAAAAGGCTTTCTCGCAGGGCTTCACCATGTTGTCCACCTACACATTCTCGAAGAACTTCGATATGTCCGGTGGCGGCGCGGGTAACAACCTGAACTCCGGCAACAGCGGTCCGCAGGACGTCTACTCGCTTAACGGCGAGTGGGGCCTCTCGAACGTGAGCGCACCGCACCGCTGGACCAATGCCATCACCTATGAACTGCCTTTCGGAAAAGGAAAGCGCTTCCTGGGTTCGGCCAACTACGCCACCAACCTCGCACTCGGCGGTTGGTCCATCAACACGGTCTCCACGTTCCAGTCCGGCTACCCGCTGCAGATTTACATGAACAGCAACGGCAACAGCTCGCTCGGAACCTCCCGCCAGCGGCCCAACGCCACCGGTATCTCGCCGGCGATGAGCGGCTCCATCGGCGAGCGCATCGATGGCTGGATCAACAAAGCGGCCTTCGTGGATGCCCCGGCGTTCACACTTGGCAACGTATCCCGCACCATCGCCTTGCAGGGACCTCGCATGATCAACTGGGATATCTCGATGTTCAAGACGTTCGACATCTACGAGAATTTCAAAGCGCAATTCCGCGCCGAGGCGCTCAACGCGATGAACACTCCTTACTTCCGCGGCCCCAACACGGCCTTCGGAAACGGCGCGTTCGGACAAATCACATCGCAGGGCAACTTCCCGCGCATGTTGCAGCTCGGCCTCCGCTTGTACTTCTAAGCGCCAGCCGGTTTCGTTCTGTTTCGCAAAAGGCAGGTCCGCAAGGGCCTGCCTTTTTTCTTGGACATTTTGAGATACTCGTTCTGAGCGCAAACGACGGATGGCCCCAACAAAATGAGACTTGGATGCAACGCTTGGATTCTGAGCGTTCTGTTCGCAATTGTGGCGCACGGCCAAGACAAAGTCGACTTCATCCGTGACGTTCAACCCATTTTCCGCGCACGGTGTGTGAGCTGCCACGGAGCCGCGTCGCAATCAAGTGGCTTGCGCCTGGACCGCAGAGAGGATGCCCTTCGCGGCGGATACTCGGGGCCGGTCCTCCAGCCGGTAAGCAGCGCGTCAAGCCGGCTGTATCAGCTGATCTCCACCGGCATAGCGGTGAAGGGAAAAAACCTTCGAATGCCGCCCGGCGGACAACTTCCTTCCAATGAAGCGGAGATCATCCGGCGATGGATTGATCAGGGCGCCGTCTGGCCCCTTGAGACTGACAACCAGGCAGCGGGAAAGACCCGGCCGCGGCCGTGGTCGTTCCAGCCGCTTCGCCGGGACGAACCGCCGTCGGTGAGTGACGCGACCTGGGTACGGAATCCAATCGACGCGTTCGTGCTGGCCAAACTAGGAAATACCAAGCCTTCACCGGAAGCGCCGAAAACCACCTTGGTCAGACGGCTGTACCTCGACCTAACAGGCTTACTTCCCACTCCTGAGGAGACAGCCGCCTTTCTCGCCGACGACAAGCCTGGCGCCTACGAACGGCTAGTGGACCGCCTCCTGCAGTCTGAACACTACGGCGAAAAGTGGGCCCGTCCGTGGCTGGATTTGGCGCGTTTTGCCGACAGTGAAGGAGGCGTGCAGGATTATGTGCGGCCCTATGCGTGGCGATATCGCGAATGGGTCATTCAGGCTGTCAACCGCGATATGCCGTTCGATCAGTTCACCATCTCGCAGATGGCCGGCGACCTTCTTCCGAACCCGACCCTGGAACAGAAGTTGGCGACCGGCTTCCATCGCAATACGGTGACCAGCCGGGAGGGCGGCATCGATCTGGCGCAACTGCGCTTCGACCAGTTGGTGGACCGGGCGAACACCGTTGGCACGGCATGGCTGGGCCTCACCGTGGGCTGCGCTCAATGTCACGATCACAAATACGATCCCATCACGCAGAAGGATTATTACCGCCTGATGGCCTTCTTTGAAAATAGCGCCGAGGTGGATATCGAAGCGCCCGTTCCCGGCGAGATAGGTCCCTACCGCCAGCATGTCGGAGAGTACCGCAAACAAAGGCAGAAGATTCTGGAAGAATACGCTGTCGCGCCTCTGCAACTGGATTGGGAGACGAATCTGCGCGAGGCGGCGGCGCATCCCGGCATGCGTACGGATTGGGACGGCTTCTACGATTCGTTCTCAAAACTGGTCGACAACGCGCCGAAGATTCTACACAAGCCTTCCGCGCAGCGGATCGCGCGTGAGCAGGAAGCACTGACAAACTTCTTTGTGCAGTATGCCGAAGGGCCGCTCGGCAAGAAGCGTTACGAAGAGCTGCATCTCAAAACCGCGCACGAACAGCTCACGGCACTCAGGGAGAAGTATCCTCAGCTCAGCCTCATGATGACGTTGGCCGAGGAGGCAGAACGCCGTCCTTCGTATATACGGCTGCGCGGCAGTTACAAGGATCTTGGTACCGAAGTGACGCCGGGGATACCCGAATCGCTGGGTGCCCTTCCAACGGATCGGCCGGCCGACCGGCTGGCGCTGGCGCAATGGCTGGTGTCCCCTGACAATCCTTTGACGGCTCGTGTGGCGGTAAACCGGTCGTGGCAGGAGCTATTCGGACGCGGGCTGTCGCGGACGCCCGAAGATTTCGGTATGCAAGGTGAGAAGCCGACGCACCCCGAACTGATGGATTGGCTTGCCTCACAATTGATCAGGTCCGGCTGGAGCATGAAGGCGATCAACCGCCTCATCGTGACGTCCGCCACCTATCGCCAGTCTTCGCGGATACGGCCGGAACTGGAGGCGAGCGATCCTGGAAATACGCTCCTGGCGCGCCAGTCGCGAGTGCGGTTGCCTGCGGAGTTGATTCGGGATGCCGCCCTCAGCGCGAGCGGATTGCTGCTCGACACAGTGGGTGGGGAGAGCGTACGGCCGCCGCAGCCGGAAGGCGTCACCGACCTGTCCTACAGCATGAAGTGGGTGGAGACCACGGGTCGGAACCGCTATCGTCGCGGCATCTACGTGCAGACGCAGCGGACGGCGCTGTACCCGCTGCTCGGCAATTTCGACGTGCCTGACCGCACGGTATCTTGTGCGCGGCGCGAAATTTCCAACACCCCATTGCAGGCCCTGAATCTGATGAACGATCCGCTGTTCACTGAAGCCGCGCAGGCGCTCACCGCCCGTCTCCTGAAAGAGCCTGGTACGGAAGCCCAACGGATCGACCGCGCTTTCCAGTTTTGCTATGCGCGCCAGGCGAGCGGAAAGGAGCGGGACACACTGTCAAGCTATCTCGCGCGGCGGCGGCAACTCGCGCGGAGCAACGCAAAATTAGGTGAGGAGATGCCGGTGGCGGAGTTCGACCACATCGACCCGGCGGAGGCAGCGGCCTGGTTCGGCTTGGCGCGTTCGCTGCTGAATACCGACGAGTTCATCACGCGGGAGTAATCATGCGCAGGCGAGACTTTCTTCAGAGAGCTGGCGGGGGAATCGGTACCATCGCGTTGGCGAACCTTCTCGCCGAAGAAGGCTTGACAGCCGACTCGTCGGCGCAAGCCGTTCGCGCCGAAACGCCCCCACTTTCCCGCGAAGGCCAAAAACGTGATCTTCCTGTATATGGAAGGCGCGCCCAGCCAGCTCGATCTGTTCGATCCAAAACCGGAGTTGCAGAAGTGGCATGGCCGCCCGCTGCCGGGCTCACTGACGAAAGACCTGAAGCTGGCGTTCATCAAGCCGAGCGCGACGATTCTTGGCAGTCCGCGGACCTTCAGCCAATACGGCCGCAGCGGAGCGGTCTTGAGCGATTTCCTGAGCGAGAAATGGGCGCCCATCGTCGACAACCTCTGCTTTGTGCGCTCCATGCACACCGACGCGTTCAACCATCAGCCGGCCGATATGTTGCTGCTGGCGGGCCATATGCTTCCCGGACGTCCGACGATGGGCGCGTGGGTGCAATACGGACTGGGCAGCGAATCGAAAAACCTGCCTGGCTTCGTGGTGCTGAGCACGGGCAAATCAAACATGAGCCAGTCTGCGCAATGGTCAAGCGGATTTCTGCCCACCTCGTATCAGGGCGTAATGTTCCGGCGCAAGGGTGATCCGGTTCTCTACTTATCGAATCCATCTGGAGTAACGGCCGAGGAACAGCGCGCCGAACTCGACCTGGTGAGCGAATTGAACCGCCAGCGCTATGGAGCAACCGGCGATGCGGAGATCAATTCGCGCATCGCCTCGTACGAGATGGCATTCCGCATGCAAACCAGCACCCCCGAACTGCTGGATTTCTCGAAGGAGCCGGCCGCAATTCGCGAGAGCTATGGCACGGAACAGGAGCCTACCCGGGCGTTCGGTACCAACTGCCTGCTGGCCCGCCGTCTCGTAGAGCGAGGAGTGCGCTTTGTGATGGTGACCCATTCGTCCTGGGACCAGCACAGCGAACTGAATAAGAAGCTCAAGGAAAACTGCGATATTACAGCCGGTCCGGTAGCGGCGCTGATTCAGGATCTGAAACAGCGCGGACTGCTCGAAAGCACTCTGCTAGTCTGGGGCGGCGAGTTCGGCCGAACGCCTATGGGCCAGTTCCGCAGGCCGGAAGAGGCCGACTATGCCGGGCGCGATCATCACGCCAACTGCTTCACCATGTGGCTGGCCGGCGGCGGCATCCGGCCTGGCGTAACCATCGGCCAGACGGATGAACTGGGATTGTCAATCACCGAAGACCCCGTGCACGTCAATGATCTGCAGGCAACCATTCTGCACTGCCTCGGCCTCGATCATACGCGGCTGACCTACCGCCACCTGGGCCGTGACTTTCGACTGACGGACGTTCGCGGCAACGTCATTCAGAAGATGCTCGCCTGAGACGTCAGCGGTAAGTCTTGTCGTCTACCCTGCTCAAATCCACCCCGTCCCCAAACACCCCAATCGTCACAATAGCGAAGGTGAATACAGCAGTCCCCGGTTCTAGATGTCCGCCAAACGCCTTCTCCGAATTCGCCATCGTCATGTGCGCATGAATCTTCCCGTCAATGACGTAACCGTTCATGCTGATGATATCCGCGGGTGCCGTCGGATCCTTCACGTAAGTATTCTTGGAAGGAAACGTCCGGTTACTCACCGAGTGGATCTGATAATTCCGCACCGATCCCGCTCCAGCCAGAATCACAGCGTTCTTGATCTTGTGCTGTTTCACCATCGCCTCCATACCGGCCAGCAAGTCCGCCTGATACTTAAAGCGCAGCACCAGCACCCGTTCGAAATTCCCCGTCACCGCGTACACATCCGGCACCTTCGCCGAATTCGCCTTCGCATCGTCGGCCGGCGTCGTAGCCTTGGTTACTTCGGTTTTGGTTTGCTGTCCAAAAAGCATGGCGGCCAGCGAAAAGAGCACGGCTATTTGAATGGAGGTTTGCATTTCACCCTCTATAGTCGCTCACGCTGCTCGTGAAAGCGCAGTGTCGAGCGAGGCAAAGTGAAATGCTGCTAATTTGGAAGTAACACGAAGCACCATTATGCCAACTCGGAAGGTAAACCTAACGGAACACTTTGATCGCTTCGTCGAGACGGGAATTACCTCCGGCCGGTTCAGCAATGCCAGCGAAGTAGTGCGTGAAGGCCTCCGGCTTTTGGAGGAGCGCGAGCAGGAGAGCGCGGCCAAGGTCGAATGGCTCCGCGCTGCCGCCAAGGAAGGTTTCGACGCAGCGGACAGTGGGGCTATGTCGCGCTGAATTCAGAGGAAGAGTTGGACGCTTTCCTGGATCAAATTCAAGAGGAAGTATCAGCCGAACTCGCCTCTGAAAAGAAAGGTGGCTAGAACCCCTGGCCGTCTATTCCATGTAACCAGTCTCGCCCGCCGCGACATCGCAGCAATCCTCAAGCGAAGCTTCCAGGAATTCGGCATGAGTGCGGCTCTCCGGTACAAGGCCCTGATCCGGCAAGCTCTCCTCGATATCGAAGCCGATCCGGAGAGACAGGGCACCCGGGAGCGTCCCGAGATCATGGTCGAAGGCGCGAGGACCTACCACATTACGCTCGAGCGTGAAGATGGCGTCGTCGAAATCGCCCGTGTCCTTCATGAAAGCCGTGATTTGGATCGCCACTTGCCCGAGCGCTTCCGCCGCACCAGCACAGATGAGTAATCCTATAGAGTGGCCTATATCTAACGCTAAAGTGGTAGTAGGGAAAAACGAGAATCCTATTCTGTCTATCCCGCATCTCCGTTAAGAGGAGCACTATCCTTTGGCGAAGCCCGTTCTACTAACAGTTGACGACGATCCCGACGTGCTTCGTGCCGTCGAACGTGATCTGCGCAGACAATACGGCGAGCACTATCGTGTCTTGCGAGCCGATTCCGGCCGCAGCGCTCTCGATACCCTGACCAAGCTGCAGGAACGCGGAGAACCAGTGGCCCTGTTGCTGGTAGACCACCGTATGCCGCATATGAATGGCATCGAAACCCTTCGCGAAGCCATTAAGCTGTACCCCGATGCCAAACGCGTCCTGCTCACTGCCTATGCCGACACCGACGCGGCCATCAAGGCAATCAACGAAGTCCGCCTGAATCACTACCTGCTTAAGCCCTGGGACCCGCCGGAGCAGAACCTGTACCCGGTGCTGGACGATCTTCTCGAAGACTGGTTGGGCAGCTACCGGCCCGCTTTCGAAGGCCTGCGCCTGCTGGGAACCCGCTGGTCGCCCAAGGCCTATGACATCCGCGAATTCCTGGCTCGTAATCAGGTCCCCTACCAGTGGCTTGACGTCGAAGCGGCGGGCCACGACCCGGAAGTGAAGAGGCTCGTCGAGAAATACAACCCCACCGGTCAGGGACTTCCTCTCGTTGTCTGTCCGGATGGCACTTGCCTCAGTGAGCCCACGCAGGACCAGGTAGCTGAAAAGGCGGGGCTCCGCACTCGCGCCGAACTCGATTTTTATGACGTCGCAATTATCGGCGGCGGCCCCGCGGGACTTGCGGCGGCTGTTTACGGCGCCTCTGAAGGACTCAAGACAGTAATGGTGGAGCGCGCGGCCCCGGGCGGCCAGGCGGGCCTCAGTTCTAAGATCGAAAATTATCTCGGCTTCCCCTCCGGCTTGAGCGGCGGCGATCTCGCCCGCCGCGCCGTCACACAGGCCAAGCGCTTCGGCGTCGAAATCCTTTCTCCCAAGGAGGCCGTCTGTGTCCGCGCCGAGGGGCCTTATCGTTTCGTAAGATTCAGCGATGGTACGGAGATCTCCTGTCACGCTCTGCTGCTCGCCCTGGGCGTCCAGTGGCGTAAGCTCGATCTGCCCGGCATTGACCGCCTGAGCGGAGCCGGGGTTTATTATGGCGCCGCCAGCACCGAAGGAATGTCCTGCCGCGACGAAGACGTCTATATCATCGGTGGCGCAAACTCCGCGGGCCAGGCCGCTATGTTTTTTTCCGCCTATGCGCGAAAAGTCATCATGCTGATTCGCGGTCCGTCACTTGCGACCACCATGTCGCAATATCTCATCGATCAGATTGAGAAGACGCCAGTAATTGAAGTCTGGACGAAATCGCGCGTCGTCGAAGTCCATGGCGAAGAGCGCCTCGAAGCAATCTCCGTTCTGTGTGACTCTACCGGAACCATGCAGAAAGTCAACGCCTCGGCCCTCTTCGTCTTCATCGGCGCTGAGCCGCGCACCGAGTGGCTCGACGGCACAGTGGAACGCGACGAGCGCGGCTTCCTGCTCACCGGACCCGACCTGGCCCGCGTCGGCAAGTATCCTAAAGGATGGTCAGTGGATCGCCAGCCAACTCTCCTCGAAACGAACATCCCCGGAATCTTCGCCGTGGGTGACGTTCGCCATGGATCAATCAAGCGGGTAGCTTCCGGTGTCGGGGAGGGTTCCATCGCTATTCAATTCGTACACCAATATTTGAGCAAGGTGTCTTGACATGGAAGAGAAATCAGTCGCAGACGCCCTCAGGCCGCTGCCGCTGTTTCAAGGCCTGAGTGAAGATCAGATTCAGTGGTTCGCCAGTCATGCCGAAACGATAAGGTTCCCTGCGGGCGCGGTGGTGACCAGGGAAGGCGACCCTCCGGATTGGCTTTATGTGCTCTTGGAGGGAACCATTCGCATGCAGAAGGAGAGTGCCGGTTCCGATTCCTCAACGTTCATCGGACATGCGGGTGATGTCGGCGGCGCGCTGCCTTTTTCCCGAATGACGCAGATGGGCGCGACCATTCGCGCCATCACCCCAATACTGGGCGCCCGCCTGCACAAAGATCAATTCCCGGAGATGCTGAAAGAGATTCAGCCGCTGCTTCCCAAGCTGGTTGCGGTGATGGCCGACCGCATCCGCGAAGTCTCCCGCATGGACCTGCAGCACGCGAAATTAATGGCCCTCGGAAAGTTTTCGGCCGGTCTGGCCCACGAACTCAATAACCCCGCCTCCGCGGCCAAGCGTGCTTCGGAAGGGCTGCTGTGCGCCATGGCGCAGGTCCGTGAGACAGGAAAAAGGCTGCTCCGCCGCAGTTTATCTACCGAACAGCAGAATTTCCTGGTCGAATTTGAAGACACAACGCTCAATCAGCTGCGAACCATGCCCGTAATGGATTCACTGACACAGAGCGACCGCGAAGATGAAATCTGTACCTGGTTGGAATCGCGTGGTGTGAAAGAGGCCTGGAAGCTGGCCTCGCCTCTGGTGGAAGCTGGACTGGACCGGACCGCTCTCGACGCCATCGGCGCGAAATTCGAGAGCGACGCTTTGGGCGATGTTCTCCAGAAATTCTCCGCCGCCATCGCCGCCGAGAAACTGGTGCACGAAATCGAAAGCAGCACCGGACGCATTTCCGATCTGGTCTGCGCCATCAAAGAGTACTCCTACATGGATCAGAATCCGGAACAGGAGATCGATATCCACAAGGGAATCGACAGCACGCTTACCATGCTGAAATTCCGTTTGAAGAAGGGCGTGCAGGTCATTCTGGATTACGATGAGACCATCCCCCGCATCTGTGCGCACGGCAGCGAATTGAACCAGGTATGGACCAATCTCATCGATAACGCGATCGACGCGATGAACGGCGCCGGCGAATTGACAATCCGCACTTCCCGGGAATTGGACCAGGCCCTCGTCGAGGTCATCGACAACGGGCCCGGTATTCCGGACAAGGTCAAGGAGCGCTTGTTCGAGCCATTCTTTACCACCAAACCAGTCGGGAAGGGAACTGGCCTTGGACTGGATACGGTCTACCGCATCGTTCGAAGTCACCATGGCCGCGTTTCAGTAGAATCACGCCCAGGCCAAACCCGATTTCAGGTTTGGCTGCCATTGCAAAAGACCCAGGAGGGAGCAGCATGAAGACGTGTACACATCTCGACGAGATCAAAGACGTAACGGCCCACACCAAGGGCTGTGAAGAATGCCTGAAGATGGGAGACCGCTGGGTGCATCTGCGGCTCTGCATGTCATGCGGCCACGTAGGCTGCTGCGATTCTTCAAAGAATAAACACGCCTCCAAGCATTTCCGTTCCACTACACACCCCATCATGCGCTCGATTGAACCCCACGTACGCCGCAATTCATCAGGGTCGAGCCACAA